>CAMFSN010000009.1 GCA_945983015.1 uncultured Bacteroidales bacterium
CACGTAAGGAGTCGTCGGCAGCGTCAGATGTGTATAAGAGACAGAAAGGGAGCTTTCGACTTCATAGAAAAGCCCCTGGATTTGAACCGCATCCTTATTACCATTAAGAACGCCACGGACAAGGTGGCTCTTACCTCCCAGAATAAGATACTTAAGAAAAAGGTTTTCGGCGGAGCCAGAATGATAGGTGAGTCCGAGGCCATAAATCGTATTCGCGAAATTATTTCCAAGGTCGCTCCTACTCCGGCCAGGGTTCTGATAGAGGGGCCTAATGGCTCCGGAAAGGAACTGGTGGCTAGGAGTTTACACTCCGAAAGCGACAGGAGTGCAGCCCCTTATATAGAGGTAAACTGCGCTGCCATTCCTTCTGAACTTATCGAAAGCGAACTCTTCGGTCACGAAAAAGGCTCCTTTACTTCTGCCATCAAACAGCACAAAGGTAAGTTTGAACAGGCAGATGGAGGCACTCTGTTCCTGGACGAGATAGGAGATATGTCTCTTGCAGCACAGGCCAAGGTCCTTCGTGTCCTTCAAGAGAACAAACTCAGCAGGGTGGGCAGTGATGCTGACATCAAGGTGGATGTCAGGGTCATCGCCGCTACGAATAAGGATCTTAGAAAGGAGATAGAGGAGGGACGCTTCCGCGAGGACCTTTATCACAGGTTGAGCGTAATCGTAATCAAGGTTCCTGGCTTGGATGAAAGAAAGAGCGACATTCCTTTGCTGATCAATTATTTCGTAGATCAGCTTTGTGCCGAGACAGCCCTTCCTCGCAAGCATTTCAGTGCGGAGGCGGTGTCCAAGCTTCAGGAACGCAGCTGGAAAGGGAATATCAGGGAACTCAGGAATGTGGTAGAACGATTGCTTATTCTCGGAGATGAGGAGATAAGTGTCAACAATATAGAATCTTACGTATGAAACTGCCTAAAATTACCATAGCCATAGATGGGTATTCTTCCACCGGCAAAAGTTCTTTTGCCAAGTTGCTCGCAAAGGAACTTGGCCTGTTGTATCTGGATTCTGGCGCACTCTACAGGGGGGTAACCCTCTTTGCTCAGGAGGCCGGATACATAGATGCCGAGAATCATATAAGTGAAGCCTTGAAGGAAAAGTTGGCATCCCTGGAACTGAAATTCCTTCAGGGAAAGCTCTACATAGGGGAGCGCTGCGTGGAGGATGAGATTCGTTCGATGAAGGTGTCTTCTCAGGTAAGTCCCATAGCGGCAGTAGCTTACATTCGGCATTATGTGGATGATTGCCTGCACTGCCTGGCAGCCGAGGAGAGTGTGATTATGGATGGCAGGGACATAGGCACCACGGTCTTTCCTAATGCTCAGGTGAAGATTTTTATGACTGCAAGTGAGGAGGTCAGGGTGCGCAGGCGCTATGATGAACTGCTTGCTAAGGGTTCTAATCCTGACTTTGAGGAGGTCAGGGAGAATCTCAGGCAGAGGGATTATATAGATTCTCATAGGGAAACTTCTCCCCTGAGCCAGGCTTCGGACGCTTTCGTCCTGGATAACTCCGAGATGACTCTCAAGGAGGAGGTAGAGTGGGCCAAGGGTCTGATAAGGGGTAAATTAGGTATTTATGAAGAGTGTTGAGATAGATAGCAATGCGGGCTTTTGCGGCGGTGTCATCAGAACTATAGGAACTGCCGAAAAGTATCTCGCTTCTCGTAAAGGGTCTCATCTGTACTCCCTGGGAGAGATAGTGCATAATGAATCAGAGATAGCCAGGCTTTCGGCTTTGGGACTTGTGGCTTTGGATGTCGAAGATCTGGATGAAATCAGCGACGCTTCTGGCGAGGCCATTCTCATCAGGGCCCACGGCCAGCCGCCTGCTACCTATGAATTGCTGGAAAAACAGGGCTTTGAGATAATAGACTGCACTTGTCCCGTGGTTCTGGGAATTCAAAAGAAAATCAGGGAGGCGGAGGGACGCATAATCATTTTCGGAAAGAAAGGGCATCCGGAAGTCCTCGGCTTGGTAGGACAGATAGATGATCTGCAGAGAGTCAGGGTTATAGAGAGCCTGGATGAGGCTTTGGATATGGTGGAAAACGACCTGCCTTCAGGAGCTTGTGAGATTTTCTCTCAGACTACCAAAAGTCCCGTGGAATATGAGAAAGTCTGCGACTTGCTGCTTTCCAGAATACCCCGTCTGAAGATACATAAGACCATCTGCAGCCAGGTGGCTAACAGATACAGGGAGTTGGAGGAATTCGCCCTGACTCACGATGTCATTATTTTCGTGACCGGAAAGTCCAGCTCTAATGGTAAGGTGCTCAGCACTTTGTGTAAGAATACCAATATTCGTAGCTATACCGTGGGGTCTGTAGGCGAGATTCAAAGCGCCTGGTTCCGTCCTGACGACAAGGTGGGTATCAGCGGAGCCACTTCCACCCCGCGCTGGCTTCTTGAGCAGGTGGCAGCCTATGTGGCAGGGCTTTAGGGAATGCCGATTCCAGTATGGCCTGCTGTCCGGAGGACTTGAAATTAAAAGTCTAATTTATTATATTTGCACGATTTTTTTAGAATTCATTAATAATTAGACATATTTATGGCAACAACAGCTGATTTTAAAAATGGACTTTATCTAAAGTTTAACGAAAAACCTTGTATGATTGTATGGTTTCAGCACGTGAAACCTGGAAAGGGCCCTGCTTTTGTGAAGACAAAACTCCGTAATCTGGAGAATGGCCGTATCCTGGAGAACACTTTCACCGCCGGAGCTAAGATTGACGTCATCGAAGTGGAGCGTCGTCCATATCAGTTCCTTTACGCTGATGAAGACGGATTCAACTTTATGCACGAGGAGACCTATGAGCAGATTACTCTTCCTAAGGACAGTGTGGAGAATGCAGACCTTATGAAAGAGGGCCAGCACGTGGAGATGATGTTTGTTACCGGAGAGGAGGAGCGTTGTCTTACCTGCGAACTTCCTACATACGTAACTCTCGAGGTTACCTATGCCGAGCCTGCAGTAAAGGGTAATACTGCATCCACCTCTGCTCTTAAGGAGGTTACTCTCGAGACTGGAGCTAAGATAATGGTGCCTCTTTTCATCAACCAGGGAGACGTTATCACAGTGAATACTACCGACCGCACCTACGGTCAGAGAGTCTAGTTGTGAAAATAACTCTACTTACAGTCGGAAAGACTGACATTGATTGGGTTAGCGAAGGCCTGGGGGTATATACTTCCAGGCTTCGCCACTATTTGCCCTTCGAGTTGAAGGAAATTCCTGAATTAAAGAACGTCTCTGCTCTAAGCAGGGAACAGATAAAAGTTCAGGAAGGCCGGCTGATTTTAAAACACCTGAAAGATTCGGACGAGTTGATACTGCTGGACGAGAGGGGAAAAGAGTTCCGTTCAGTGGAATTTGCTTCCTTTCTGGAAAAGAAATTTCAGTCTTCCTCCAGGGATTTGACCTTCGTGATAGGCGGCGCTTATGGCTTTTCGCAGGAGGTTTATCAGCGTTCCGACTTTAAGATATCACTGTCCAAAATGACTTTTTCCCACCAGATGGTACGCACGATTTTTGTTGAACAGCTCTATCGGGCCTGTACCATTATGAAAGGCGAGAGTTATCATCACGAATGAAACGGTTTAAGAAAGGTCTGAACGTAGTTCTGCTGGCATCATCCCTGATTTTGCTGGCAGTTTCTTTGGCTTTCCCCCAAAAGGAGGTGGATGTGGCCAAAGAGGCCGTCGAGTTGGGTAGATCTATTGACAGGAGACTTGATAAACTTGACAAATGTGCCCGCGAACTGCTGAATAAGGATGCGGAGGAACTCTTTACAGCTAAGGGTCTGCCCGAAGATTTTTCATTTTATCTATATGAGAACCAGCATCTTGTAGCTTGGTGGGGACAGCTTCCGGTCCAGTATGACGAGTATGTGGGAGGGAGTCGTCGAACCACTTTGTCCAGTGTCGGGGAAGAGTTTAAGTATTATTATTTCTCAGGGACTTCCTTCCTGATGCGGAGCTATGAGTCGGATAAGAGAATTCTGATAGCTGCCTTAAGGCTGAATCCTAACGAGCACATCCGGATACAGGAGGGTTTCACGCTCTTGCCTATGAGTATGAAGGATGGGAACGTGATCAATGTGCAGGGTAAGCCTACCATAAAGCTTTTCTTTGACTCCCTTCCTGTCAAGAGCCCGCTTCCGGCCCATCTGGCTTGGATTGCATATATTCTATTTATGGCCTCTCTGCTATTGAGCCTGAGCTTCCGCCCTAACTTGAAAAATGCCTTGGGTACTATTCTGCTCCTGCTCTTCGTGGTTTTCGTAGCCTACAGGTGCTATCCGGTCCTGAAGGGGGAACTGACTCAGATTATCAGTATTCTGCTGATTTCCATAATAGTATTCGAAATAGCCACCTCCCTATATCTGGTCAGAAGGGATATTTGGCGAAATTGGACTAAAAGATATCAGATAATCATAGGCATAGCACTTGATCTCTTATTCGTGCTTTTCCTGATATGGTTCTGCTATATATCCATATATAAGGTATTGGTATATACCCATATCAATTTACACCTCTATAAGTTGTGGGCTTTGAGCCTGGATACCCTGGTGGTATATGCGGCGATTTTCGCTATCTTTTTCTCCATAGCCGAGCTTTTGGATTTGCTGCAGCCTCTTTGGATCAGGATTTTCAAAAGGAGACTGGCTATCTTTTCGGTATCGGGGGTGTTCATCTATTCTCTGCTATGCTCCATTTTCTGTGTATTTTCCTCCACTTTCATAGGCTTCCAAAGGGAGAGCATCGTCGTCTCCTCCTGGGCAGAGTCTCTTGCCAATGCTCGTGATTATGAATTGGAAACCCATCTGCGTAGGGTGGAAAGGCAGATATCCAGGGATGAGGTATTGGCCAGGGCTTCTGAAAGCGACGAGGCATTCGCCGCTGCAAAATCCAGACTCGTAGACAGGTATTTTCTCAAATATATGAATGCCTACGACCTGACTCTTAAGGTGGGCAGGAATGAGAGTATAATTGGCCTGGATGAAGGTGTTCAGATAGAGACTGGTTCCAGGTTTCGCTTTGCTCCAATCTCGGATCAGAGAAGAAGGTATGTGGCTGCCTTTCATTATTATAGCTTTGAGGATGGACAGAAGAGCATCTATATTATTCTGGAGCCGAAATACCCTAACAAGCGCTCCCTGAGCACGATGCTCTCAGACGATACCGCCTCCGAAGTGCCAGGACGCTATTCCTATGCTATGTATAAGGAGGGATACAGGCAGTATATGAAGGGAAACTATGCATACCCTCTGAAATTGGGAGATGAACTCTATGCCCATATCTTGAGCGGAAAAGAGTATATCGATAGCGACAACGGATATATCAGCTTTTACACCACAGTCGGAGAGGATGAGGTGATAGTAATGTCCAGGGGCCAGATATCAGTTGGTATCCTGCTGATAAACACGGTTTTCATAAGCCTTGTCTTTTCTATTTTCCTCTTTTTGATGGTCAGGCGAAAGAAAAGGAGAATTAACTTTGAGAAGAGTTATTTCAAGCGCTCTATGATCTATGTGGTGATTTTCTCTTTGGTAATGGCTATGTCCATCCTCGCCTTTGTGAGTGTGGGATTTGTGAATGAGAGAAGTAACAGTTCCGTGAACTGGATGATGTCTGACAAGGTGAACTCCATACGCTTCCAGCTTCAGAACGGGATCAGGGCTTTGGAGCATCCTGAAGAGTTGAATTCCAGGGAGATGCTGGAGCTGCTCAGAATGGTGGGCGATAACACGGGCTCGGATATCTCCCTCTACAGACCTGACGGAAAGGTGGTGATGTCCACTATTCCCGAGATTCACGAAAGGCATATTATGGGTTACAGAATGCCTCAGACGCCATACTATCACCTCAGATACGAAAATGAGGGTTACTGTATAAATAAGGAGACACTCGGGAACCGCAGCATATATATGCTCTATGCTCCCATAGTTCGGGCCAATGGAGACTTGCTTGCCTTCTTTGCATCTCCATATACCGACGGTGGCGGAAATTTCATTTTTGACGCTGTCCTGCATACTGTCAGCGTGCTGGTGGTGTTTATTATCCTGCTGATTATATCCTCCATAGGTGTTACTGTAGCTATAGACAAGACTTTCAAGCCGCTTTCGGAAATGAGTCGAAAGATGCGTTCGGGAAGACTTGAGAAACTAAGCGAAAGCGGATACAGGGATGATGCCGAGATTAAGGATATAGTCACTTCTTATAACCGTATGGTAGATGACCTGTCGAACAGCACCAAGGCTCTGGCTCAGGCGGAAAGGGATAAGGCCTGGAGTGAAATGGCTCGAAATGTGGCACACGAGATTAAGAATCCTCTGACCCCTATGCAGCTTCAGATACAAAGGGTTCAAAGGCTCAAGGCTATGGGGGACGAGTCCTGGAAGGAGAAATTCGACTCTATGGCAGAAGTACTGCTAGACCATATCAAAGTGCTTACCGAGACGGCGAATCAGTTTTCCGATTTTGCCAAGCTGTATTCGGAGGAGCCTGTCGAGGTACCATTGGACAATCTGCTCAGGGAGGAGGTCAGTCTTTTCGATAATCGTCCCGATGTGGAGTTTGTTTATATGGGCCTGCCGGACGTCATCGTCAAAGCCCCAAGGCCTCAGCTTGTCAGAGTCTTTGTAAACCTGCTGAATAATGCGGTTCAGGCCTGTGAGGGGGTTCCTGACGCCAGGATAGAAGTGTCCTTGCGGAATGGAAGCGATCCGGATTTCTACGAGATAGTTTTCGAAGACAATGGAGCAGGAGTGGAAGAGGCTAATATCTCCAAACTCTTTACTCCTAAATTTACCACAAAGAGCAGTGGAAGTGGATTGGGCCTGTCTATATGCAAGAGTATTCTTGAGAAATGTGGGGCATCCATATCTTATTCCAGAAGCTTTAGGCTAGGTGGGGCTTGTTTTACTATTCTTTATCCTAAATCATAGTCTGCCATTAGCGGATTTTTATGTATATTTGTGGGATTGAGAAGAGAGTATGAAGATAACGAGCGCGACATTTGCCGGAAGCAGCACTAAGGCTGAGCAGAGACCTGCCCGCAGGCTTCCGGAATTTGCCTTTATCGGCCGCAGTAATGTGGGTAAGTCCAGCCTTATAAATATGCTTTGTAATAATGCCAGGCTGGCGATGACTTCTTCCACTCCTGGTAAGACCAAGGTGGTGAATCACTTTTTGATTAATGACAATTGGTATCTGGTAGATCTCCCCGGATATGGCTATGCGAAGTTGGACAGAAAGGGCAGGGACGAACTCAGAAGGCTTATCGACGAGTATATTTGTGACAGCCAGGATTTGATGAATCTCTTTGTGCTTATCGATTCCAGACACGATATTACTAAGATTGACCTGGATTTCATTCATCAGCTCGGGGAGAGGGGAATTCCATTTTCCATCATCTATACGAAGGCAGACAAGGTCGGAGTCAATGTGCTGAAGGCCACTATGGAGAGGAATTGCAGGACACTTGAGGAAGAGTGGGAGGAATTGCCGGATATGCTGGTCAGCTCGTCTCAGGACAGAAAGGGGAGGGAGGAGATATTGGCATACATAGAGAAAATCTTAAAAACCATATAACTATGCTTCACAGCCACAGGTTGGAATTGTTTTCTTGCAGGGCATCGGAGGATTTTGCCCGCAGAGTGATAGAGGAATTGAATTTGATCCGGAATAGCGATGAGCCGATACAAAAGCTCGGAGCCCTCACTGTCGCCCAGTTCAGTGACGGTGAGTTTCAGCCACAGTTTGAAGACAGCGTGCGCGGGGCAAGCGTGTATATTGTGCAGTCCACCATCGCGCCTGCTGATAATTTGATGGAATTGCTTCTGGCAGTGGATGCCGCCAAGCGGGCTTCAGCGGACTCGGTGGTAGCCGTCATTCCTTATTTCGGCTGGGCCAGACAGGATAGAAAGGACAGGCCGCGTGTGGCCATCGGGGCCAAACTTGTAGCGAACCTTCTGCGTGCCGCCGGAGCCGACAGGGTAATTACCTGCGAACTGCACGCTGAACAGATCCAGGGCTTTTTCGACATTCCGGTGGACCACGTTTACAGTATGAAGGTGTTTCTCCCTATCATTCAGGGACTTGGCCTGGAGAATCTGTCCGTGGCCGCACCTGATATGGGAGGCGCTAAGAAAGCTAACAATTATGCCCGTGCCCTCGGCGTTCCTACCATCATCTGTCATAAGACCAGGGCTAAGGCCAATGTGGTCTCCAATATCACCGCCATCGGAGAGGTGGAAGGTCGCGATATAGTCATCATCGACGATATGATAGATACGGCAGGGACTCTGTGCAAGGCTGCCGATGTGCTGATAGAGATGGGGGCTCACAGCGTCAGGGCCTGTGCCACCCACGGAGTGCTCAGCGGGGGAGCAGTGGAGAGGATTCACGACTCCAAGCTGGAAGCAGTCTATATCAGTGATACCATTCCTCATCCGGAATTGGCCTCGGACGAAAAGATACAGATAGTGTCTTTGGCTCCGCTTTTCGCCTCCATTATCCATAAGGTTTATAACTACGAGGCTATCAGCCCTGTATTTGAAAGGTGGTAATATGGCGACTTTCATAGCAGCTGCAGTGGTTCTGGTCTTGGGGGTCGCCTTTATGTGCGTCTTCCTTCTGAAAAAGGACGGGGAGTTCCCTAAGTACGATGTGGGCTCCAATGAGCAGATGCGAAAACTGGGAATACGCTGTTTCAAGGACGAGGATGCCGCCCTTCATAAAGTGAAATGTGACGGGGACTATTCCGACGCTTGTCGGGAATGTGCCCTGTTTGATAAAGAAAAGAAATAATTATGAGTTTAGTAGCTATAGTAGGTCGCCCTAACGTGGGTAAGTCCACTCTTTTTAACCGTCTTGTCGGAATGCGACAGGCGATTGTAGATGACATCTCAGGTGTTACTCGTGACCGTCATTATGGCCGCTGTGAGTGGTGTGGCCGTGAGTTTTCAGTAGTGGATACGGGGGGATACACCACTAATTCTGAAGATATTTTCGAAACTGCCATCCGAGAGCAGGTGCAGATAGCCATCAATGAGGCTGACCTGGTTCTATTTATGGTTGAGGCTGCCACGGGTGTGACTGACTACGATTCGGAGATAGCCGATGTCCTCAGAAGAAGCCGCAAGCCTGTGGTACTCTGTGTGAACAAGGTGGACAGCGGAGAGAAGATTTACGACGCCTATCAGTTCTACTCCCTGGGATTGGGAGAGATTTGGACTATCTCAGCAGCTAACGGTTCAGGGACCGGAGACCTTTTGGATGAGATATGCAGACTGCTTCCTGAGGATCAGGGAGAAGGGCAGGATCCTTATGCAGGACTTCCTCGCATAGCCATAGTGGGTAAGCCTAATGTGGGTAAGTCTTCCCTTACCAATGCCCTTTTGGGAACGGATAGGAACATAGTCACCCCTATTGCCGGCACTACCAGAGACAGCATAGAGACATATTATAACAAATTCGGACACGAGTTTATGCTGGTGGACACCGCCGGTATCCGCCGCAAGACTAAGGTCCACGAAGATCTGGAGTTCTATTCGGTGATGCGTTCCATTCGTGCCATCGAGCACAGTGACGTCTGCATTATGATGATAGATGCCACTACGGGTATGGAGGCTCAGGATATGAATATCTTCAACCTCATTCAGAGAAATCGCAAGGGAGTGGTGCTGGTCGTGAACAAGTGGGATCTTTTCATCAAGGATAACAATACCCTTAAACAGTACGAGCAGAGCCTCAGAGATAGGATTGCCCCTTTCACCGACGTGCCTATCATCTTCACTTCAGTAGTCAAGATGCAGCGTATCCAGGACGTGCTCAATGCCGTCTCCAAGGTGTATGAGAATTATTCCAGAAAGATTCCTACTGCCCGCCTGAACGAGGCCCTGCTTCCTGTAATAGAGGAGACTCCACCTCCTTCCATTAAGGGCAAGTACGTGAAGATCAAGTATGTGACCCAGTTGCCTACCAGGTTCCCTAGCTTTGCTTTCTTCTGTAATCTTCCACAGTATATCAAAGAGCCTTACAAACGCTTTTTGGAGAACCAGCTTAGAGAGAATTTTGAACTCAGCGGTTGTCCGGTACAGATATATTGCCGACAGAAATGATGAAAAAGATAGTATTGGTTTTTGGGGCCCTTCTTTCTCTTGTCGCCTGTAACAAAGCCCAGTCAGAACTTCAGCCAGGGCCTCAGGAGCAGGAGACTCTCAGTTGTCCATATACAAATGTGACTCTGACATATCTGGGCGACGATATAGGGGAGCAGACTTCAGATGCATATCTGATAAAATTATGGAGCGATATGCAGAGCGATGAGTTCGGGAACCTTCAGGGCCCTGGAGAACTTGTTCAACTTCTCCTGAACGCCTATTATAATCCCGCCCAGGAACTGAACTACTCTTTCTTGAAGGGAAAGTACTCTCCTATGAGCAATTCCGGCTCTTTTACTCCTTATTCCTTCGTGCCTGGTTATCAGACCAGTATCCCTGCTCCTGGAGGAAGGCTCACTGTCTATGACGGCAGCTATTATGGAAGTCTGGAAAAGAATTCCTCTGAGATAGAATACGACCTTCTGGACGAGGGAGATTTCGAGATTGTCAAGGGTGATAATGACACTTTAATAATAAGGGGTTATCTGGCCGGAAACAAGTTTAAAAAGCGCTACATAGACTGGAAGGGAGTTCCTGAATTGAAGGACGAAGCTCCGGAAGAGATTTCAAGCAGTACCTTGAGCAGGGATTTCGAGAACGTGTCCTTTGCCAAGGCTCAGCTCAAGGATGAAGGGGACATAATGGATCCTTATAATCCAAGCGTCAAATACCTCAGGCTTTTCCTCGCAGATGAGAGTCTGGACTTGACTTCCTCCAAGCCAAAGGGAGACGGGGCCCTGCTTCGTATGCACATATTGGTAGATCTGGACTGGAGCATTGAGAATGGCATTCCGGATGGGGAGTACCCTATGATACCTTGTAACGAAAGTGGCGCTTATGCCAGAGAGGACCTGCGTCCCGGCTTCATTCTCTCAGGCAATCCCGGTTACTTTAACGAGCCATATATCAGCGGAGCCTGGTATATCGAGTGGCAGAACAGCCTATGGACCAGGAACTATGCCTGTTTCACCTCCGGCAGCCTGAAAGTGGTAAACTCTCAGGAGGGCTGTGAGATTAGTTATGAACTTTATGACTGCCTGGAACCATCTCACAGGTTCAGTGGCAGCAGCTTTATAAAAGACTTTATCCGCTTATGAAAAAAATCACTTACATTGTTCTTCCTCTTTTGATTCTCGCTTCTTGTGTTAAGGATAATAATAAAGTGGACCCAGAGCCGCAGCCAGAGTATCCGAATCTGGTTTCGCAGAAAAATACGTATTATCTGAACGGCGAGACTTTCCAGTTCAAGTCGGTGATAGCCACTACTATAGGCGATAATCTAGTGCTTGCCGGAAGTCCACAGGAAGGCTTGGATTACGAGGCTATCTTCAGTGGAGAATATCCGGTTCTCTCAGTGGGTCTTTCCCCTCTGCTGGTTTCCACTGATTTCGATCCTGTTTCAGAAGAAAAACTTTATACCATATACAGCTCTTTGTCGGGGTTTACACTTGAAGAACTGAGCCCGCGCAGCCACGAAAGCCTGCTTCGCGGCACGGTCAGCAGCAACTCCTTTGAAGAGGAAGGCAGAGTCTGCGCTTCCGGCGCCCTGGAATTGGAGGACGGCACGCTTTTCGGTTTTGACCTTGAAATCGAGGATTTCCTTTATAAATTGAATGCCAATTCTATCTTCGTGGATTTCGCCGCTAACAAAGTGGATGCCAAGCAACTTCCTATTCGAGCTGCCTTTTTGAGAAAAAGCGGGGAAGAACTGAGTCTGTACTTCACTTCCGGAGACATTGAATATGCGGAGGATTTGGAGATATGTAATAATTATCTTTCTGTAACCCAGTCAATTGGCCTTTGCGATGGACTGAGACGCAATGTCACTGCCCAGAGCCCTGTGGAACTCAAGGTCGTAGATAATTCTACGGGTGATGTGGTGAAGAATACAGCGGCTTCAGAGCTGGAAGGAACTTATAGTTTGTATGCGGATCCCGAGAATCCGAATTATTTTGTTTTCACTCTGGATTTGGAGATGGATGGAAACGTGTTTAAGATGGAATACAGGGGCGAGCCTACGGATTACTTGCTTGCCAAGCCTTTCCCTCAGGGCATTTTCCTAAAGAATGAGACCAGGGATATTACTGAGGTATCTTACAGGGAAGAGAATGGGGTGGCCATCATATCCCTGAAGGATAATACTGAGAGGGAGGCCCAGATTTTTATGCCGGTTTCGGATGTGGATGGAAAGGCTCACGGCTTTTCCCAGAATCCTGATATCTATAAGGTCGTATATGATTCACAGACTTACAGCAAGCCTAACGGGAATGTCGGTACTCTCACTGTGTCCAGAAGTGAAACTAACTTAAGGGTGGAATTTACAAACTACTCCGGACTTAAGATAGCATATCAGGGAGGATACGAGTTGTTATGAAAAAGTTAATCTTATGGGCATTGCCCCTGCTGCTGTTATCCTGTGTGAAAAACGAGAATCCTTCTCAGAATCAGGAAATTGCAAAGCCGGAGGCTGTCGCAGGATTTAGTTTTAATGACGAGAGCAGGGATATCTATGAGATGGCCTATAGGGCCTCGGAAGATAATGTGATGTTCGTCTTCAAGGGAGAGAGCGAAAGCGTGTTTCAACTTGGCCTGAAAAGCCCTTTTGTGGGAATGATGAACAATGTGGAGGATATCTATCATAATGACGATTATCTCTTTTACTTTGAAGACAAGGAATATCTCTTCACTCAGTATCATGCCCTGAAGTCGGGCAGCATCTATGTCAGCAAGCTGGATGGAGAAGATAATTGGGATATTAAATTGGATTTGATTCTGCCGGAGGGCAGCAGTTTCGCTTTCTCTTATCAGGGCAGGATTCGAAATAGTGAATGATATGAGGATTGACAAGTATCTGTGGGCTATCAGAGTCTTTAAGACTCGAAGTGAGGCTACGGAAGCCTGCAATGGCGGAAAGGTGAAGATAGATGGAGTGAACTGTAAGCCGGCAAAGGAAGTGAAGGTCGGGGAGATTATTCAAATCAGGAAGGGCTCCGTACAGTTCAGTTACAGGGTTCTTTCGCCCTTGGAAAACAGGGTGGGAGCCTCGCTGGTTCCGCAGTATGCTGAAAATCTTACTCCCGAGAGTGAGTTGGCTAAGATGAGGGCGCCGGTGGAGACCTTCTTCGTAAAGAGGGACAGGGGTAGTGGCCGGCCTACAAAGAAGGAACGAAGGGTTTTGGACAGTATGATGGATTTTTTAGACGAAGAGGATTGATATGAAAGGAGTTTATATATTTTTGGCTGAGGGTTTTGAAGACATCGAGGCATTGGCTTGCTGTGATGCCCTCAGGCGTGGGGGAGTGAAAGTGCAACTGGTCTCTGTCACAGGAGAATTGGCAGTCCGCTCTTCTCACGGAGTCTTGGTCCAGGCAGATATGCTTTTGGAGGACTGCGATAATTCCTGCGAAGGCATAGGGGAGCAGGACGTGATGATATTCCCAGGGGGGATGCCGGGCTCAAAGACATTGGCATCGAATGAAAAACTCATCCTTTGGATGAAGGAGCACTATGCGAAGGGAGGGGCAGTGGCGGCTATTTGTGCGGCTCCTGGTCTGGTACTCAGTCAATTGGATGAGCTCAAGGGACATCGTTTGACCTGCTTCGAAGGCTTTCAGCACTCTTTCGTGGAGAAGGGGGCGGAGTATCTGCCTCTGCCTGCAGTTCGCAGCGGACGTATAGTCAGTGGCAGAAGCGCTGCCTATGCGGTGGACTTTGGCCTGGAAGTGCTTGGGATGATAGCGGGGGAGCAGAAGGCTGAGCAGGTGCGAAAGGCTATGCACAGCGTTTGTTAAAGTGGGCTTTGTTTTTTATTTTTGTCAAATTGGAGGATTATTATGGATAATAACATACAGAGACTTTACGGAAATAATGTTAAGACTATGGTCAAGGACTTGAAGACCATAGAAGACAGGGATAAACGCAGTCGTCAGGCTCGTGCGGTAGTGAAAGTGATGGAGATTTTGAACCCTTCTGTCAAGAGTGCGGAGGAGGGGGAGCATAAGTTGTGGGATCATCTCTATATGTTGGCCGATTTTGACTTGGACGTAGATTCTCCTTTCCCTTGTCCTCAGAGGGCTGATTTTGAGACCAGACCTGTCAGTATTCCTATGAAGGATACTAAGATAAGGGCCACACACTATGGCAGAAACATAGAGAAAATCCTAGATTTGATAGCAGGGGAGGAGGATTCTGAGACTAAAGCCTCGCTTATCCGTTCACTTGCCATCTATATGCGTACCCAGTATCTGATATGGAATAAGGATTCTGTATCTGACGAGACTATTTTCTCGGATATCGTCAAACTCTCCGAAGGGCGTGTGCAGATACCTGAAGGAATGACACTTAGTAAGATAGATGGAGCCGCGAATTATTCCCGTCCGGGAATGGGACTCGGGACTTCGAGAAATAACAAGCAGTATAATAACAAGCGTAAGGCGAATTTCAGGAATAACAAGCGCAGATGAAAAAACTAATCAATCTTCAAGAAGAACATAAGGAGTTGCTCTGTTTTTTGACCGGCTGCTGTGTTTTTCTTTTTGATATTTTCACTTTTGTGGCCATCTTCTCATATCTGCTGCACTGGCGCTCTGATATGAGTGGGGAGGTGCTGCAGAATATGGCGGGCTCGTGGGGATACCGCTATGCTCGTTTTTTAGTATGCAGTTGCTTTGGCTTGGCAAGTTTCTCCCTTAATGTTTTTCTGACAGCTCTTGCGATTAAATTAGTAAAGGATAAAAATAGTATCTCTTTACTCAGATACGGACTACTGTCTGCATATGGGGCTTTTGTCTTTTCTCTGCTTTTCTCTTTCGTGGGAGGCTATGTAGGTTTGGAGTTGGCTTTCGGCGGAGGACTCGGCGGGAATGTTGGAAGATATGTCTGCGCTTTGTCTATAGGGGCTATGGGACCGGTGGTCTCCGCTTTTCTGATAGTTCTTTTGATTTTGATTTTCTTCATCTTCGCTTGCAAGCCTTTTGCCCATATGTTGGCCTCAAGCAGGAAGAGAAAGGAGAAAAAGCTGAAGGAGGAAATACTGGAAGAAGAGCCGGAAATCCAGGTGGAGACACAGGTGGAGGAAGTGGCAGAAGAGAATTTGCCGGATAATACCTTGGAGCCACAGCCGGTGGAGTTGCCAAAGGAGCTTTCTCCGAATGAGGCACCGGAGTCCGTGCAGCCGGAGCTGGAGAGTGAATATCCTGAGATTCAGATAGTTGATGGGCAGGAATTGGTAACTGACATAAAGAAGCCGTTGCCTAGAATAAACACCAGGCTGGATATGGCTTTCGGAGGCCTGCCTAATTTCAAGTTTTTCTCCCTGGAGTTGCTTCGCAGTTACGATGAACTCAGGCACGTCATCACCGAGGAGGAGTTGAACAGGAACAAGGTCAAGATATGTAATGCCCTTCGCAGTTATAAGATAGACGTGGCGGGAATTGAGGCTTTGAAGGGTCCTACCGTTACTCTCTATAAGGTGATCCCTGGAGAGGGCGTGAAGGTGTCTCAGATTAAAAACCTTCAGGAAGATGTGGCTATGTCCTTGAATGCCAATGGTGTGCGTATGTTTAACCTCTCGGATTCCGTAGGCATAGAGGTGGCCAATGACCAGCCGAGCGTGGTTCCTCTCAGGGCTTTGCTGAACAGTGATTCCTATAAGGAACTTAGTAAAAAGTACGAATTGCCTGTGGCTTTGGGCGTGTCCGTGACCCAGAAGAATAAAATTTTCGACCTTACCCAAGCCCCACATCTGCTGGTGGCAGGTGCCACTCAGCAGGGTAAGTCTGTCTGCCTTAATGTGATTATCACTTCTCTGCTTTATGGCAAACATCCTTCCGAGTTGAAATTTGTCTTCATAGACCCTAAGATGGTGGAGTTCTCGCTCTACTCTTCTTTGATCAAGCATTATTTGGCTGTACTTCCGGATGCTGATGATGAGGAATCCGAAAAGGATAGAGCTATAGTGAAGACGGCCAAGGATGCACAGCGGGTGCTTATGTCTCTGTGCGAGGAGATGGACCAGAGGTATCAGCTTCTGGCCAAGGCTGGCATTAACAAGATTACTCTGTATAATGAAAAGTTTAAGGACAGGAAACTTAATCCGGAGAATGGGCACAGGTTCCTGCCTTATCTGGTAGTGGTGGTGGATGAGTATGCCGACCTTACTATGGTGACTGGAGGAACTCCTGAAGAAAGGGCTGCCAGCCGTAAGATTACGAACTGTATCATCAGGCTTGCCCAGAAGGGTAGGGCTGCAGGGCTGCACGTCATTTTGGCTACCCAGCGTCCTTCTGTGGATGTGGTTTCCGGAAGCATCAAGACGAATTTCCCTATGCGAATAGCCTTCCGTACTTCCTCCCGTCAGGACTCGATGACCATTATCGACGCTCCCGGAGCTGAGAAACTGATAGGTAGGGGAGATATGATTTTCTTTGCCGGCATAGAAAGGGAGAGGGTTCAGTGTGCCCTTATAGAAAGTGAGGAGGTAAGTGACATTACTGAATTCATCGCTTCCGAGACTAAATATGGTCAGTCATATAATATCCCATACTATCTGCCTGAACCTCCATCGGACAAGCCTTCCGGAACTTCGGAAATGTCTTCCGGTGATTTGGACGACAGGTTCGAGGAAGCTGCCAGACTGGTAGTCAGCACCCAGAATGCCTCTACCTCATCTCTGCAGACCAGGATGTCTATGGGCTTTGCCAAGTCCGCCAGGGTGATGTCCCAGTTGGAGTCAGCTGGAATAGTTGGTCCTCCTGACGGAGCTAAGAAGAGGCAGGTTCTGGTAGGGAGTCTTGAAGAATTGGATGAACTTTTAAGTAAGATGTAAGATGAAAAAACTCGTCTTTGCCTTTATGGCCCTATTATCCTTTGGAGCTTTGTCGGCACAAGAAAAACCCTCAGATTTGCTTTCCGATCTTCGAAAATACAGACTGAAGGTGAATTACGAGTATGAGATAACTGGGCTTCAGGATGTCAAGGTGGTAGGAAGTGCCATTATTCAGGATAACTGCTTTCGTATGGAAGGGGCAGGCTTGCTCATCCTTTGCGATTCTGAATCTATATGGACCATCGACCTTGAAGGAAAGGAGGCCTATGTGGAAGCAGCCGGACAGATGGATTATCTGGATTATGTAACAGATCTGGCTTGGGAGAATGACAGGCTGATAGGGACTGTAGCGATTCCTAACGGAACCATTTTGAATTTCTCTCTCTTCGACATAGAAAAATCCCCATCTAGCGGGGACCTTTCCATTTTTTCTCCATCGGAGGATTTCTTCAATGATGGCGCCGATTGGATAATTACCGATTTGAGGTAATCTATATTTCTTCCACTGAGTCGGAATTAACATACCAGAGGAAGCCTCTCACCTCTTTGAATCCCATTTCCTGGAAGAGTTTGACATAGCGTCTGATCTGGGCGTGGTATTTGTCTTGCGGCTCTCCGAACTTGAAATCGATAATTGTAACTCTGTTTTCTTTATCTATAAGAACCCTGTCCGGCCTTTGGAACTCTCCAAAGCTGTTAATGACACTCACTTCGTTAAGACATTTGAACTCATCACTGAACCACTCCCTGTGAGATAGAATGGCAGCCTCCAGAACGGCCTTTTCTTCCGCACTCGCCTCCGAGAGTACTTTGTCCATATCCTTCAGGCTTGTTATCCTGGAGAGCAATTGGTGAAGCCGTATTCCGTTCAGGCGCCTGCTATTCGCTATGCCTTCACTCCCGAAAAAGTCCCAGGCTTCACTAGAAGCTACAAATCTCTTCGGATTGTCTTCCGGATTCATGGGGAAAGATTGGTAACTGGCAGGAAAGCTTTGTATATCAGCCTCTTTCTCTTCATTCAAGTTAAAAAGGTATGGCAGTCCGGTAGCGAAATGCTCGATCTGCTGAGTTAACTGTAATGCCAGGAAGAGCAGCTGGGACATATCCTTAGCTTCTCCCTTGTCGATAAGTGTTTTAGGTACCTTTTTCGCTATGATATGCATCTCTTTTTCTGCTCTGGTGCAGCAGACATAAAAGAGGTTCAGGTTATCCACTATCTGCAGATCCCTCTCCTCAGAGTAAGATTTCTCGAAATAGGACTGGGAGCATTTCTCATCCAGAGAAATAGGATACAGGATGTCGAAATCTTCTCCCATCTCCTTTGCATCATCCAAGCGGCACCACTTGGTCTGGGCCCTGTATAAAGTCACCTTTTCCGCAAAAGGGAAGATTATGACAGGGGCAGACAAACCCTTGGACTTATGAATGGTCATAATCCTGACGGAATAAGGGTCGTCAGGAGAACTGATCAGGGGATCGCTCTCCTCCCAATGTTTCAGGTAGAGGTGCAGGTCATTGCCCCTGTTTTGGCTAAAGTTCAGGACATCGTCCATAAAGCTTTGGATGAAAAGGCTTTGCCCTTTAAATGTCCGCTCGTCTTTCTCTCGAAGCGCTCGGATCAGATACTCGCACAAATCCACCAGGGAATGATAGTCGTAATTTAGCTGTATGCCCAGATTCTTTGCCAGATAGCTTTTCGTGGAATCACTTTCCGAAAGAATGCAGTAAAGCAGGGACACCAGTCTTCGAACCACAAGGGAAGATTTCAGCCTCAAAGAATCATCCGAGATGACGGAGATATCATTCTCTAGAAGCATTTGAGCCACATTGCTGCCTTCATTGCGGCCTCTTACCAGAATGCATATATCCGAAGGTTTAGCTCCTCGGTTCAGGGCATCCATTACATAGTTGAAGCACATATCCAGCTCCTCTTCACAATAATCTACCGTGATATAGCCCCTCTGTCCGTCTTCTTTTCTGACTGTCTGACAAACATCCTTATATATCTCCTTCTTTCCCAGATACTCTGCCGCTTTGGTAAAGAATGAGTTGTTAAAATTCACTATCTCGTCACAACTCCTCCAGTTCTCCTTCAAAGGCCTTTCCACTATAGCCCCTGGGAAATCCTCTCCCACCGTTCTGGCCAGCAGCTTCCAATCCGAATTTCTGAAACGGTAGATACTCTGTTTGATGTCGCCTACTATGATATTGTCAAAGCCTGAAGCCAGAGAATTGGCCAGTAGCGGACGGAAATTCTCCCATTGCACCACCGAGGTATCCTGAAACTCGTCCAGCAGGAAGTGTTGGAATCTGACTCCCAATCTTTCATATACGAAAGGGGCGTCGCTCCCGTCTATGATATCTTTCAGCAGATGGGTCGATTCGTCTATGCTTATCACCGAGCGCTCGGCCTTAATCTCCTCGTATTTCTTATAGAATTCCTGGGCTAGGCCAAGTGTAAAAAGTTGTTTTTCAATCAATTTGGCAGTTACATACTGCTTCCATCTCCGGCCTTGATGATCCAGCAACTCTATGACAGGCCCTTCTCCCTGAGCCAGGAAGTTGAGGCTTGCCGCTGGCACCTCGTCCCTGTATTTGAATTCCCTGAGGTATTTCTGCAGGAATTTTTTCGGCGTTGCCCTCCACGAACTAGTATCCGTCCCCTCTGCCGCTGCCTGAATGTCCTTATGGAAGCGGACTATGATCTCCTTGCACCTTTGCTTCAGATCCTTCAGTTTTTCTTTGTCGTAGGCCAATTTTTCCTCGACCTGCATAAACTCCTCTCCGATCTCATACAGCTTGCTCTCCACGTCCGCCGATTCCCCATTCTGCAGGGATTCTTCTATCTGCGAGCTGAACCAGTTTAGGAGTTTGGTCTCATCCTCGGTCATATCGTCCAGAAGTCTGTCCATAGCTTCGTGAACCAGGGAGTCCCTGTCCAATTCTATCTGATATTCGCTGCTATGGGCTATCTCTCTGGCAAAAGCTCTCAGGGCCTGTTGGAAGAAACTGTCTATAGTGCTGATGGAAAAGGCACTGTAGTCGTGCAACATCCTGATTAGAATATTCTTAGCCCTCTCATCGCTAAGGCTCTTCTGGAAGAGATCCCTCAGGATTCTCTCCTTCATCTCCTCCGTGGCTTTGTTCGTGAAAGTCACTGCCAGGATGTTCCTGTAAGAATTCGGATTCTTATCCTTCAGGAGTAGTTCCAGATAAGTCTTGGAAAGGGTATAGGTCTTGCCGGAACCGGCAGATGCTTTGTACAGATCTATCATCGCCCACAGATATTTTTAAAGTCACACCACTCGCATACTCCTGTCTGCTCAGTCTTGGTCCAATTAATATCCAAGTTCTGAATCTCTTCCAGACACTTACTCAGAGCCTCGTTCATCAAGTCCACGAATTCAGGACAGATATAACTCTCCATTACTCCGGCATTGAATAGTTTGGTAGTCTGATAGATAGCATTTGTTATCTTTTTCCCGTGGAATTTATCCATAGCAAAGGTGTCGTAGAGGAAGAGCTGCAAGGCTATTTTCGGCCTTTTGCTCTCATCTTGGCCAAACACCGCCTCCGCTACAGACCTGGCGTTCCCCTCATTGATGTCTATGTCTTCATCCTTGACAACTCCGGTCTTGTAATCCACTATCCTTATGCTATCTTCCTCAAAACTGTCTATCCTGTCGATGTAGCCCACAAATGTGAAATCATCAATTTTTTTCTCTACAAATTGTTCCAGACCTATGATTCTGAATGATTCCTTTCCTCTTTTCTTCAACTCGGACAGGTCGCTTCTCAGTATCTGGCCTATATACTGGGATATCATTTTTTTGTAAATGAGATTTCGCCCCTTTATCTCAGGAGATCTGAGATTGTTGAGAATCTCCCTGTCTATCAGCACCTCATAGTCTTTTGACTTTAAGCTCTCCTCTATGAATTCCTTTCTGATGGTATGATCCTTCCTGTTATACAATATCTGCATAACTTTGTGTACCACATTGCCTATCATACCTTTGTCCAGATACTCGTTCACCTCCTCCGCTTTGCTCAGTTTTTCTATCTTGGAGTAATACAGCTTGGCGGGACAGGCCAGATAACTCTGGAGGACGGAGGCGGAAAGATTACTTCCCTTTAATATTTTTATATGCTCCTCAGTCTTTAGTATGCTCTGCTCGTCCGGAATATCAGAGATAGGGGACTTGGCTATGAACCTGTTCACCTTCAGTTGGAAATGCAGTTCCAGCTGTTTTATGAAACGGCTCTCCTCGCAGCTTTTCATCTTCTGTTGAGAGCTGCTGCAAAGTACCATCCATACTTTCTCCGCCCTTTGTATAAGTCTGTAAAAATAGTAAGCCCATAGGGCATCCTGATTCTCGTAAGTAGGCAGTTCGAAGATGCGCCTGAGTTCAGGCGGGATAAAGGACTCGCTGACAGTACGTCTTGGAAATACTCCTTCGTTACAGCTCAGGATGATTACATTCTCAAAGTCCAGGGCTCTGGTTTCCAGAGGTCCCATAATCTGCAGGCCTTGCAGCGGTTCGCCCTTGAAAGGCACGGAGGCTCGGCGAAGCAGTTTGCCCAGGAGTTTGTAGAAATTGGTAGGCAGCAATTCCAATTCATATTTTTCCAGGCTCTCAATGGCTAGATAAATGTCTCGGGCAAAATCCAACTCTATAGACTCCTTGGACAGGGCCAGGAGCCTGCGGCTAAGCTCCACAATTATATCTTTCAGGTATGCACAGATTTGTGCGATCTGCTTTTTGTCGGAGACTTGAGCTTCTGTGAGTACAGGATGGAAGATGAGATGAAGAATTCCCTCCTTTGGAAAATCCCTTTCGTTCAGATAGTGCCTCAGACTGAGTTTCAGAGTTTTTGCAATTGTCTTTTCGGTCTCGTTCAAAACGCTTTCCAGCAAAGGGTTGGACAGTATGTCGAAGCTCTGCTTGTGGTAGAAGAGGTATCCGCCGTTCTGCTTGTCTTCTCTCAGCTGCAGTTGCATGTCGAAAATTTCGTCCATAAGAGAGAAGATGATGCTTCCGCTGATAGGGTAGCCCATAGTTACGTTCACTTCCCTTATCTCCCCTGGAATGGAGTTCAGGCAAGGGATCAGAAGACTCTCGTCCGGCAGCACGACGGCAGTGTTCAGGTCTATCCTTTCGCAGTTCAGCCGCTTGAAAATTTCAGGAAGCTGTTTGCATTGGCCTATATTGGAAGGGACGCTGAGCACATTCAGTTCGGGCACGCTCAGGCCTTCGGGGTCGGGGCTGAAGGCATTTCCCAAGTCAGCGATGTTCTGCTCCATAAAGAGAGAAGAACGGTTCGCGCTGTCTTTAATCATAGTGGAACTGTAGTCCCAGCAGAACTCCCCAAGCCCTGCTTTCTTAATGGCTTTCAAGACTTTATGCTCACTTTTGCTCGGTTGGTTCAGTCCTATGAACACGAATTTGCTGCAATCCGGAAAGGCCTTTTTCAGCAGCTCTACATCCATATTCTCGGCCAATTCCTTATACACCATTCCTTCGTATGCCTTGCCTTGTGCTTTCAGCTCTGCCTTGTATTCACGGTACAGGGGCAGGAGCAGTTCCCAGGTCTTGACGAAGGAGAGCTTGTATTTCTTATTCTCCAGATTCTCGTCAAAGATATGGCCTACAAATACTTCCAGGGCTTCTTTCTGCTTTTCGCTCAAGTAGCCCAGGTCCCCTATCTTATTAAAGTCAGAGATGACACTGAACAGGTCTTCGGCATCGACCAGGTATTTGTCCACCTCGTTGAAATCTGAGAGTATCATTTCTCCCCAGAAGAAGAATTCATCCAGGGATTCGCATTTGTCGCCTTTCAGTTTTTTGTAGCACTTGTATAGAATCAGTAGCAGCTCCGTTTGTTCGCTGACGGAATGTCCGCTGACTTTATAGAAAAAGTCATTGATGGAGAGCATAGAAGGGGCTAGGACAGTCTTTTTGTCCCGCTTTATCTCCTCGGCGTAGTATTTTTTGAAAAACATCAGGGACCTTCTGTTCGGAAATACGAAGCAGAAGGACTCCGAGCTGCCCTGGGCATAATAATGCTCGGCGAGCTGCTTAAGGAAAGGTCTCATTTGCAGATGATTCTTTCTATTCTATGTGGTATTGAAGTCAGTATCTCGTAAGGAATCGTGTCCAATATCTCTGCCAATTCCTCTATCCTCGGGTCTTCTCCGAATATGCACACCGTATCTCCGACTTTTACGTCCAGCCCTGTGACATCCAGCATACACATATCCATACATATGTTCCCTATGGTCGGAGCCCTGTGCCCGTTTACGCTGAAACTGGCCCTGCCTCTTCCCAGATGTCTGTTAATTCCGTCTGCATAACCGGCAGGTATGGTGGCTATGGTAGTGCCTTCCGCGGCGATTTTCCCATAGCGGCCATAGCCTATGCTCCCGTCTTCCGCCTTCAAGTGCTTAATTTGTAACACTTTGACCATAAATGAAGCTACCGGGCTGAGCCTTACTCCCTTCAAGGCCGAGATTCCGTATATCCCTATGCCAAGTCTTACCATATCGAACTGGTACTGCGGGAAACGCTCTATTCCTGCACTGTTCAGAATATGCCACATCGGCTTGTAGCCTAGTGCTTCACTCAGCCTTCCGGCAAGTTTTTCGAAGAGATGGATTTGCCCGAGGCTGAACTCGTCGCTTTCCGGATCTTCCGCTGCTGCCAGATGAGAGTAGATGGACTTGACCTTAATCTGCGGGTGCTCCTGAAGGTATCTGCATAATGCGTCCAGCTCACTTTCCATAAAGCCCAGTCTGTGCATCCCGCTATCTATCTTAATGTGCACTCCGAATTCCTTGATTTCTTTCTCGGCCAATTTTCTCTGCAGTGCTTCCAGACTGTCCAGGTTAGGAATCCCCGGCTCCAATCTGTATTCTATGATTTCATCGAAGAAATCCGTTCCTGCAGTGAGTACCAGTATGGGTAAGGAGATGCCGGCCTTTCTTAACTCAACTCCTTCCACAGGCAGGGCTACTGCAAGGTAGTCTGCGCCGAAGCGCTGCATCATTGAGCCAAATTCCACTGCTCCGTGGCCGTAGGCATTGGCCTTGACCAGGACGAGAAGTTTGGTCTCTTCCTTGAGCAGACTCCGGAAATAGCGGTAGTTGCTCTCGCAGGCTTTTAGAGAAAGTTCTAGCCTGCTGAAATCGTCATTTCCCTTCATTTTTAGCTTCTTCTTCTGATTTCAGGACTGTCTGGCCTAATACTTCGATAAGTGCCGTACTTTGTTTCAAAGGCTCTATGATGACTTCGTTCAACTCGGCAGGAAGCAGTATCAGATGGCCCTGCTCCAGTTCTTTCCCCATTATGGTGGCTTTTCCGTATAGACAGTAATACAGGGCGAAGGTATCGCTCTTTTCAGAGGATATCTTTATGCTCTCCTTAAGATCTATCTTATTGACTACAAATTGATCTATGTTCAGAAGTTCGTTTACCTGAGCGCTGATGCTCTTGGGAGTGCAGATCTGAGCTTTTGTGGCTTTGTAATTAATGAAATCCAAAGCTTCCACCACGTTCAAGGCACTGTCGAACTCCTCTTCGCTTACGACTTCTCCCCAGGAGTAGATGCAGAAATCCAAGGCTGAAGACTCGGAGACTTCCAATATCCTTATCTTTCCACAGGCTCCGTGAACCAGGCCAGGCTTAATTCTGTATGAGTCTCCGGTCTTGACTTTCACGTAGTTGAACTCTTTTTCTATCTCAGAACTTTCAATTCCCTCCAGAAGGCTGGATGCATTGATGTCGTTTTTGAAGCCGAGAATCAGCCTGGCGTCTTCTTCGGCTTTGAGTATGTACCAGAATTTCTCCTTTCCCAGGGCATCGTAACGATATTCGGCATTTTTGTCGTCCGGATGAACCCTGACAGGCATCTTGCCCTCACAACTAATGCATTTGACCTGCACGGGGAACTGCCGTCCATAGGTAGCGAACACGGCATCTCCCACTATTCTGTCCATATAAGTGTCCATCACCTCGCTTATGCTGTTAGCCGCGAGCCAACCCTCTTTTAGCAGGCTGTCCCTGTAGCCTAGGTCGGCTATCTTGAATTCTTCCTTTCCCCAGCTGTAACTGTCTTCGAGTGTGCAGACTTTCAAAGGGTATAAAGCGTTCTCTTCCATAGTTTTAGTCTTTTCTGTTAGCTAATCCTATATAGTATAGCAGGGTGGCCAGGGAACCTAGAGCAGCGATTACGTAAGTGTAGGCGGCCCACTTGAGGGCATCCTTTGCCATTGGAGTGGTCTGAAAGTCAGTGATACGGGACATATCCAGCCATTCGACGGCTCTGGCGCTGGCGTTGATTTCCACTGGCAGGGTGACAAAGGAGAAGAAGGTGCTTACAGCGAACATCCCTATGGCTAGCCAAAGAAGTCCTGGGAAAGCGGAATAGAGCAGGATTCCCAATAGCAATACCCAGGATACCAGTCTGTCGCAGAATGATACCACGGGAACCAGGGCGCTTCTTAGTCTTAGCGGGGCATAGCCCTGGGCGTGTTGGATGGCGTGTCCTGTCTCGTGGGCGGCTACCGCTACTGCAGCTATGCTGTTGGAAGAATATACGCCCTGACTGAGATTAATGGTCTTGTTGCGGGGATTATAGTGGTCGGTAAGAAAACCGGAGGTGCTTACCACTTGGACATCATATATGCCGTGGTCCCGAAGCATCTTCTCCGCTGCCTGGGCGCCTGTCATATTAGCCGGCACTCTAGAGTATTTTTCTATCTTGGAATTCAAAACCGTTTGGACGATCGCACTGGCGACCATCACAAGTATAAATATCAAATATATCTGCATAAATACAAATATACGATATTTTAATCATTTCTAGTCCATCCGCAGCTAATATCCACGTACTCTCGCTGAGCAATTCGATCTCCCAAGGGCTCGCGGTGAGTAAAAAGCCCAATTTACTCACGGAACCTATCTCCCAGAGCCCTGCGGTGAGTAAAAAGCCC
This sequence comes from uncultured Bacteroidales bacterium, assembly GCA_945983015.1. Taxonomy (GTDB): domain Bacteria; phylum Bacteroidota; class Bacteroidia; order Bacteroidales; family UBA932; genus Cryptobacteroides. The sequence goes on from CAMFSN010000009.1 coordinate 25,996, forward strand.
GATTTACTCACCAAACCTAAGTTCCAGGTGCCCACGGTGAGTAAAAAGCCCGATTTGCTCACGGTAAGGTGCTTGGCAGTCCTTTTCGGAACACACGCCACCCCAGCCGATCAGACAGCCCACATCGACCTCGCCGACTAAAGCATATAATTTCTAACAAACGACAATTAGCTACGCTTGTCCATAGGGAATCGAAATAGCCCTGACTACAATCAACGAAGAAGACTTTATCTGTATCACAGATATTGTAAAAGCCAATGGTGGAGACGCCCGTGCTGCAGACATCATAAAGAACTGGATCAGGAACCGTAGCACCATTGAATTCCTTGGTACTTGGGAAACCTTATATAACCCAATTTTTAAAGTGGTCGAATTTGACCACTTTAGAAAAGAGGCTGGATTACCAACCTTTACAATGAGTGTCAGCAACTGGATTGAAAAGACAGGAGCCATCGCAGAAATCAACTCGAAGAAGCACACCATACAGCAATGTATGGATATCGTGCTTGGTGCAATGGCATTCGTCCTCAACAAAAAGCATCTTGAGACAGCACCTGGCACTAATGAACGAGGCAAAAGGACAATAGCAAAAGAGCAACTTTTCAATCACATCATTGAACTCATCAAGGAATCCAATGGATGTGAAGTATTCTGTATATGTGAAACAACTCCTTCTAAATCTCCAAAGGACTACTGGATAACCCCATATCGTCACTGGAAGTTCCTCCCCGCAGAATTCAGAGATCAGAAGTGTCTATAAAAGA
>CAMFSN010000010.1 GCA_945983015.1 uncultured Bacteroidales bacterium
ATAGGAGTCCGTCTCGTGGGCTCGGAGATGTGTATAAGAGACAGCTCTATGGCCTCCGCTACACTCAGGCCATTAAGAAAGCCGCTGTTACACATCACACCGGACTTCGCATCGAAGGAAGCCTCAGTCACGTCGCAGCCCTCTATGATAGGAATAATCGGCAGGCCAAATTTCTTTGCAAATGCATAATCCCTGCTGTCGTGAGCCGGAACTGCCATAATAGCTCCCGTCCCATAGCCGGCCAGGACATAGTCACTAATCCAAATCGGCACCTTCTCCCCGCTGAGAGGATTGATTCCATAGGCTCCGGAGAAAACTCCACTGACATTCTTAGTCTGGGAGATTCTCTCCCTTTCCGTCTTTTTCTTGACTTCCTTCAGGTAATTCTGCACCTCTTCCCGCTGCTGGGCAGACGTGAGCCTCTCCACCAGCTCGCTTTCAGGAGCCAGCACCATAAAACTTACGCCGAAGATAGTATCAACCCTTGTAGTAAAAATCGTTACAGGCAATTCCTTCCCGTCACATACAGTATTGAACACCACTTCAGTACCCTCGGACTTGCCTATCCAGTTCCTCTGCATCTCCTTAAGGGAGTCAGTCCAATCCAGCCTGTCAAGACCCTCCAGCAGTCTTTCGGCATAAGCCGAAACCCTGAGCTGCCACTGCTTCATCTTTTTCTGCTCCACAGGGAAACCGCCACGCACACTAAGACCGTCCTTAACCTCGTCGTTAGCCAAAACAGTACCCAGTCCCTCGCACCAGTTTACAGAAGTCTCTCCCAGATAAGCAATCCTGTAAGACATCAGGACAGCATCCTTTTGAGCCTCGTCATAAGAAGCCCAGTCCTGAGGGCTGATTCCATCATAGCCGCAAGTCTCAAACTTTTCCACCAGCTCACTTATCGGCCTGGCCTTGTTCTGAGCCGGATCAAACCAGGAGGAGAACATCTTTAGAAATGCCCACTGGGTCCATTTGTAAAACTCAGGGTCGGAAGTCTTCAACTCTCTGGACCAGTCATAGGAAAAACCTATCCTGTCCAGCTGCCGGCGATACCTCCGCGTATTCTCCTCAGTGGTTTTCTGCGGAGCCTGGCCTGTCTGAATGGCATACTGCTCTGCCGGCAGGCCAAAGGCATCATAACCCATAGGATGAAGCACGTTAAAGCCCTTCAATCTCTTATATCGGGAGTAGATGTCACTGGCTATATAGCCCAGAGGATGCCCCACGTGAAGTCCTGCCCCTGAAGGATAAGGAAACATATCCAGGACATAGTACTTAGGCTTACTGTGATCCTCGACCACCTTATAGTTAGCTTCTTCGGCCCAGCGGTCCTGCCACTTTTTCTCTATTCGTTTGAAATCGTATTCCATCTATATGCTGATTTTATTATTTTGCTATCAATACACAAGCATCCCTCGGACAGAATTTCTCCTGTTTAACCTGAGCGAAAGCATCTATGGCCTGCCCCAAATCATCACAAGGCAAGAGAGCCACAGAAGTCAAGCCATTCTCATACTCCAAAAGATAAGTCTCGTAACCTGCTTCACGGGCATCGGAGATCATCTTATTCCTGGTAGCTTTTTGCCTGTAAGTTCCCACTACGATGTAATATTGATATTGAGGTTCAGACTTTAGTGTACTGTTCGTATGAGTGTAGGCGAAAGCCACGTTCAGACGGCCTTGTCTTTTTTTCATTTGATATCCGCTCTGCTGAAGTGGCAAAACTTCGGATTGCTCGACAATCTCCTCACTTTGAACAGGATTCTGTTCAGTCAGATCCTGGGAAGTGGGCCTTCCGGCAAGAGAACGAAAAAAATCACAGGATGATACCATACACAAGGTAAGGCCTATCAGAAAACAGCTAAATACTCGCTTCATAGAAATTACTTTTTAAAACTTACAAAAATAACAAGAATCGCAGACAAAAAAAATGATATCTTTGCACTATGAAAAAGACTATCAGTATCGAAGGCCTGGATCCGGTTAAATTATACGGTGCAGGCGACTGTATTTTAAGGGAGTTTTGCAGCTATTACCCTAATCTTAAAGTGGTGGCCAGAGGGGACGAACTAATCCTTGATGGAAAAGAAGAGGACATAGAGGATTTCAATCAGAAAATGGGGATGTTGATAGAAAGGATGATGCACAAGATGAATCTCAGCACCTACGATGTGGAGGATATCTTCGAAGGAGAGAATTCAGCCCCCGACTTCAAACTCAACGCCTCCGCTGTAATAGTTTACAATAATGAGGGAAAAGCCATAAGAGCCAGAAACGCCAGGCAGGAGGAGATGGTGAAAGCCTATTTTGACAACGACCTCATATTCGCGCTAGGTCCTGCCGGAACCGGAAAGACCTACATCGCGATAGCATTGGCAGTAAGGGCTCTGAAAAACAGGGAGATCAAACGCATCATACTCACCAGACCGGCAGTGGAAGCCGGAGAGAGGCTGGGTTTTCTCCCAGGCGACCTGAAGGACAAACTGGACCCATACCTGCAACCTCTTTACGATGCGCTAGGGGATATGATTCCTGGTCGCAAACTGCAGGAATTCATTGCCGAAGGCACGATACAGATAGCGCCATTGGCATATATGAGAGGAAGGACTCTGGACAGGGCCTGCGTGATTCTGGATGAAGCGCAGAACACTAATCTGGGGCAATTAAAGATGTTCCTGACCCGTATGGGAGTGAATGCCAAGTTCATCGTAACCGGAGACGCCTCACAGGTAGATTTGCCCTGCAGGGAAGACAGCGGACTGCTCAAAGGAGTGGAACTGCTGAAAAACATAAAGGGCATCAAGACCGTCACCTTCACTAACGATGACATAGTCCGACACCCTTTGGTAGGAAAAATCGTCAAGGCTTTCGACCTGGAATAATTATTCCACCGGTGCTTCGCCCTTTACGATTGCATCATATTTCTTATAATTGGCCTCATATGCAGGATCTGAGCTAAAACGATAGTAAACGTTTCTCAAATACTCCGCGATGGCTACCTTGATGGCTGAGTCCTTTGTAACTGCGTAAGCGGTCTCGAAAGGCTCGATACAGTTCTTCAAAGCCTGCTCGAAGTCGGCTACCAGAGCATTGTACTTGTTATCATCCATCTCATTGGCAGCCACTTCCTGGATAGCTACCGCCTTGTTATAATAAAGCTGGCCAATTCCTATGTATCCAAACTCGTAGTCAGGATTAATGACAGAGCACTGGGAATAGGCATTGACAGCCTCTTCCTCCTTTCCAAGCTGCAGATATACATTGCCTTCCACATAGTAGAGGGAGGCGTTGTTAGGCTCATTCTCCTTAGCGGAATTGATAAGTTCGAAGAGACGGTCCGTATTCTCTCCCGAATTCATATAGAAGTTAATCAGACCCACCAGAACGCTCTGGCTCTTAGGGAACTGCAGGAAGGCCTGCTCAAGATAGTTGCGAGCAGTCTCGCTGTCCCCCTTCTTGGTAGCGATATCGGCGAGTTTGGCAAAGGCATCGCCCTCGTCACCGTAATATCCCAAAGACAAGCTCTTCTCATAATAAGTCTGAGCCTTGTCGAAATCTCCAAGAATATAGGAGGTAAGGGCGCTGTTATAAACGGCATTGGTGTCAACCACTGCATACGGCTGCTGCTCAGATGCCTCCACGGTCTTTTCAAAGAAATATGAGGCCTTCTGCATGTCTCCGAGAGTGTAGGCGAGGTAGGCTTCGTCTGTGAAATTGGCGGCAAGATTACGGAAGGCTTCCTTCAAATCCTTTGACTTCTTAGCTGCCACATCCAGTTCTGCAGCCTTCTTGTAAGCCTCGAGGGCTCTTTCAAGAACATCTGGGAACACAGGCTGAGTCACCTCCACGAACTGAAGAATCTCATTCTCGTTATAGTAATAATTTCTGGTGGCAAACACTGCCTTGATATAATCTGAGCCGGAAAGGTTCACCCACTCCTCCTTCGTAGGCCGGTCCTCTCCCAGAATCAGGGCGAGTTCAGCGCGCTGAGCGCCGATCCAACCTGCACCTTTCGGAGCATTGTAAGCGTCGATATAAGCCTTACCAAGTTTAATCCAAGTGTCAGGTTTTACCGCCTGCTTAGGATTCTCAGTTCTCTCAATAGCTTTCTCTACAGCCTTTTTAGCTGCTTCAGGGCTCTTTCCACCGGTCTGTGCATTTGCCACAGAAAGGGATGCTACAAGAGCAAGAGCTAACAAAACTTTTTTCATAACTATAAATTTATTATTCATTGACTTCATTAACTTCTGGAGTGCTGTCCTGTTCGGCTTCCTGAACTGACTCTTCCTCAGCTTCGTGAGCCACCACGGAGACTGCAGCTATACTGTCGCCTTCCCTGAGGTTGATGAGACGAACTCCCTGAGTAGCCCTATGCTGAAGACTGATGTCCCTGACAGCCATTCTGATGGTAAGCCCGCTGCGGGTGATGATCATCAGATCGTCATTTTCAGTAACTGACTTGATAGCCACGAGTTTACCTGTTTTAGCCGTGATGTCCATAGCCCTGACGCCCTTCGCACCTCTGGCTGAAAGCCTGTATTCCAGGGCATCGGAGCGCTTGCCTAAGCCATTCTCACTGACTACGAGCACAGTATGCTGAGTGATGTCAGGCGAATTGATGTCTCCGCTGATAGCGCCGATCACTTCGTCCCCTTCTTCAATATTTATACCACGAACACCCATTGAGCTTCTGCCAAGTTCACGGGCCTCATTCTCATCGAAGCGTACGCACCTGCCTTCCCTGGCCGCTATCATTATCTGCTCATCGCCATTCGTAAGTATGGCATCCAGGAGAGCGTCACCCTCCTTGAAGCTCAGGGCTATGATACCCTTGTTACGGCTGCGGACATTTGCAAACTCAGTGAGACGGGTCCTCTTGATGATACCATTCTTAGTGAAGAGCACCACAAAGTGAGAGTCGGTGTAGTCACGGCTCTCTATCTTAGCCGCATTCAGATAAGTCCTGATCTTATCATCCTGATCTATGGTGAGCAGGTTCTGCACCGCACGACCCTTAGCCGTTCTGCTGCCTTCCGGAATCTCATAAACCTTCAGGCGATAGCAAAGGCCCTTCTCAGTGAAGAAAAGCATAGTCGAGTGCATATTGGCCACATAGATATGCTCTATGAAGTCTTCCTCTCGCACACTTCCGCCCTTCTTACCTACGCCGCCCCTTGACTGAACCTTGAATTCGTTCAGGGAAGTTCTCTTAATGTATCCCAGGTGGGAAATAGTGATGACCACATCCTCATCGGCATAGAAGTCTTCAGGATTGAACTCGTCGGCGGCAAGAGTAATCTTGCTGCGGCGGGCATCCCCAAACTTCTCCTTAAGCTCGATACACTCTTTCTTTACGATTTCGAGCTGCAGAGTCTCGCTTCCGAGAATCTGCTCACATTCCGCGATAAATTCGAGCAGATGATCCAACTCATCCTGAAGCTTGTCCTTCTCCAGGCCAGTAAGCTGCCTGAGTCGCATCTCAACTATGGCATTAGCCTGAATCTCGGTGAAACTGAAACGCTTGATGAGTTCAGACTTGGCCTCGTCCACAGTCTTCGAATGACGGATGATGTAAACCACCTCGTCTATCACGTCTATCGCCTTCAGCAGACCCTCTACGATATGGGCACGGGCCTGTGCCTTAGCCAGGTCGAACTTGGTTCTGCGCACCACCACCTCGTGCCTGAAATCCACAAAGCATTTGAGCATATCCTTCAGGGAGAGAGTGCGTGGGCGACCGCCGACCAAAGCCACATTATTAATGGCAAAGCTGGACTGAAGGGCCGTATATTTATAGAGAGTGTTCAGGACCACATTGGCATTGGCATCCTTCTTCACTATAAATTCTATCCTGATACCCTGACGGTTGGTAAGTTCCCGAATCTCGGAGATACCTTCTATCTTCTTATCCCTTACCATCTCTCCGATGCGGGATATCATCTCGGCCTTGTTCACCATATAAGGCACTTCAGTGACGACTATCACCTGTCGGCCATTCCTTTCATCAATGTCAGCCTTAGCCCTGACCACTACCTTTCCGCGTCCCGTAGTGTATGCATCCACTATTCCCTGACGACCCATTATGATGCCGCCGGTAGGGAAATCCGGACCCTTGATATGTTCCATCAATCCAGGTACGTCTATCTCGGGATTATCTATGTAGGCGCAGATGGCATCACAACATTCTCCGAGGTTATGCGGAGCCATATTGGTGGCCATACCCACTGCGATACCGGAAGAACCGTTCAGGAGCAGGAGCGGAGCCTTGGTAGGCAGAACCGTAGGTTCCTGAATGGTATCGTCGAAGTTTAGGGTGAAATCAACCGTATCCTTGTCCAGGTCGCAGAGTACGCTTTCAGAGATTTTGGCAAGTTTGGCTTCGGTATATCGCATAGCCGCAACAGGGTCGCCGTCCATACTACCGAAGTTACCCTGACCGAAAATCAGAGGGTATCTCTGATTCCAATCCTGGGCAAGCCTGGCCATAGCGTCATACACGGAAATGTCTCCGTGAGGGTGGAACTTACCCAGTACCTCACCCACGATTCTGGCTGATTTCTTAGTCTGTCCATTATAACTCAAACCCAGTCCATCCATTCCGAAAAGGACACGGCGCTGGACCGGTTTCAGACCGTCGCGAGCATCCGGAAGAGCTCTGGACACGATTACCGACATAGAATAATCTATGTATGCGGTACGCATTTCACGGTCTATTTCCACAGGCTCGATAATGCCCTGTGGCTTTTCCTCATTCTGCAAATTATCTATACTCATTTTCGATGTCTAAAACATACAAAAATAGCAAAAAATTTCGGGTTTTCAATGCCCTAATCCTCCACTTTTCTGAAGGCCAGACAGCCATTGTGACCTCCGAAGCCAAAGGAGTTGGAAATGGCTATGCTCAGATCGGTCCTTACAGCCTCGTTAGGGGTATAATTCAGGTCCAGTTCAGGGTCTTGGGTATCCAGATTAATGGTAGGAGGCACTATTCCATACTTAAGGGCCAGGACAGAGACTATGGCCTCAGCGGCGCCGGTGGCACCCAGCATATGTCCGTGCATAGACTTGGTGGAGGATATGTGTGCCTTGTAGGCATAGTCTCCAAGGGCTATCTTACAAGCCCTGGTTTCAGACAGGTCATTCAGGTAAGTTGCTGTTCCGTGGGCATTGACATAAAGATTGTCCTTTGCCGGATCGAAGGCGGCCTGAGCCAGGGCATCTGAGATACAGCGAGCCTGAGTGCTACCATCCTTGTTAGGCGCAGTAGCGTGATAAGCATCGCAGGTGCTGCCGTAACCCACCAGTTCCCCGTAAATCTTTGCGCCACGCGCCTTCGCGTGCTCGTACTCCTCCAAGGTGAGCACTGCCGAGCCTTCGGCCATCACAAAACCATCCCTATGTGCATTGAAAGGCAGGGAAGCCTTCTTCGGATCCTCGATTCGGGAAAGGGTCTTCGCATTTGCAAAGGCTGCCAATCCTATAGGAATGATGGCCTTGTCCGTACCACCCGCAAGGATAGCGTCAGCATAACCGTGCTTGATGGCCCTGTAAGCCTCGCCGATAGCGTGGGTGGAAGTGGCACAAGCAGTCACCACATCCAAGCAAGGACCATTGGCCTTAAACTTGATGGCTACCTGACCGGCAGCCATATTACCTATGATGCAAGGTACGAAGTTAGGGGAAATCCACTGTCCGGTAGGATCTTCCAGAATTTTAGAAACTTCCCTCTGAATGGTCTCGAAGCCTCCGATTCCGGATCCGATGTAAACTCCAAACCTGAAAGGGTCTATATTCTCTCCGGATACCAGACCACTGTCGTGCACGGCCTGATACGCAGAGGCTACTGCAAATATGGTAAATTTATCCTGTTTACGGATAAAAGGTCTGTCCATTCCGAAATTTTCAGGATTGAAATCCCTGACCTCACCTCCAATTTTTACCGCAAAACCTTCTGTGTCAAATCCTTTCAGATAATCGATTCCGCAGACGCCGTTGACCAGATTATTCCAAAAGCTGTCCACATCGTGGCCGAGGCAGGACAGGACTCCCAATCCTGTAATTACAACTCTTTTGTCCATATAGTTTCTCAAGTTAATGATTTATTTCGCACACGCTTTGTTTATCCAAAGCCTACGATAAATTCCAATAATTTTCAGCGGCAAAGATAGTAATAATTTTGTATCTTTGTCTCCGATGGCTTTGTCTGACAACATACCGAAATACATCCTTAGTAAAAAACAGATGTCCTTCAATGTAGTGTTCACTGCATTGTTCTCCATCGTCACAGACCTGCTGCTGGCCCCACTCTCCATCCACAACTGGTTTGTCCTGGCCAATGGACACAGCACCATAGCCACCATCGCATTCTGGGCCCTGTGTTTCCTTATCCTGATACTGTCCCGCGAAAAACTCTATAGCCTTAGAAACAGAAACATCACTGTACTGTCTTACATTTTGTGGTGCCTCTGCGAGATGTTGCTCATCTCATTGCTCTATATGTCAGTATCCCTTTTGGGAGAGCGCTTGTCCTGGTTCGTTCAGGCAAACCGATCCCCTTTCGAGAATTTCCTGCACAGTTTCATCTTCTGCATCTTCGGGCTTGGCGTCCCCAATGTGATTTCCATCCTATACTGCGCTGTATCGGAAAAGGACCAGACCATCAGACTGATGAACTTCAGCAATGTGGTCTCAGACACCGAATCCAGCCCACAAAATGCCAAGCGCATTACCCTTTACGATAATTCCGGAGTCCTGAAACTGGTTATCAACCAGAACAACCTCTACTACATCGAGTCGGATGACAATTACATAAAAGTGTGGTACCAAGACAGTTACTCTGAACTCAAACAGTATATGCTCCGCTGCAAGCTAAAGACTATAGAAGAGAGCTTTGCAGAGAGCGACCTGGTACGCTGTCACCGCAAATACATTGTAAACATTAACAAAGTCGAGCAGATGAGCCGCCAGAAAGACGGCAGCTTCAGCCTGGACCTGGGGATGAACAGGATAGAGCCCATCCCCGTATCCAAGACTTACGAAGAAGGTTTTCTCGCCCGATTTAATTCCAGATAACTATGTGGCAAAGAATACAGACCCTTTATTTCGCACTAATTTGTGCCATACTCATCACTTTGGCATTCGGCAATGCCGGATACGTCTACAGTGTCGATAGCCCTGAACCTGAGGGCATCCGCTACATCTCCAAACTGCCATATGCAATCCTGATTTTCCTTAGCCTGGCAGCGAATGCAGTAGCCTTGTTCGGTTGGGGGCACCGATCCCTCCAAATCAGACTTGCAGGAGCAAGCGCAGTTCTGCTGCTAGCCCTTCAGGTATGGATAGCGATAGATTATTTCACCATCAGCAAGGAGTTCGTTTTCAGATGGACAGCCATCCTGCCTATATTTGCCTTCATCTTTGAACTTTTGGCGATGAAGGGAGTATATGCCGACGAGATGCTGGTCCGCAGCGCATCCAGACTCCGAGCAAGTAAAAGAAAAAACAGATAAGATATGAGAATTGCAGAATCAGAACTAATTATCAACTCCGACGGATCGATATTCCACTTACATATCCGTCCTGAACAGTTGGCCCAAAACGTCATCCTGGTGGGTGACCCAGGACGCGTGGCAATGTTCAAACCTTACTTTGAGACCCTCGAATGCGAAGGAGCATCCCGCGAGTTCGTATGGGCTACCGGCTGCTACAAGGGCAGCCGCATCACGGTACTCTCCACCGGTATCGGCACCGATAACATCGACATCGTGATGACCGAACTGGACGCTTTGGCTAACATTGACTTCCAGACCAGGGAAGTGAAGCCTGAGCACAAGACCCTGAACATAGTGCGTCTGGGAACCTGCGGGGCCCTGCAGCCTGAGATTCCGCTGGGAGCCTTCATCCTCTCGCACATCTCCATCGGCTTTGACGGCCTGATGAACTGGTACGCAGACCGCGAGCAAGTTAGCGATGAGGCTATGGAGAAAGCGTTTATGAAACATATGAATTGGCCTTCCGTACTGCCTACCCCTTACTTCGTCAAGGCTTCGCAGAAACTCATAGACCTGTTCAGCGATGTCACTGTCAAAGGTATGACCATCTCATCTCCAGGCTTTTACGGGCCTCAGGGAAGAGTGGTGAGACAGAAACTCGCTATGCCTAATATGCTGGAGGATATAGAGAGCTTCAGATACGAAGACAGGAAGATCACGAACTTCGAGATGGAAGGCTCAGCCATCGCCGGAATCGCCACCCACCTGGGTCACGAGGCCATTACAGTGTGCTGCGCCATAGCTCACCGCTACCTTAAGGATGCCAATACTGACTACAAGGCGAAGGTGGCAGAACTGGTCAAAGTGGTACTGGATAAGATATCCACACTATAAAAAAGAAGGAAGCAGGCTTAATCGCCTGCTTCTTTTAGTCTTTCTGCATTCTCCGCTATCTGCAACTGGTCTATGACCTCCTGAATATCTCCATTCATAAAGACCGGAAGGTTATACATACTCCAGTTGATGCGATGGTCCGTCACCCTTCCCTGCGGATAGTTATATGTACGAATCTTCGCAGAACGGTCTCCGGTAGATACCATAGTCTTTCTCTTGGAGGCTATCTCGTCCAGATACTTCTGATGCTCCAGATTATACAGACGGGTTCTAAGTTCCTCAAACGCCCTGTCCTTATTCTTTAGCTGAGAGCGTTCCTCCTGACACTGAACCACCAGACCAGTAGGAAGGTGGGTAAGGCGAACAGCCGAATAGGTGGTATTGACTCCCTGTCCTCCAGGACCTGAAGAACAGAAAAGGTCCAGACGGATATCGTCCCATCTCAAATCCACGTCAAACTCTCCTGCCTCAGGGAAGACTGCCACGGATGCCGCTGAAGTCTGTATTCTACCCTGAGTCTCAGTCTGAGGCACTCTCTGTACGCGATGCACTCCAGATTCGTATTTCATAGTACCGTAAACCCCATCAGTGGAAGAACTGAGTTTAAACACTATCTGCTTGTAACCTCCGGAAGTTCCTGGAGTCTGATCCGTCACCTCCACTTTCCAGCCCTTGCTCTCGGCATAGTGCTGATACATTCTGAAAAGGTCACCTGCGAAGATGGCAGCCTCATCTCCTCCGGCACCGCCACGAATCTCCACGATGGCATTCTTTGAATCATCAGGGTCAGCCGGAATAAGCAGGAGCTTGATATTCTCCTCCATCTGAGGAATCTTAGGTTCCAGGTCCGCAATCTCCTCCCTGGCCATCTCGCGCAGGTCATCGTCCTTCTCATTCAAGAGAATGTCCTTTGCGCTCTGAAGGTTATCCAATGTCTTTTTATATTCAAGTCCAGCCTTGATTATAGGTTCAAGCTGCTTGTAATCCTTGTTAAGCTGAACAAATTTTTTCATATCAGCCATCACTTCAGGGCTGGCGAGCTGGTCCTGAAGGCTCTGAAACTTATCTTGTAATGACAAGACTTTATCTAATAGGGTATTTTGTGCCATAGGGCTGCAAATTTAGTAATTTTAATACAAATTCTCCAATTCTTCCTCTCCTATATCTTTCAAGGACCTGCCCTCCGAAAGACAGTTCTGTTCCAATTCCGTGAAATTCCTACGGAACTTGTCGCAGCACAGGTTCAAGGCCTTCTCCGGATCCACCCCCTGAATCCTTGCCAGATTGATGACCGCAAAGAGCAAGTCTCCCGCCGCCTCTTCCTTATTCCCCTCAGGGTCTTTCATCTCTGCCAATTCTCTCTCCACCCTTTCCTGAGCTTTCTCAACTCCCAGCTTATCCAAAGCGCAACCCCTCAACTTCTCCTGCATTGAAAGCGCCTTCAAAAGAGAAGGCATAGCCTGAGGAATACCACTCAAGATGGTCTTGTTACCACCTTTTTCCTTCGCTTTCACCAACTCCCATGTGTCAGCTATCTGCTCTGCGGACAATTCCTTTCCTGCCAAATCTCCAAATACGTGAGGATGTCTGAATCGCATCTTTTCACAGATTCTATGCAGACAATCGGCTATATCGAAATCCCCTCTCTCCTCCCCTATCCTGGCATAGAACACCATATGGTACAACAAGTCACCTATCTCCTTGGCTATCTCCGAGCTGTCCCCCTTCAATATGGCATCGCTGAGTTCATAGACCTCCTCTTCCGTCATCGGACGGATACTTTCCATAGACTGAGCCGCATTCCAGGGACACTTCTCCCTGAGAGCATCCATTACAACGAGCAAATCGGCAAATGCGTCAAGTTTTTCCTGTGTGCTATGCATAATCACTTAAAAAAGCTGAAATGAACCCTGCCATAAGACCTTTCCTTAAAAAAGTGAGGATGATCCTTGAAAGAATGTTCTCCACCGTGTTCCAAAATAAAATAAGAGTCAGGATGAAGCAGGTCCCTGGCGAAAATTTTATCAGGAATCCCCTCCAGGCCTTCCAAGGCGTATGGAGGATCAGCGAATATGATGTCGAACTTCTCGTGACAGACGTTCAGAAAATCGAACACATTGTCCCTTACCATAATTACATTATCCAGCCCAAGCCTGTGTGCCTCTGTCTTTATGAAAGAAGCGTTTTCTCTCAGCATCTCGACACAGTACACCCTTCCTACTCCCCTGGACCCGAATTCAAAAGAAACGGCTCCGGTCCCTCCAAAGAGATCCAGAACCTGAAGTTCATCGAATTCATATTCGTTATCCAGGATATTAAACAAGGCTTCTCTGGCAAAATCCGTAGTAGGACGAGCCTTGTAAGAGTGTGGCGGGATGATATTCTTCCCTTTCAATCTGCCTCCGATAATTCTCATAATAGCCGGACGGCTTTAAAATAATGATATAGGGCTATCTGATGCTCGGAAGAAAGGGAACCCAGAAAACAGAGGGTGGAAAGTTCAGGATTCAACTGCAAGGACTTCATAACCATAAGCACATAATACATCACGGTCACGAAATCCTCGGCCTTATAGGTATTCGAAAGCATAAGGGATCTACCTTGCGCTATGGCCAGACTCAGAGTTTTGCCATCCCAGTCACAAAGCACTTTATTATAGTCTGGAATGCTCATCAAAGTGCGCAAAACCCTTAAAAGTGCCGGCTCATCAGGACCGGCATAAATGAAATAGGAGTCGAACTGAGGCAGGAATTCCACACATACCTGAGTATCGGCATTTATATCAACGACCTGTGCGAGATATTCTCTCGCACAGCTCTCGTCGTAAAATGATGATGGTACCAGGGTCACGTCTTCTACTCCCAGTTACCGGCATTATTATTAGGAGCGCTCACACTACCTACCTGAAGACCTTCAAATCTGTTAGAATTACGGCATTCGGAATCCAGGTTGATTCTGAGCTGATTATCCATTCCAAACAGCAGATACCTGTAAGGCATACGAGCCTCGAAGAGAGGAACCTTAACACCGGACACTGTCTTGACTACTGCCTCCATCTCCGTGGCCTTGCCATTGGAGAAAGGAATGGTGCGAAGTGAGTCGATGCAGAATCCCTGGCGTCCCTTGAATAGGGTATCGACTACAGGAATCTTCTGATCCACGCTGAAAACCAATGATTTGTCACCGGCATTATAACGCTCGAGATAGAAGTTGTTAAGCTGAGCTCCCCTGAGGAAAGGAACGCTTTTACGAACTTCCTTTGTATGAGCCACAGCGGCGGAGTCATCCTTGGAACCTATCTGCAGTTTAACTACGATGTCCTCCTCAAGATAGAATCTACGCAGAGAGTCAAAACTGTCAGTGTATTTGCCGTGAACACTCTTATACGCATCCTGAAGGGTACGGATATCCTTCAAACGCTCGATTCCGACCTGCTCACGGGAGGCCTTTTCCTTATTGAATTTAACAGGCTGGGAGATACTGTCCACAAGAATGTAAGAAAGCGCTATGATACCCAGCGGCAGAATAAACCAGGTTACTAGTCTGTTCAGCACTTTGTTCTGCATAAACTTAAGCCAAGTGTCCTTTGTAATCATTTCTTTATGTTTTAATTTTATTATCCGTTAAGCCGAGCAAAGTTAGCAAAATCATTTATTAAATGCAATTTTCTTATTAAATTTGCGACGATGGATTTTAGTAGCGAATTACAGGTCCTTTCCTCTTATATAGAGCGGGCTGAGAAGGTGGTGGTAATAACCCATATGCACCCTGACGGTGATGCTGCAGGCAGCACCGCCGCCCTTGCCCATTATCTGCAGGACTTCCGTCATAAAACCGTCAGTCTCATCCGAGAGCCCCTTCCTGACACCATTTCCTTCATAGACGAACATTTCACCCCTGTCTCGGGAGATAAGGCCAGAGAGGTCCTGAAAGAGGCAGATCTGATATTCTGCACGGACTTTGGAGTTCTGGACAGATGTGGGGAATACGCAAGGGAATTGGCAGAGAGCAAAGCCATTAAGGTTCTGGCAGACCATCACCCTGAGCCACAGGCAGAGGCCTTCGACCTGCTGTTCAGCAGCAGCGAACTGTCGTCGGCAAGCGAAATAGTGTATCAGCTGCTGAAAGGGCTGTGCAGGGACGAAGAAGAGAGAAAAGCTCTGCTGGGAGGAGCCTGCGGCTACGCGCTGATGTGCGGAATGACCACTGACACGAATAACTTTTCCTGTTCCACCTTTCCTTCCACCCTTATGATGGCATCAGAGCTGCTTGCCTATGGGATAAACAGGGATGAAATCCTGGAAAAGCTCTATAACAGATACAGGGAGAACAGAGTAAGAGCCTTTGCCTCGCTACTTTCCGAGCACTTCAGCATCCGTGAGGACGGAATCGGAATCATCAAGGTAAGCGCTGAAAGCTGGCATAAATTTGGATTGCAGGAGGGCGAGCTGGAAGGCCTGGTAAACGTTCCGCTGAGCATTGACAGGGTTAAAATCTCCATCTACCTAAGGGAGGATGGGGATACGGTCAGGGTCTCGCTGAGAGCGAAGAAAGGCTGGTCTGCAAGAGAATTGGCAGTCAGATACTTCCACGGAGGGGGACACGAATTGGCATCCGGAGGCAAGCTCCTTTTAGGTCGGGACTTGGACTCTTTCGGAGAGATAGATGACTATTTGGAAAAAATCAGATTATGAGAATAAGAGCTATAATATGGGGGCTTGCAGCCCTCGCAGTTGTAAGTTCCTGTGCCAAAAGCACTAAAAACCTTAGTGGAGAATTGGCACAAAGAGAATTTGAGGCTTGGCTGAGTATAAACGGACAAGCAGATTGGGAAGAGACCGAACTCGGCTCTATGATTATCTCCCTAAGCCCTGGAGATGTGGAGAATCAGAGCGTAAAAGACATAGAGGAGAACCCTTTCCTCAGACTGGAATACACCGTTACCGATCTGGAAGGCAATGTCTCAGAGACCACCAGTGAAGAGGTGTCGAAAAGACTTGGCAAATACGACAAGCGGAATTACTACGGTCCCCAATTCTCTTACAGAGGCTCTAACAACAGCTATGCCGGAATCGAGGAACTTCTGGAAAGGATGGGTGTGGGAGGACACTGCAAGGCTGTGATCCCAGGCTGGCTGCTTACAACTTCGAGATACTCCAGCAAACAGAAATATCTGGATGCGATGACGGAGATCAGCGATCCGAAAATATACGAGTTCACTATAGTGGAATCAGTGAAAGACAGCAAAGAATGGGAGTTGAATCTGATAAAGAATACTCTGGGAGAGGAATGGGACAAGGCTGACTCCCTGGCCCCTGGAGTTTTCTATGTCCAAGACAGGCCTTCTGACAAGCCTGACACCACATTCACCTCAGGATCAGAAGTTTACATCAACTATATCTGCCGCAGGATAGACGGCACCGGAATAGACACTAACATAGCTGACTCAGCCAAGGTATTCGGAGGAAGCGCCAGCGGGAAACCTGTCCTGATCAACTGGGCGGACAATGCCACTGAGATCACTATGACCTCTGACAAGAGTAGCGTCATCACAGGCTTCGCCTACGGCATCTTCAATATGAAGCCACACGAAAAAGGCCGTGTATATATGACTTCCAGCTACGGATACCCGTCAGGGTCAGGTACTTTTATCCCTAGCTTCTGCCCTATTTACTTTGAAATTGAATTCACTGAGGAAGAAGATGAATAACGGAGCGCCTATAGAATTAGGAAGCAGGAAGATAAGCACCTTACTTAAACAATACGCAATCCCCGGCATCATAGCGATGGCAGCCTCTTCGCTGTACAATATGGTGGACAGCATCTACATAGGTAACATCCCCGAAGTGGGAGCCTACGCCATTTCGGGACTTGCCGTAACCTTCCCTATAATGAATATGAGCGCCGCCATAGGAACTTTGGTGGGTGTAGGGGCATCGACTATGGTGTCTATGCTTCTGGGACAGAGAAACTACGATAAGGCTAAAAAGGTATTGGGGAACGTTATGACCCTGAATACCGTACTGGGCCTGGCCTTCGGTTTCGGCATTCTGGCTTTTCTGGAGCCCATACTGAGATTTTTCGGAGCCACCGACAACACCCTTCCTTTCGCGGCTGACTATATGAGCTACATTCTTATGGGCAATGCCGTAACCCATCTCTACCTGGGTCTGAACAGTATAATCAGGGCATCCGGCAACCCCAAGACCGCTATGGGCCTGACCCTCTTTACGGTCTGTGCCAATGCCATCCTCGACCCTATACTCATCTTTGGAGCCGGAATGGGTATCAAGGGAGCCGCCATAGCCACGGTACTCTGCCAATTGCTGGCTCTGGGATACACCTTGTTCTACTTCTCCCAGAAGAAACACATCATCCACTTCGAGAGAGGGGTTTTCGGCTGGAACTGGAGAATAGCCAAGGCTTCCCTCACCATAGGTATGGGACCTTTCCTTATGAACTTTGCCAGTTGCATAGTATCCCTGTTCATTAACCAGCAATTGCTTAGCTACGGCGGCGACCTGGCCATAGGAGCTTACGGAATAGCGAACCGCATCACCTTCCTCTTCCTTATGATCAGTATGGGATTCAATCAGGGAATGCAGCCAATCGCCAGCTACAACTGGGGAGCCAAACAATACTCCAGGGTTAAAGAAGTATTCAAACTCACCACCCTCTGCGTCACAGTGGTCACTATGCTCTGTTTCCTGATCAGTGTCCTGTGTCCGGGGACTGTGGTCAGCATTTTCACCAGTGATCCTACTTTGAAAGAGCACGCCGCCTATGGACTTAGGACTATGAATCTGGCAGTAGGAATAATCTCCCTGAATCTGGTAGCTGCCAATTTCTACCAGAACATCGGGATGATAAAACAGAGCATCATACTCTCCCTATCCAGACAGCTTCTGGTTCTGGTTCCACTCATCTACATACTCCCCCGCTTCTTCCAGGAGGCCGGAGTATGGTACGCCTTCCCAATCTCGGACATTTTCTCCCTGATAATAGCCCTGGTTTTCCTTAGCGCAACATTTAGAAAATTCGACAAATTAGAAGACTCCAAATAGACTATGGACAAAAAACAAATAATCATCAATATCGGCAGGCAGTTCGGAAGCGGAGGCAAAGCCACCGCAGAAGAATTGGGCAGAATTTTAAACATCCCTGTATATGATGCTGAACTTCTGAGCGAAGCCGCTAAAAAAAGCGGCATCAGAGAAGAGATTTTCAGTTCCAGTGACGAAAAAACCCGCTTCTGGTCTTTTGGAACCGGAATCGGGAACAATGAATTGTTTAAGATTCAAAGTGACACCATAAGAGAGATAGCCTTCAAAGGAAGCGCCATCTTCGTGGGCAGGGCCTCCGACTATGTCCTCAGAGACTTTGACTGCTGTCTGGATGTCTTCATAAGCGCCCCTTTTGAAAAGAGGCTGGAAAAAACTATGAAGGAAAACCCTAAACTCTCCAAAAGGGAGGCCGAGTTCTACATCCAGAAAAAGGACAAGGAAAGGGCTGATTACTACAACTTCTTTACCTTCACAGACTGGGGATTGGCTTCGAACTATGACTTATGCATAGATTCGGCCATCCTGGGATATACCGGGACAGCCGAATTCATTATAGAGTTCGCAAAGCGCAAAGGCCTGCTGTAAAATTATTACGCACACATTACGGCGGCAGCGATGGAGTTCAGTTTGGCCTCCGCACTGTCAGCCCTGGATACCAGCAGACAAGGAGCAGTGGTTCCCACAAGCATACCTCCCTGCTTTACATCCTTACAGAGCTTGGAGTTGGTCTTCCAGAATACATTGGCAGACTCTATGTTAGGGAAGAGCAGACAATCTGCGTCTCCGGCCACCTCGCTCTTAAGTCCTTTGATCTGTACGGATTCCTGGTCTATGGCCACATCCAATGCCAATGGACCATCTCCTATGCAGGCTCCAAGTTGGCCTCTGCTGGCCATAGTAGAGAGCATAGCGCCCTCCATACAGGCAGGCATAGAATCCAACATCTGCTCACTGGCAGCGATGAAAGCCACCTTAGGCTTGGCGATGCCAAAACTTCTGGCCACTGTGGTAAGATAGCCTGTCATCTTAACCTTCTGACGGAAATCAGGGGCAGGAATTACGGCGATATCACTGACAAAGAGCAACTTGTGATAATTAGGGTTCTCTATGATACCCACATGGCTAAGAACTCCCTTAGGAGGAAGCAGTCCGCACTCCTTATTAAGAATAGCCCTGAGGAATTTGTCGGTAGAGCAGAGTCCCTTCATCAGGACATCACCCTGTCCATCGTGTACCAAAGCCACAGCCTTGCTTACAGCCTTAAGCTCCACAGGCTCATCGACTACGTTCAACTTATTTAAATCGAAAGAATGCTCGGCACATACAGCCTCTATCTTAGCCTTGTCTCCTACGAGGGTGGCCTCAACTATGCCAAGTTCCACCGCCTTGTAAGCTGCCTCGATGCTATGCTCATCCACACCCCAGGCGACAACCAATCTCTTACAAATACCCTTTTCCTTCAACTGGGTAAAAAGTTCTGAAAAATTGCTGATCATATTATATAATATCCTTTGTTAGTCTCATAGTGTCCCTGGCTATCATAAGTTCCTCGTCGGTAGGAATCAAAGCCACTTTCACGCTGGAGTCCGGAGCAGAGATGATAGCCGCATCACGAGTACGGTCATTCACTTCCTTATCTATCTTTACACCCAGGAATTCGAAATTCTTGCACACATCCTCGCGAAGCCAAGGGTTATTCTCTGCTATGCCTGCAGTGAAAACTATCAGGTCCACGCCTCCGAGTTCGGCGATATAGGCAGCCACCAGCTTGGTAATGTCGAGGACCACCTTATCCACCACGAGCTGAGCCCTAGGGTCTCCCTCCTCGGCAAAGCCTACAACGTCTCTCATATCTGAGCTCTTCCCACAGAGACCGATAAAGCCGGACTTCTTGTTCAGGATATCCGTCATCTGATCCGGAGTCAAATTCTCCTTCTTCATAATATAAGGGACTATATTAGCGTCAATAATGCCGCAACGGGTTCCCATAATCATACCCTCCAGGGGGGTAAAGCCCATAGAAGTGTCCACACACTTGCCGTTCCTGATAGCGGTAACAGAACTACCGTTTCCAATGTGACAGGTAATGATCCTGCTGTTATTCAAGTCAAGTCCGGCCACTTTTGCACCCTTCTGACTTACATACTGATGAGAAGTTCCGTGAGCTCCGTAGCGACGCACTCCGTACTTTTCATAATACTCGTAAGGCAGGGCATACATATAGTTCTTCGCCTCCATAGTCTGATGGAAAGCAGTGTCGAATACCACCACCTGAGGCACCTCTGGAAGCACTTTCTGCATAGCCCTGATACCCAGGATATGAGCGGGATTATGCAGAGGCGCATAGTCGCAGCATATCTGAATCTTCTCCATCACATCCTCATCCACCAGGACTGAACCCTTGAAATAAGATGCTCCCTGCACAATCCTGTGCCCCACTGCATCTATCTGAGAAAAATCCTGAATCACCCCGCAGACAGGATCGCTTAGGATGGAGAGAACGAGCTGCATACCCAAAGTATGGTCAGGAACGCTCTGTATCCGCACAACTGTCTCTTTTCCTGTAGGTTTGTGAGTAATTTTACTGTCAGGCAGGCCAATTTTTTCGAGATTGCCTTTAGCCAGAAGAGCGTACTGCTCCTCGCTTTTCATATCCAGAAGCTGGTACTTGATGGACGAACTTCCGCAATTAATTACAAGTATTATCATAACGAAGACAAATTTAACAAAAAAAGCCTTAACTTAGCACAAACCAAACTGCTATGAAAAGCAATTTACTCCTTTTTATTTCCATCCCCTTCACCCTGGGGGCATTTCTCTATGGCTTTCTTCCTGCTGATTGGAAGAACTCCCTGCCTTTAGAAGCGATTCTGGGGCTCCTACCCTTTCTTTTTCTCTTTCTGACTAGTAGGGACACAAAGGGCAGAATGCTATTTCTCTTCGCCCTCTTCTTCTCCCTGGGCTGCCTCAGCGCCAATGCCCAATTCCTCACAGGACAGCCTGAAGAAGTCGGAGAAAACTTCTTCAGCCTCTGCAGGGAGGCCCTACAGGAAAGCATAGGGAATCTAGACCTGTCGGATTCTAATCACAAATCCCTTATCTGTGCCCTGCTTAGCGGCGAGAAAAGCTCCCTTAGCCCAGAGATAAAGGAACACTTTAGAAAAAGCGGAGCATCCCACCTTCTGGCCTTGTCTGGCCTGCACCTGGGAATAATCGCTACTATAATGGACAAACTGCTCTCCCTCTTAGGAAAAAGCCGAAGCGGCTACGCTCTCAGACAAGCCCTGCTGATACTCTCCTGCGGCTTTTACACCCTGGTCTGTGGTGCCGCTCCATCTCTTCTCAGAGCCTTTCTATTCATACTTTACAGGTCTTTGGGAAGGCTTCTCCCAGAGCGAAAAGCCAGTGCGTTCAATGCCCTGCTTCTAGCCTGCCTGATTCAACTGAACCTTAATCCCTTAGCCGTAAAAAGCCTCTCCTTTCAACTCTCCTACCTGGCCTCCCTGTCCCTACTCAGCCTGTATCCCTTCCTAAAGCAGTGGCTGCCGGCAAGAAGAGGAATTGCAGCCAAGATCTGGGACTCTCTCGCCCTTTCGCTTAGCTGCCAATTATTCACTGCCCCTGTGGTCTATCTGCACTTCGGAGCTTTGCCCAAGTATTTTATGCTCACAAACCTGCTTGCCCTTCCTCTCTGCGAACTACTGATTATTCTGAGCACAATCCTACTTACGACAAGCAGCCTCGGATACTGTCCAAGGCTGCTCTGTATAGCTGTAGATTCCTGTGCGGAAATGCTTTTGACTCTACTGGGAAGAATAGCGTCTATTCCATAACACATCTGATCTGGGCTCCTAAATCCTGCAGGCTAGGATTCTCCCAAGTCAAGAGTTCAGGAGTCTGCACGAAAATGTACTTGCATACAGGAACCCCGTCTTTCAGCGCCCAGAAAAAGGCATAGTCATTAAAGCCGACAAAGCTATAAACTCCGTCCACGATAGTGGCATAGCCAAAAGGCAGGACAAAGAGATTATATTTGTTAGTCTTCTTAACTTCCGGCCAGAACTCCCAGAGTCTGTCTCCGTTATAGTAACTATCGCTCATCAGGTCTCCGGCAAGACCTCCCAAAGCATCCCATTCCTCCACCGTAGGCAATCTCCACCCTTCCGGACAGGCACTTAACGCCTCTTCTCCGCAGTAATAGCCTCCGAACACATCCTCGGTAGCCTTGATTGAGGCATAAGGCGAACCAAAGGTATAATTAGCCTCTTCATCCTTTTCGAAATATGCCAAGTTCTGGGCCATCCACCATTTGCCGTTCACCAGACTTTTGCGATAACTCTTTCCATCCCTGGCATCCTGTATCTGGCTGAGAGCACTGAGATCATAAGCGCTAAGGGATTTCTCACTTACTACTGTAGTGCTAAGATTCACCGTCTTGGTATAATAGCCCTTAAGTTCAGCAGTAGCCGTTACGCTATATTCTCCCACTATGTCAGGAATAATGACCGAGTATGTGTCGGTCGTGTCTTTAAGATTATCCACTGAATTCTTATAAGTGTAGATAATCTCCAGACTTTGATCACTCTCTGATTCAGGAAGGCTTACTCCGCTGGAAGTGAAGCTAAACTTATCTCCAGGATTCACATACAGAGGCAAAGTCCCTATCTCCAGGGTTCCGGACAAAGATTTATATGAGGGAGTGGACTCATCTTTTTTACAGGCTGAGGCCAAAACAAATGAAAAGGCAAAGGCAAAAATAAGTTTCGAATACTTCATTACTTCACTGAATCATTAAATCGTGCAAATATGCACATTTTCGGGGAAAAAACCCTTATTTTTGTGCAAATACTTTGCCCTTATGAGAAAAAGAAGGATTGCCAGCATAATCTTTATCAGCACTCTCCTGCTGACCGGCTGTAAAGACAGAAACTACTATCGTCTTTCCGGCTATGCCCAAGGGGGAACTTACTCCATCAGCTATCAGGGAGCCCGAAAAAGTCCGGCCTATATCCAAAAAGGAGTGGACAGCCTGCTGCAGGCATTTGACAACTGCCTTTCAGGATATAATCCAGGCTCGGAGCTGAGCCGTTTCAATGCCGGCGACAGCATAGTCCTCTCCCCTCTCTTTGTCGAGGCCTATGACATTTCCTACTCTATGTGGGAAGAATCCGAAGGAGCTTTCGACATAGCCTGCGCTCCCTTATTTGACATATGGGGCTTTGGATTCAGCGCAGAGAGTATGCCTGAGGAGAGCGATATTCAGGAATGTCTGAAAAACTGCGGAATGAAAAGACTGAAAGGCCCTGAACAGATCAAGGCTATGGAGGGAAAGAAAATATGCAGCAGAGATTTCTTAACAGATGAAAACGGAGCACTTCCCAAATTAAACTTCAATGCCATAGCCCAAGGCTACAGCTGCGACCTTGTCGCCGCTTACCTAAAGTCCTATGGAGTCGAAAATATGCTGGTGGACATAGGGGAGATATACTGCTGCGGAGAAAATCCCCGAGGGAAAGGCTGGTCAATCGGCATAGACAACCCTGTGGATGGGAACAACAGCCCTGGGAAAGACATAAGGGAGGTATGGAACTCCGAGAAGAGGAGTGTGGGAGTGGTCACTTCCGGCAATTACCGCAAATACTATATAAAAGACGGTAAGAAATACGCTCATACCATAGACCCGAGGACTGGCAGACCTGTCGAGCACGATTTATTAAGTGCCACAGTAATAGCCCCTTATGCCTGGAAAGCAGACGCATTGGCCACCATATTTATGGTGATAGGCTTTGAGCAGTCCGTAGAATATCTGGACAGACATCCAGAGATAGAGGCCTGCCTCATCAGCCGGGACGGCGTATGGAAAAGCTGGTCTAGAGATTAATCACCCTATCCGCAGCATCAGATACTGCCAGACGGTGGGTGATGCAGATAATGGTTTTCTTACCATAATACCTATCCTGAAGCCGCTCCAGCACAGTCAGTTCGGTAGCGGGATCAAGGGCGGAAGTGGCCTCATCCAGGATAAGGATACCGCCTTCCTTCAAAAGAGCACGGGCTATGGAGATGCGTTGGGATTGGCCTTCAGAAAGACCGCGGCCTATCTCGCTACAAGGGGTATCCAGCCCCAAAGGCAGGTCGAAGATGAAATCCGCCGCAGCCGTGTGCAACACTTCGCTGAGCTCCTGCTCACTCGCGCCCGGACGGGCCAGCAGCAGGTTTTCCCGCACCGTACCGCTGAAAAGAGTATTACCCTGAGGCACATACATAATGTTCGCACGGGTGTTCGGGCCGACCTCCACGCTCTGGCTGCCGTTTGAGAGAAGAATCGAGCCCTCCTGCGGACGCAAAAGGCCGAGGATGAGGTTGGCCAATGTACTTTTTCCCCTTCCGGTAGGACCGCATACTGCACTTAACTCGCCGGCAGCAAACTCGCAGCTGAAATGCTGGAAGATATCCCTCTGCCCGTCATAAGAGAAGGTCAAATCCTTGATACTCAAGCTCAAAAGTCCATCCAAGACTACAGGCTCCCCTGACTTATCATCGAGCATTTCTTCTATGTCCAGCAGCCTCTCTTCAGAAGAAAGGGCTCGGATGAAAGCCGGCACATAGGAAGAGAAGGAAGCGACGGGGCGTTGAACTTGGCCTACAAGCTGCAGGAAAGCGACCATAAGACCGTAGGAGACAGCGCCGCTCTGAAGACCCAGGACTCCCCATATAAAGGCAGTCAGATAACCGGCACTGAAGCCAGCCTGCATAAAGAAGCGGGACAGCACGGAGTAATTCAGGCGACGGGAAGTCTTGGTAAGTTCTTCGCCTTGAAGAGCATCCAGTTTGTCCTCCACCAATTGCTCGGCCGACAGGCTCTTCACCAGAACCCTCCCCTGAAGATGCTCCTGAATATGTCCCTGTATCTGTCCGTCCAAGCCTCTCAATTCCGTAGAAAGGGAACGCATCTTCCTGAAATACAGCCTGGAAGAAATTACCGCCACCGGCATTATCCAGATAAGTATAAGAGCCAGCGAAGAGGAGAAAGAAAAAAGCATCACGCAGGCGGCGATGAGTTGAACCAGAGTCACCAGACAAGAAGGAAAAGTGACACAGAGGAATTCGCTTACCACCCTGATATCCTCCTCCAGACGGTTGACCACGTCGGCACTGTGGTATTTATCCCTGCCCTTCCATTCACTTTTCAAGGCCTTGTCGAAGGCTCGGGACCGAATGTCCAGCTTAGCCTTGACTGTGATGTAGCCTTCAACCCTGCGGGAGGCCACTATCAGAATCACCTGGGCTAACATAATCAGAATCAATATGATAATGTTAGTCCTAAGAGAAAGGTCAAGAGCTCCGGTGGCTATATCCACCACTCTCTTGCTATACCACACAAAGACTAATCCGCATGCTACCTGCAGACAAAACAAGAAGGCGCTGCCCAGCACTTGGGGCAACACCGGTACTAGCAGGGACCAGAGTCCTTTCAGGCAAGGCCGGAAATCTTTCATCTTATGACACTACTCCGCTTTCTATCCATTTGGCCAGAAGTGCCTCAGCATCTCTACGGGCTACTTCCTCCTCTACATCGTAATGTTCGAGAAGGAGTTTGCTCAGACTTTCAGCATCGAAGTCCTTTCCTTCGACTTCCTTCCAGAGATAGGCAGCCGTCTCGTTCAAAGACAGCATCTTATTAAAGTTTACAAGTTCCAGACCTTCAGGAACCACTACATAGGTCCCGCAGATCTCTCTAAGCCTGAATCCATTTTTAATTCTCATAAACGTACGAATATTCTTTTGTATATCGCCAGATAAATTCTTTTTACTATGTAAGGAAGAGAGTTCCAGAAACGGATCTTCCGCTTGTAGGCAGGAGTGTTCACCTCCACTCGCTTTTCGCCTTTTTTCAAAACTGCCAATACTTTTCCCTTTACATCTGTCACAGAGCAGGACTCCGTACCCAGCAGGTTCCCATCCCCTTTCAGGGTGACCCGGGTTCCTTCTATCTTAAGTACTCTGTGCAGGACATAAGCTGAGGAAGGCAATTGGGCCAAAACTGCATCTCCCTCTTCAAAAGGGAGAGCCTTAATGCTGACACTATCCCTGTCGCCTACGATAAAAGGCAGCATACTGACCCCCTTGACCTTGAAATTCACGGTCTTTCCCTCCTTGAGGAGTTCACTTATATGGGCAAAAAGTATATCGTTAGGAACTATCATTTTACAGCCTCATAACATTCCTTTGCGGCCTCGGCATCAGGTCTGCATTCCAATTCGAAAACCCTGGTGGAAGAGATCAGCTTGGATATGGTATCATTGATGCCATCCGCCATAGCCCTGTCGAACTTAATTCCGGAGCAGG
>CAMFSN010000011.1 GCA_945983015.1 uncultured Bacteroidales bacterium
ATCGATGAGAGCCTGAAGCTGGCGGAGCACTATGGCCTGGACAGGAATATGGTTTACACGGTTGCGGCTTACCACGATACTGGGCTTGCCGTCGATCGCAAGACTCATCATCTAGAATCAGGCCGGATATTGCGTTCGGACGAGCTGCTGAAACGCTGGTTCTCGCCGGAGCAGATAGAGATTATGGCTCAAGCGGTGGAGGATCACCGGGCCTCGAGCAACTCCGAGCCACGCAGCATTTATGGCAAGATTGTCGCGGAGGCGGACCGTCAGATCGATTCCCTCACAATTATCCGTCGTACCATAAGCTACGGCCTCTCCCATTATCCGGAACTTGACCGGGAGGGACACTGGCTGCGAACTCTTGAGCATATCCGGGAAAAATATGCCGACGGAGGCTATCTGAAGCTCTGGATTCCTGAGTCTGACAATGCCCGCAAACTGGAGGACCTGCGCGAACTGATACGTCGTCCGGCCCTTCTCAGGGAGATTTTCGACCGCGAGTTTCCTCAAAGTGCTTTTTTGTAGCTGTATTTCATAGGAAAATGCAGTTTTTAGAGGCTTTGTTTTATCGGAAAATGCAGTTTTTACGGTGGTTTTTAATAGGAAAACGCAGTTCGTATCAAAAAATGCACTATCTTTGCACTAACAGAAAGGCAGTAACATGTTATATAGAAAGATTAAAAAACGGATTGAGGAATATCTCTCTTCAGATTCTGATAGAATGCTGTTGATTGATGGAGCACGCCAAATAGGTAAGTCATATATTATTCGCCATGTGGGGGAAAGAATGTTCCCGAACTATATTGAAATAAATATGGAAGAGGATAAATTGGGCGACCAGATTTTTGCGGATGCTAAAACCACAAAGGATTTCTATATGGCTCTGAGTGTTGTCGCAGGAGACAAGATGAAGGAGAAGGATAACACCCTTGTGTTCATTGATGAGATTCAAGCATACGACCATCTTCTTACTCTTGTGAAGTTCTTGATGAAAGAGAAGAAGTTTACCTATATTGCCAGTGGCTCTCTGCTTGGAGTAACTTTGAAAAATACCCAATCTGTTCCTATCGGGAGTTTGGATATACAACATATGTATCCGATGGATTTTGAAGAGTTCCTTTATGCCAATGGTGTAGGAAAAGTTGCAATTGACGCTATGAGGGAGAGTTTCAACAACAACCAGGCCTTGTCTGATACTATGCATGACAAAATGTTGGATCTCTTCAGAAAATACTTGTTGGTAGGTGGCCTGCCAAAGGCTGTTGAGATATTCGTAGAGAGTCGTAATGTCGTTGAATTCCGTTCTATTCAGAAAGAGGCTCACGATTTATATGGTGTTGATGCTTCCAAATACGAGGAGGAACATGACAAAAAGCTGAAGATACGCCGTATCTTCGATATGATACCATCAAACCTTGAAAACAAAAAGAAGAGGGTTGTCATTAAGGATATTGAAGACAAAAAGTGGAAAAGATCTAATGACTATTCAGATGAGTTTGATTATCTAATCTCTGCCGGCATAGCTTTAGAGGTAAAGGCAATCAGTACCCCAACATATCCTTTGGTAGAGAATAGCGGCAAGAACTTGTTAAAACTCTATCTGAATGATGTAGGTATCCTCTCCGGTATATTCTATCGTAACAACATCAAGGCTGTAATGTCTGATATCAAGAGCATAAATCTCGGCTCCGTTTATGAAACTGTCGTAGCCCAAGAGTTGAGAGCTCACGGATATGACTTATACTATTATGACAATAAGAAAAATGGTGAGGTTGATTTTTTGATTGATGATGCCGACAATCTTTCAAATATCCCAATTGAAGTCAAGTCAGGAAAAGATTATACGGTTCATAGTGCTTTGGATAAGTTTATATCTAACGATGACTATAATATCAAGAAAGCATATGTATTATCAAATGAGAGAGAGGTCTTTGTTGATAATGGCATTACCTATATCCCTATCTACTATATTATGTTTTTTCAAAATATTTCCAATGTAGTAGAGGTGTTCTTGGACTAAACTTTAATTAGCAAGAACTGAATAAAATTGATTAAATTTGGAATTCGGTTTTAGATGATACTTATGAAAGAGAGAATTGTCGCGCTTCTGTGTGGATTATTAGTAGGAGGACTGTGCTTTGCCCAGCTTCCTATGAGTGTGGAAAAGGAATTGACCTATCTGGAGAATGATATGCAGCAGAAAGCATATTCTAAAGTAAAGGACCAGAATAATAATCTCTGCGCCCTGATTAAGGTAAGTCTATCTAGTCCTCTGCCATACCCCTTGGTGCTAGAGGTCGGAGGCCTTGGAGTCAGCAAGGTGGAAGAGCAGAAAAGCGGCGAGATCTGGTTCTTCGTCCCATACCAGGTAAAGAATCTCGAATTCAAATGCAAAGGCTACACTCCCATCCCTAAAATTCCGGTGAACCTGAGGGCCGGAGGAGTCTATACCCTGAGCATAAGAGTAGATGCCTCCACCACTACCGTCACCAACGTCAAAGCGACTTCAGGCTACCTGAAAATCAGGCTTAATCCCGCAGATGCCTTTATCAGCGTAGGCCAAACGAAAGATTATGAGCTTGGCTATCTGAACGTGAATGAAGGAGGATTATTTGCCAAGACCTTAAACTATGGGACCTGGTACTATAAGGTAGAATCAGAGCTTTATAAAACTTACGAAGGAGTGGTGGACTTCAATTCGAAAACCCCTACCCTCGAAGTTAATCTTGAGCCAGACTATTCTTATCTGAGCATTAACACTGTTCCATCCGGAGCAAAGGTCTATATAGATAATAAGTATATGGGACAAAGCCCTTTGAATCTGGAGCAGAAATTCAAGAACGGAAGCTATGCCATAAGACTTATAAAGGACGATTATTACTCTGAAAATCAGAGATTTGTTCTTAATGGAAGCGGAGACAGAAAGACTTTGAGCTACAGCCTTAAAGCCCAATTCGGCATCGTCGAGTGCATCTGCGATGACTCGCAGGCCGAAATCTGGATAGATGAGCAGTACAAAGGGACCGGCAGATGGAAAGGGAATGTCTGCAGCAATTCATCCCACATACTTGAAGCCAGAAGGGATGGCCACAAGGCTCAAAGCCAGAGCTTTAGCCTCCAAGATGGAGAAGAGATTAAGGTGAAAGTCGGCTCTCCGATTCCGCTCTATGCCATTTTGAACATAGAAACCCAGCCAATGGAGTGCGAGGTCTATGTCGATGGACAGAAGATGGGCGAAAGCCCGCTCCAGCTTGAGCTCCTCGCCTGCGAGCACAGCATCAAGCTCGTCAAGGACGATTATATGCCAATCGAGGACAAAATTTCTCTCACCCATAATCAGCAGCTGCTGTACCAGCATACTTTTACAGAGAAAAAGCCGCCACTCCTTCCAGCCTTTAACTGCTTCATCGTCTCCCAGAGCGGCACTTACAGATTCAAGCCTGTCAAGGGTAACAGCAGCCAGTCTGTAGGCCAAGTCTCATCCGTAGAAGTGCTTTGGGAAAGCTTCGGCACGGCCACAAAGCCTAACATCGGTGATTTGATTCAAAAAGTCTCTTACAAGGACGACCTTATCATCTTCTCCACCGCCGACACCTTCAAAGAAGGCAATGCCCTAATCGCTGCCAAGGATGCCAATGGTACTATCCTCTGGTCTTGGCACATCTGGCTGACAGATCAGCCTCAAGGACAAAGGTATAAGAATAATGCCGGAGTGATGATGGACAGGAACCTCGGCGCCACCTCCGCCAGACCTGGCGATGTCGGAGCCCTCGGACTCCTATATCAGTGGGGAAGAAAAGACCCTTTCCTAGGTTCATCCTCTATCTCAGAAAGTACGGAAGCAGCCTCCTCGAAATCATTCGAAAATCCGGTAGCTTCCAATTCTACGACCGGAACTATAGCATACGCCACCTCTCATCCTACCACATTTATCTTCAATAAAGGAGGGAACTATGACTGGTATTATTCCGGCAGCAGTAGCAGTACAGATAATACACGCTGGCAGTCTAGCAAGACCATTTACGACCCTTGTCCAGCAGGATGGAGAGTCCCAGACGGTGGGAAAGATGGCGTCTGGTCAAAGGCGAAAGGCTCATCATCACGTTTTGATAAAAGTTATGGCAGCACAAACGATGGTATGAATTTTAGCTCAGATTTTGGCTCCGGCGCTATGATCTGGTACCCTGCTTCGGGTTTTTGTGGCTATTATGATGGCGTGCTGTACGGGCTCGGTAACTACGGTCGCTGTTGGTCAGTTACGCCTAATGGTCGGTATGCGTACTTCTTGAGCTTCTACAATGGCGATGTCGCTCCGTCGGACTACAACTATCGGGTGATGGGGCAGGCTGTCCGCTGCGTAAAAGAGTAATTAATCAATTATTTGAAGCCTTGCTCAGCATCCAGGCTGAACTTCAGTTAGTTGTTAGTGTCAAACAAAGCGAGGGCCTGGTCCAGGGTCAGGCTTTCGCTGATGTCGAAGCCGCCGTTGGCGGTTCTGCGTAGGGAGCTTAAAAAAGCTCCGCTGCCCACAGCCTCGCCCAGGTCACGGGCGAGGGCCCTTATATAAGTGCCCTTGCTGCAGTCCACCTGCAGCAAGGCTGTGGGCAGCCTCTCCCCGCTGATATCCGCCACCTTTATCCTGCCATCCGCATAGTCAGGCTTTTCAAAAGACTTAAGGGAAAAGTCCAGCAGCCTCAGGCCATAGATCTCAATCTTCGAGGCCTGAATGATCCCCGTATCCTCCAGAGGCAGGCCCCGCTTGTAACGCTGCCTGGCCAGTTCATAGACCCTCACCCCTTCCACACTTTTCGCGCTGAACAGGGGAGCGATTTGCTCCTGAACTCCGATAAAGGAAGGCAAGGTCTTCTCTATCAGCTCCCTGTCTATATGCTCGCTATGGAAATGCCTGTCGATATCCTTCTCCAGGTCATAGGAAGGGGTAGTCGCCCCGAAACTCACCCCCGCGAGATAAGACTTGGCAGACTTCTGCAAGTCCTCAGCCTTCTTAGTCGCCGGCCCTATGCACACCAGCAGAATGCCGGTAGCCAAAGGGTCCAAAGTACCCGCGTGACCCACCTTCAGTTTCTTCTTCCCGAAATGCCGACAAGCCGCCCACTTGATCTTACGGATCACATCCGCAGAGGTCCAGCGGTAAGGCTTGTCAATGGGAAGGACTATCCCTTCAGGATAATCCTCTATGTTATGGCTCAATCTTCTCAATTCTCCTAAGATGTCTTCCACCCTCGAATTCACTCTCCAGCCAGGCCTCAGTGATGGCGCTCGCCATCCTGTAAGAGACAAAGCGGGCCGGAAGCACCAGCACCTGTGCGTTGTTATGCTCCTTGATCAATTTGCCCACCTCCACATTCCAGGCCAGTCCAGCCCTCAGACCGTGGTGATGGTTCAAGGTGATAGCCATACCGTTACCGGTACCGCACAGGGCTATGCCCTTTTCCACCTCGCCACTTTCTATCCCGTGAGCCAAGGCGTGGGCAAAGTCGCAGTAGTCACAGCTCTCGTGACTCGAAGTCCCGTAATCCACCACCTCAAAGCCCTTTTTCTCCAGCTTTTTAATCAACTTGGCCTTATAATCCAGACCGGCGTGGTCGCTGCAAAGTCCTATTTTTACGCACATAATAAATGATCAGCTAATTTTTCCATTCTTTTAATGGCCTCTTCCTTTCCTATACAGGAGATTATGTCGGCGATGGCCAGACCGCTGCCGCTGCCGCTAAGCCCCAGTCTGATACAGTTCATCACCTTGCCCATAGGCCACTCCTTGGCTCTGATGTACTCTTCCAGCTCGGCATCCGCCTTGATAGCCTCCAGGGCCATAGCGTAATTCTCAGCCGTACCGAATTTCTTCAAGTCCTTCTCCACGTATTCGCTTGGAGCGACGAAGAGGTAAGGGGCAATGGTCCAGAAATCGCTCACGAAAGTGGCCCTTTCCTTGATAATGCCCACCACCTTGCAGACATAATCGAAATCAGCTTCCACTCCCTGCTCCTTAAGCACAGGCAGATACTCGCGAGCCAGTTCTTCGTTCGACTTGGCTCTAAGGTATTCTTTGTTATACCACTTCGCCTTGTCCGGATTAAACTTGGCTCCGCTCTTGCTCACCTTATCTAAGGAGAACTGCTCGATCAGTTCCTGCATTGAGAAGATCTCCTGCTCGGTTCCAGGGTTCCAGCCCAGCATAGCCAGCATATTCACAAAAGCCTCAGGGAAGTATCCGTCTTCACGATAGCCGTGATATGTCTCGCCGGCGCTGTTTACCCAATGCAGAGGGAATACCGGAAAGCCCATCTTATCCCCGTCTCTCTTAGAGAGCTTGCCGTTACCCACAGGTTTGAGCAGCAGCGGCAGGTGAGCAAATCTCGGCATAGTCTCGCTCCAGCCGAAGGCCTCGTAGAGCAGATAGTGCAGCGGCAGGGAAGGCAGCCATTCCTCGCCACGAATCACCTCCGTGATTTCCATCAGATGGTCATCCACTATGTTAGCCAGGTGGTAGGTAGGCAGTTCGTCAGCCCTTTTCCAGAGCACCTTGTCGTCCAGTGTGGAAGTGTTCACCTCCACGTGCCCTCTTATAAGGTCATCCATAGCCACCACCCTGTCTTGAGGCATCTTGAAGCGCACGGTCCAGTCCGTAGTGCTCTCCAGCAGCCTCTCCACTTCCTCCTTCGGAAGGGTAAGGGAGTTTTTCAGTTTCTCCCTGCTCTGGTAGTTGTAGATGAAGGTCTCGCCCTTTCCTTCCGCTTCGCTTCTCATCGAGGCCAATTCCTCTGCGGAGTCGAAGGCGTAGTAGGCCCAGCCCTTCTCCACCAGTTCCTCAGCGTATTTGCGGTAGATGCCTCTTCGCTGAGACTGCCTGTACGGGGCGTGAGGGTGTTTCTCACTTGGAATTTCAACTATGTTCCCATTCTCATCCACGCCCTCGTCAGCCTTGATGCCACACCAGTTGAGGGCCTCGATAATGTATTTCTCAGCTCCGGGAACAAATCGGGCTGAGTCCGTATCCTCGATACGGATGATAAAGTCCCCGCCTTTTTGACGGGCGTAAAGGAAATTGTAAAGTGCAGTGCGCACCCCTCCCATATGCAGAGGTCCGGTAGGGGACGGGGCAAATCTTACTCTTGTTCTTCTCATTGCTGTATTCTTCTAATGGCCGGAGTATTCTCAAGGCTTCTGAGGACCTCGTTATCCTCGGAGAGCATACTTGGAGTCTCGTTAATGTCGTATGGTAATTTTAATTTGGAATCTGCGCTGTTATATCCAATCCTCTCAGCGCCAAAGCCGAAGTTCTCCATAGAGCTGTCCACGCTCAGACGGTTCTTCCCTTTCTTATCATAGGTGAAGTTCTTGTCTATCACTATGATGTTCGTCTTCTTAAGCTCGGCTCCCAGGACGGTATTGAACTTGAAACCGGTGGCTATGGCGGTAATCTTAATCTTGTCCCCGAAATTCGGGTCGTCTTCCAGAATCAGACCGTATTTGAAGTTGTTGGCATTGCCGGTATAGGCGGCTATCTTCTTGTTCAACTCGTTCTGCTGGTTCATCGTCAGGCCCTGGTCATTCTTTCCCACGCTGATGTTCAGAAGCAGGTTCTTCGCTGTAGTCAGGTCGAAGTCGTTCAGCAGAGGGGATTCGAAGGTACTCTTCACGGCATCTTCCAGACGGTTCTTTCCCTGCCCCTCGCCACAGCCCATAAGAGCCATTCCACTGCCTCTCATCATATTCTGGATGTCCATAAAGTCTATGTTGATATAGCCCTTCTTCTTGATTATCTCGACTATGCCCTTCACTGCGGTAGCCAGAACCTCATCCACCTTCGGGAAGGCTTCGTGTATAAGCTTGTCCCCGTAGAAGGCATAGAGATTCTCGTTCTTAATGATAATCAGGCTGTCCACGTTCTTAGTCAGCTCGTGAATGCCGTCGATGGCCTTGGAGAGTTTTTCCGGTCCCTCGAAGAGGAAAGGAAGGGTTACCACACCCACGGTCAGAATCCCCGCATCCTTGGCCAATTTGGCTATGACGGGGGTGGCTCCGGTACCTGTTCCTCCACCCATTCCGGCTGTGATGAAGATCATCTTGGTATTGTTAGCCTTGATTTTTTCCAGAATCATATTCTGGGATTCCAAGGCGGCGTTGCGACCTATGCTGGGGTCTGTGCCTGCGCCAAGTCCCTTGCCGAGTTGAATCTTCACCGGAACGTCGCAGTCGTTCAGGGCCTGGGAGTCGGTATTGCAGGCTAAGAAACTGCAACCCTGTATGTTCTGGTGGAACATATAGTTCACGGCATTGCAGCCTCCTCCTCCCACTCCCAGCACTTTTATGATGTCGTCTGAATTGGCCCAGTCGATTGGTGCTATAATATCCAAATCCATATTATTTCTCCTTATTATCTTTGTTATCGTCTTCCCCGAAATGCTGGTAACTTGTCATTACAGAATCTGTAATGGATGCAAAAAATCCTTTGAGTCCTCCTCCTTTCTCTTTTTTATTTTTCGGGTCTGGCTTTTCCTTTACTATGTGTTTAACCCCGTCGCTCATCTGTTCCTCATCGAACAACTCTCCGGGATTCGGTTCTCGTGTCTGTTCTATCTGATCGCTTTGCTCCTCCTGCATAGGGCTTACAAACATAATTCTTTTAAGGTTGCTCGCATTCAGGAGCATAGCCTCCACAGCGCAGTCAGAAGCCTCTTCGAAGTAGTGAGGATAGGCAATCCTGCAGTTCAGCCCGCTCAGAGCGCTTACCATTGACTGAAGGCAATGTATCTGGGCTCCACCTCCGGTAAGGACTATTCCCTGTCTGAGTTTATCGTCATAGCCGCTCTCTTTGATAAGGTAGAAGCAGGCGTTGAGTATCTCCTTCATACGGCAGTTAACCACCTCCGAGAGGTATTTCAAGGTCACCTCCTGGGTGGAATTGCCTATAGGGTCCTCTATTTTCAGAATCTTGTCGCTCATATTCTGCAACTTGTCCGGCATACAGTAAGCCCAGGCGAGCTTTATGTTCTCTGCCAATGTCTGGGACACGTTGCATTCCATCTGTATGTCCGAGCTCACCTGCTTTCCTCCGAATGGGAAAGATTTGAAGAATCGCAGGCTGCCGTTGTTGTATATGGACACAGAGCTGATTCCGGCTCCTATCTCTATAAGGGCCACTCCCTGCATCTTCTCTTCGGCGCTCAGCACAAAAGGGGATTCGATTACCGGAGTGAACTCGTAGCTGAAGACATCTATCTTCAACTCATTCATCACCTTATCTATGTTAGTCTTCGCATTCTTAGGTCCCAGAAACATTAGGAAATTTCCACAGATTCTAGCTCCGATGGCTCCCAATATGTCTTCCTCCTGCACGTTCAGAAGTTCCTCAGTGGAATAGGACTTGGCTACGGTGGCACAGATAACATTCGAACTGTCCATCTCGTCTATCATCTTGCTGACAGCCATGTCCCTTAGGGTCTGCAGTTCTTCTTCGTTTATATATTCGTCCGGAGAAGTCCTGTCCAGGCTGATGCTGAGTTCTTTGGTATGGACTTTCCATCTCGGGAAGTTGACGATTGCCCTGTGGATGACGATTCCCAACTCTTCCTGAGCCTCAGCGACGAGTTTCCCCAGAATCTGGGAGACATTTCTAGGATTACTGATCTGTCCTCTGTTTATTCCTACGGCAGGGGCCTGCTTGTGAAACAGGATGGCTTCCGGAGATCCGGAGCTAATGTCGGCCACCGTAAGCGAAATCTTGGAAGAACCGAAATCCAATATCACTACAATGTTTTCTTCCTGCATATTATCTGTCCTTTATATTTTAAATTCACCACTTTGTATTCTTTGTCCAAAGGCCTGATTTCGGAATAATACTTATCCAAATAGGCCAATTTTCTCTTCTTGTCCTTAAAATCTCCAAAGATAATCTTCTCTTTGTCAGAATGCAAGACAAAATCGTTGTTTTCTTCCACACTGTAGCTGACAATCCTCTCTTTCCATTTGGCCGAGGAAGACAGTTCATACACCAGGTCTATGGCTGCACTAAGCCAATCCTGGTTCATCCCTTTGGCCGTGTCGCAAAGAATTACCGGAACTTGGGCCTCGTAATCTTCTGTAACAGGGAAGATGATGCCATCCTTGTCCACATAATAGGCATTCTTTTTTCTGTCCATCACCTTCATTACCGGTTCCCTCTGCTCGATGTCTATATGCAGTATTCCGTCTTTGGTAGTCCAGGCTTCGCAGTTTTTGATGGCGAGGTTCAACTCCAGAATGGATTCTATCCTGTACAGGTCCAGCTCTTTCACTCTCTCCCCGATAATCACTCCGTAGGCGCTTCTCAGTCTATTCAGGATATCTTCTTCGGATATGAAACGGTGTTTTTCAGATATGGAGATGTCTATCTTGTTGCAGGCTATGCTGTGGTCCTTCTTATCGCTAAGATAAATCAGCACTCCGGTCCCGACGAAGAAAACGCACAGGGCCAGAACAGAGGATATTATCTTCAGTGTCCGTTTCATACTCTTTTTGTCAGCAGTTCCTTAATGGGCTGAACCAGTCTGTCTATGTTTCCTGCTCCCAGGCTCACCACCACCTCCAGTTCCTGACTCTGGAGCCAATCCAGCAGCTCCCCATAATTCAAAAGTTTCTTTTCCTTACAGTCT
The DNA here is from genome assembly GCA_945983015.1 of uncultured Bacteroidales bacterium. Taxonomy (GTDB): domain Bacteria; phylum Bacteroidota; class Bacteroidia; order Bacteroidales; family UBA932; genus Cryptobacteroides. The sequence continues at coordinate 10,659 of CAMFSN010000011.1, forward strand.
ATATCCTTGAATATCAATTCTGAGCTGACTCCCTCTATAGGCAGTTCCCTGGCAGGGTAGATGTCCAGCAATACAACCTGGTCTGCCAGACTCAGAGCCTGGGCAAATTCCTTTGCAAAGTCTCTGGTTCTGCTGTAAAGGTGTGGCTGGAATATGGCTGTCAGCTTCCTCTGAGGAAACATCTCCCTTATGCTCGAGAGAGCCGCCTTGATTTCTGCCGGATGATGAGCGTAGTCGTCTATATAGGTCAGCTTTTGGGAGTTGAGGTGTTCCTCCAGCCTTCTTTTCACTCCTTTGAATGTGCCAATCCCTTCTTTTATCTGCTTTTCCTCCACTCCCTGCAGCAGGCATACTGCGGCTGCTGCCACGCTGTTTTCCACGTTCAGCCTGCCAAGTGTGCCCACTCTGATATCTTTTATCCGGCCATTTGGATGCACTAGGTCGAATACATAGTGCCCGTCCTCCTGGGCCCTTATGTTTGTGGCGTGGAAATCCGCCCTTTCATCCTCCAGATGATAGGAGTAAATGTGAGCCTTAAAGTCCTTCTGCTCCAGCGGAAGGCCGAATTTGGCCACAATCCCTTCCTCCACCTGAGCCGCGTAGTCCCTGTATGCCTGCTGCATATTCTCCAAGTTGCCGTAGATGTCCAAATGGTCGGCATCCATTGCGGTGATTACCGATATCTGGGGGTGGAGCTGCAGGAAGGAGCGGTCGAACTCGTCAGCCTCGACTACCACCAGAGAATTGGCATTAAATAGGTAATTCGTGCCGTAGTTCAGGGAGATGCCGCCCAGAAAGGCGTTGCAGCCCACTCCGGAACTTTCCAGAATGTGCGCAATCAGGCTCGAAGTGGTCGTCTTGCCGTGAGTTCCGGCTACTGCCAATGTCCTTTCCCCTTTGGTCAGCTCGCCCAGGACTTGGGAGCGTTTCAGAAGCCTGTAGCCTTCGTCTCGGGCTTTGGATAGTTCTTGGAGCTCCTTTGGAATGGCGGGGGTGTATATTATCAGACTCTGCTCCTTGTCCTTTGGTAGCAAGTCCGGACGGTCCTCATAGTGTATGGCTATGCCTTCCTGCTCGAGTTGACGGGTTAACTCGCTCGGGGTCCTGTCGTAACCGCTTACTTCATAGCCCTTGAACTTGTAGTAGCGGGCTATGGCGCTCATTCCTATTCCTCCTATGCCTATGAAATATATCTGTCTCATATTAGTTTATAAGCCTCATCTACTATGATGTGCGCGGCGTCCGGCAGAGCCATAGCGAAGGCTTTCTTTTCTATATCTTCAAGTTCTTCTGCATTATGAATCAATCTGGTGGCTTCTTTCAGAAGCTCTTTCGGGGCCTGGCTGTCTTTCACTATCCTCGCTGCTCCCTTGTTAACCAGGGCCATTGCATTATGGGTCTGGTGATCTTCTGCCACGTTAGGGGACGGAACAAAGATGCAAGCCTTGCCTGCCATACATATCTCCGAGATGGAACTGGCTCCTGATCTGGAAAGCAGCAGGTCTGCGCAGGCGTAGGCGTAATCCATCCTGTCGATAAAGGCGCTGTAATGAATCCTCTCTGAAGGGTGAGCCTCCATAAAGGCCTTCACTTCAGGCTCGTAGTATTTGCCACACTGCCAGAGTACCTCCACATCCTCGCCCTGAGGACAACCTTGCTCTATCCACTGCATCATACTTTTGTTAAGGGTTCCGCAGCCCAGGCTTCCCCCTATGACCAGCAGATGTCTTTTGGCGGGATTGAGATTAAAATGCTCCAGGGCTGCCTTTTTCATATTCTCGTCGGCCTTTCTGATACTTCCTCGGATAGGATTGCCGCTGAGAACTATTTTTTCTGCGGGGAAGAATTTCTCCATCCCCTCGTAGGCTACGCAGATCTTATCCACATCCTTGGCCAGCATACGGTTGGTTAGACCGGCAAAGCCGTTCTGCTCCTGAATCAGGGTAGGGATTTTCAATTTGATGGCAGCACTCAGAAGTGGAGCGCTGGCATATCCTCCCACTCCTATGGCTATGTCCGGTGCGAAGTCCCTGATTATCTTCTTAGCTTTCGCCTTGCTGTAGAGCACTTTAAAAGGCAGTTGCAGGTTATGCCACAGGTTTTTAAGGCTGAGCTTTCTCTGTAGTCCGCAGATAGGCAGGCCTATGATTTCAAAGCCTGCGGCAGGGACTTTGTCCATCTCCATCTTGCCCTTGGCGCCTACGAAGAGGACCTGACTATCCGGCTGTAGCCTCTTGAATTCAGAGGCTATGGCGATGGCGGGGAAGATATGACCTCCGGTACCTCCACCGCTGATGATTATTCTTATAGCTTTATATTTATCCATTTGACTCGAAATTGTCTAAATCTGAAAGTCCTTCCGATATGTTGTCCTTGGTCTCCACTGCTGAAAGGGAGGCGGCCTCCTTGCTGGCCCTCTCCATACCTTTGTTAGCTATTCTGCTGATGGATAGGATAATGCCAAATGCTATGCTGAAGCACATAAAGGCGAAGGAGCCGTGACTGAGCAGAGGTAAGGTTTGGCCTGTAAGTATCCCCGGGTCCATATTTACGAAGATGTGTATGAAGGCTTGGCCTGAGATAAGCAGCACCAGGCCGAAAATGGCGCACTTGGCGAAGATATTGTTCGCGCAGTTCTTTATAATCAGGGTGCCTCGGGCAACCAGGGAGAGGTATAGGGCCAGCACAAAGAAGGCCAGAAGCCCGTATTCCTCGATTATGAAGCTGAACATATAGTCCGCGGACATATCAGGCACGATATATCTCTGGGTGCTTTGACCGGGGCCTTTCCCCAGGGCTTTGCCTTGGTGAATGGCGATTCTGGCGCTGTAGGGTTGGTATATCTTGTCCAGAGCCTTTTGTTTTTCGATAGGGTCTGTGGCTTCTTTGAAGCGTTCGACCTCGCCAGAGGAGACTATTCTGCCTATTGCGGTGCCTATTCTCTCGAATTTAGGTGGATCGTCCCCCCTGTTTTTGCTTATGTTGTAGCTGCTGTAAGCTATCAGAGCTATGCCTACCAGCAGTCCTACAAGTATCGAGGTAAGCTTATAGTCTTTGGTCCCCACCATTATGGTGATTATCATAACAGCGGCTATGAACAGGGCTGCCGTATTGGATCCCTTGCCCACCAGAAATACCGTGCAGATGAAAGGGAGATAGAGCAGGACTCCTTTTCGGACATTGGGATTCTTAAGGAACTTGAGCTTTTCATTATCCTTGACAATCTCCTCTATCAGCAGTTTCCGCTTGTTCTCCAGAGCGTCAATGGCATAGGCTATGTACATCATCATAGCCACCTTTACCACTTCGAAGACGTGAAACTGGAAGGAGCCTATGTAAAAGAATCGGACTGCTCCATTTTTTTTGGTTCCGAATAACAAGAGGGCTATCAGCAGTAAGAGGGAAAGGCAGAAGCCGAAGCGGGAGCATTGCCTGAAGAATTCCAAGTTCTTGATATTGTATATGATAATTACCAGAACCAGACTGCCTAGCACCACCTTAATATGGTCGAAGGCGATGTCCAGGCGGGAAGTGTTGGCATCTATGAGTCGGGAAGAGGAGGAAAAGATGAGCAGTATGGAGATGAGCATCAGTATCAGCATTATCATCCATACCACCTTGTCCCCTTCCATATGGTCCAGGTAATTCCAGAGTTTCTTTTTGGTAGAAATTGTCATAGATTTCTTACGGCTTCCTTGAATTGCTCTCCTCTATCTTCGTAATTTTTAAATAAGTCGAAACTTGCGCAGCAAGGGCTGAGCAGCACCACGTCCCCTTTTTCTGCCAACTCCCTTGCTCTTTTTACGGCCTCTTCCGCAGAAGTGGTGTCGCAGATTGTCTTTGTCAGATCTTCGAAGGCTGCGTGAATCTTAGCATTGTCCACTCCCAGACAGACTATGGCCTTAACCTTGTCTTTTACCAATTCTCGCAGGACGCTGTAGTCATTCCCTTTGTCTGTGCCTCCCACTATCCAGATTATAGGTCTGCTTTGGCAGTCCAGGGCGTACCAGGCCGAATCCACATTGGTGGCTTTAGAGTCGTTTATGTAGAGCACTCCATCCAGCTCCCTTACCGGTTCCAGCCTGTGTTCTATGGGCTGGAAGCTCTTCAGGGCCTCCCGAATTACGGAATTGCTGATTCCTGCGGCCTTCGCTGCGAGGGCGGCGGCCATAGAGTTGTAGATATTATGTTTTCCCTGAAGTGCCAAGTCTTTCAGACAGATGGTGCTCTGCTCTTGATCGTAGTTGACCACTATCTCGTCCTGTTTCAGGTAGGCTCCCTGGCTCAGGGTATCTTTCTGGGTGAAAGGAAGTTGCTTGGCGTGTACCACGATCTGGTCCAGATGTCCTATGGTTATCTGGTCGTCGGAGTCGAAGATGAAGCAGTCTTCGGGACGCAGGTTTCGGGTGATGCGGAACTTGGCTTTCACATAATTCTCGAGCTTGTGGTCGTAGCGGTCCAGGTGGTCCGGCGTGATGTTCGTGATGATGGCTATGTCAGGGCGGAAATCGTAGCAGCCGTCAAGTTGGAAGCTGCTGATTTCCAGTACGTAATAGTCGTGCTCTTCGGTAGCTACCTGATAGGCGTAGCTCTTGCCAATGTTACCTCCTAGCCCTACGTTCAGGCCTGCCTGCTTAAGCAGGTAGTAGAGCAGGGAAGTGGTGGTAGTCTTTCCGTTGGAACCCGTAATGCAGATTTTTTTAGCCTTGTCATAGCGGGCTGCAAATTCTATCTCGGATATGACCTTGGTCCCTTGTTCTTCGAGTCTGCGGATTATCTGTGCGCTCGAAGGAATCCCCGGACTCTTTATGACTTCGTCCGCGGAGAGGATAAGGTCTTCGCTGTGTCCGCCTTCTTCGTAGTCTATGCCCCATTTTTTCAGGGTGGCGAGGTACTCGTCCTTTATTTTCCCACTGTCGGAGAGAAAGACCTCAAAGCCTTTCACCTTAGCCAGAACAGCAGCTCCCACGCCGCTTTCTGCCCCTCCCAATATCACGATTCGAGCCATTGTTATCTTAGTTTTAATAATGCCAATGTTATCACTCCCAACAAAATGCCTATCAGCCAGAAACGGCTTACTATACGGGGTTCAGGCATACCCTGTTTTTGAAAATGATGGTGTAGCGGGGCCATCTTGAAGAGCCTTTTCCCCGTGCCGGTCTTCCTCTTCGTCCACTTGTAGTAGCTTTTCTGGAGTAATGAGGAAAGGGTTTCCACGAGAAAGATTCCGCAGAGCACCGGCAGCAGCAGCTCCTTTCGGAGCAGTACGGCGCTCACGCCTATGATACCACCTATGGTAAGGCTGCCGGTGTCTCCCATAAAGACCTGTGCGGGGTAGGTGTTATACCATAGAAAACCACCCAGGGCTCCTACGAAAGCCGCCATAAACACCGCTATCTCTCCAGAGCCGGGGATATACATAATGTCCAGGTAATTGGAATTTATGGCGTTGCCTCCCAGCCAGGCGAGAATACCCATCACCACTCCCACTATCATCGAACTGCCTGCCGAAAGTCCGTCCAGACCGTCCGTGAGGTTCGCCCCGTTAGAGCAGGCGGTGATGATGAAGATGATGACAAGGGCGTAGAGTGCCCATTTGCAATACCAGGCAAAGGCCCCCTTGAAAGGTACCAGACACTTATAGTCCAGTTCGTGGTCCTTTACGAAAGGAATCGTGGTGCTGGTGCTCTTAACTATGTCTTCCTTGAGCACTATCTCCTCTCCCGTGCTTTCGTCTCTCACTGATTCGGTCTCGCGTACCACGATGTCAGGGGAAAAGCAGACAGTGGCGGCTACGATGGTTCCGAGAACAAATTGGCCTATAAGTTTTTTCTTCTCGCTCAGGCCGTTCTTGTTATGCTTGAAGACTTTGATGTAGTCGTCGGCGGCGCCCAGGACTCCGCACCAGAGGGTGGTGAGGATGAGCAGCTGGATGTAGATGTTAGACAGGTCGCAGACCAGCAGCACGGCGCTCAAAAGGGCTATGATTATGATAATGCCGCCCATTGTCGGGGTGCCCTTCTTTTCCATCTGCCCCTGAAGTCCCAGGTCGCGTATGCTTTCGCCTATCTGTTTTTTCTGAAGTAAGGCTATGATCTTTTTACCCAGGAAGATAGCTACGAGTATGGATATCACGCTCGCAAGTATCGCCCTGAAGGAAAGGTAATTCATCAGGCCCTTCCCGGGGAAGTCGAATTTGTCAAATAAGTCTAATAAGAGTTTAATCATTTCCTAAAATCTCCTTAACTATCTCTCTCTCATCGAAGTGATGTTTTTCTGTTCCTATTATCTGATAAGTCTCGTGTCCTTTTCCCGCCAGCAGTATGCTCGCCCCAGGCTTGGAGAAGAGCAGGGCTGCCCTGATGGCTTCCTTTCTGTCGGCTATGCAGATGCTCTTAGCCTTGCCTTCTGCGGAAAATCCGCTACATATCTCTTTGATTATCAGCTCTGTACTTTCACTTCGGCTATTGTCCGAAGTGACTATGATCCGGTCGGCGTATTTCTGCGCCACTGCCGCCATCTCAGGTCTTTTGCTCCTGTCCCTGTCTCCGCCGCAGCCGAAAAGGCATACCAGTTCTGCCTGCGGACACACGGCCTTCAGGGTCTTCAGGACATTATCCAGCGCGTCCGGAGTGTGCGCGTAATCTATCACTACGGTCTTTCCATCATTGGCTTTTATGGTCTCCAGCCTGCCTGGCGCCCCTTTCAGCGTGCTGAGCGCGATCAGGGCCTCTTCTTTTTCTATGCCAATCTCCACTGCACAGGCATACACTGCGAGTAGATTATATGCGTTGTGCTCTCCTATGAGTCTCACCCAAACTTCGGTGTTGTCCAGGCTCAGCAGGCTGCCATCCATACTCTGCTCCAAAATCCTGCAACTGTGATCCGCCGGCTTTTTGCAGGAATAGCTTACCACCCTCGCCTTACAGTTCTGCGTCATCACCAAGCCGTTCTTGTCATCTATGTTAGTCAATGCCAATGCTTTTTTCGGCAGGGAGTCGAAGAAGGCTTTCTTACATCTGAGGTATTCTGCGAAAGTCCCGTGATAGTCCAGATGGTCGTGGGTGAGGTTTGAGAAGATGCCTGCTGCGAACTCCAGCCCTGCCACTCTTTTCTGCTCCACTCCTATGGAACTTACTTCCATAAAACAATACCTGCAATTCTTTTTTACCATCCTCTCCAGCAGGGAGTTAATGGTGATGGGATCCGCCGTGGTGTTTATGGTTTCAATCCTTTCGTCTCCTACGTAATTGGCTATGGTAGAGAGCATTCCACATTCATATCCGAGTCTTCTGAACAGCTGGTAGAGCAGAGTCACGGTGGTGGTTTTACCATTTGTTCCAGTGATTCCTATCAGTTTCAACTTGCCCGAAGGATGTCCGTAGAATCTGTCAGCTATCAAGGCCAATCCTTCCCTGTCAGTCTGTATCGCCGCTGCCGCCCCTTTTTGCAGGGCTTGGTCCAAATAGTCCTTTCCATCTGCCGCGCTGCCCTTGAGGGCGATGAAAAGATCGCCCTCCTGCACTTTGCGGGAGTCGCTGCATATGGCCCTTACTTCTGTTTCCGCGTCAGCGTGAAGAAGATTGGCATTCAGCCCTTTTATCAATTCAAAGACTTTCATTGAACTTAGGATCTATCTTAAATAGTTCTTTTATTACTTCCAGGGACACCTGTACGGGGATTACTCCTCCGAAGTAGTCCTTTTTGGTAAGCTCCGTGTAAATGGTGCAGACCAGGGTATATTTCGGGTCCTCGGCTGGGAAGAAGCCCACGAAGCTGCCTTGCTGCTTGTGTCTTCCATCAGAGGTCTCGTATTTTCCGTTCTCTGCTATGTAGGAGGTGCCGGTCTTGCCCGCCACGCTGCAAGGGGCCTGCTTCAATCTCCAGGCGGTTCCACTCCTGTCTGTGACTGAAGACAGGGCTTCGGTAATCATCTCGGCCGTGGAAGCCCTGCAGATGGATTGGTTGAGGATAGTTGGCCCTGAATCCTGAACCAGATAGGGTTTCATCATCTTGCCCTTGTTCGCGATGGCGTTATAATACATCAGCAGATGCATAGGGGTGACTGAGACCGAATAGCCCATAGCTATCTGGGTGAGGTCCTTTGGGGACCAACTCTTCTTGGAAGGATTGCTGATGTCAGGGCTGGTGATTTTTTCGGCCACGTCAAAGTCGAAAGAGCTTCCGAGCTGGTACTGGTAGAGCTTGTCGATGAACTCTTCCGCTTTGTCGGAGTAGTAGGTCTTGGCCAGATAGCGGAAGGCGTAGTTGCTGGATACCTGTACGCAGTATCTCAGCGGAATGTCGCTGCTTCCGTGTTCCTTCTCGTAATCGACTATGTGTTTGTCCCTTTGCTTTTCATATCCGGGGAGAATGCCGTGATTGCCTGGGATGGTCTGGTCTATGTCGGTGACATAGCCGTCCTCTATGGCTGTCATCAGGGTGGTAATTTTGAACACTGAACCTGGTTCTCCTCTCCAGCTAACCGCTATGTTTTGGTTCTCTCCGAGTTTTCCGTTCTCGCCTTTGCTGAGGTTTACCATAGCTTTGACGGCTCCGGTTTCGACCTCCATCAGAACGAAGCAGCCGGCAGCTATCTCAGGATTGTCTCCGAGGTATTTTCTAAGGGCTTTGTCTGCAATGTCTTGATAGTCGACGTTAAGGGTCGTATAGATGTCTTGCCCGTTTATGGCGCTGACATAGAGACTGTCGTAGTCTATGGAACGGCCTTCATCGGTCTGCTTGACATAGTAATAGCCTGCTTTCCCGTGAAGTATATGATTATATTTTCCTTCTATGCCGCTGTAATATGAGTTTTCGTCATTCTCTGTAACGCTGCCAATGGTCCTTCTGGCCAGAGCCCCGTAAGGGTAGCGTCTGATCTGAATCTCCTCGGTCCATACTCCACCTTTGTTTCTGCCATCTTTGATAAGTGGGTATTTTTTCAGGATATCCAGCTTTTCTTTCTCTATGGGCTTGCCCAATTTGAGATATCGGCTTTTTGCCTCGTAATTCTTTAGCAGCAGTTTCCTGTAGTACTCGGCATCTTTGCCATTAGGGGCGAAGGCTTCAGCCAACCCTTCCGCGAAAACGGCGGCATCAGCCTTCCATTTCTCTCGGGCCTTTTTTTGATCTTCGGGCTTCATTTCCCGGATTTCCGGCTCATTGGGGCGGCAGTCTATCAGGATTTGGTAACGGGGATAGGACATAGCCAGTGGCCTTCCGTCATCGGAGAGTATGCTGCCTCTCTTCTGGACCAAGTCCACCTTCTCCACCTTAGGGGTGAGTCTCCTTTCTATCTCGCTGTCAGGAGTCCAGAAATACTGGATATATATGACGCGGACAAAAAAGCATACAGCAGCCCCTAACATCAGCAGATAAATGATGTATAACGACGTCCCAATCCTATCGCCTGTCTCCTTCTTGCTCATAATTTGACAGCTGGTTTTTCGGGCTTTTTAACAGGAGAGCCCATTTCCTGTAAAGTACTCTCAATCTTACTCATACAGTCGATTTGGCTTAACTCAAAACTCTTGATGGCTATCTCGTACTGCTGATTCTTCAATATGTCATTATTCCTTTTAACCTTAGCCAAAGAACTGTCTATCAGTAGGCTTACCCAGATGGTTAAGGCACACAAAAAAATGCAGTACAGGATCTTGATGAAATGCCTGTTCAGATGCATTCTCAGTATCAGTTTACCTTCTATGATAGCCTGAAGAATATTTTTAAAAATGGCAAAGGCTTTCATTTCTTGATGGCAATTCTAAGTTTGGCGCTACGTGCGCGGGTATTTTCCGATATTTCCTCTTCAGAAGGCAGGATAGGTTTTCTGTTCACTGCCTCGAAGGGTTCCTTGCTCTGTCCGAAGACGTCTTTCTCCAGAACTCCATCGATTCTTCCGCTTTTGATGAAGTTCTTTACCATTCTGTCTTCCAGAGAATGATATGTTATGACTACCAGTTTGCCTCCGCTCTTAAGGGATTTGGCGCAGCCCTCCAGGAATTTTTCCAGAGAGCGCATCTCCTGATTAACCTCTATTCGAAGGGCTTGATAGACCTTGGCCAGGTACTTATGCTCTGCGAACTTCGGGCAGGCCTCCTCGATGGCTTGGTCCAGTTGGCCCGTAGTTTCTATGGGACTGATGGCTCTCTGCTTGAGGATCAGCTGAGTAAGTTTGCGGGAATTGTCCACTTCTCCATAGATGCGGAAAATCCTTTCCAGAGCCTCAGCCTCATAGTTATTCACCACATCCGCCGCCTTCAGTTCTGCCTTAGTGTTCATCCTCATATCCAAAGGCGCGTCATAGCGGAAAGAAAAGCCTCTTTCTGCCGTGTCAAACTGATGTGAAGATACTCCCAGGTCCGCCAGAATCCCATCCAGACCTTCATTCTTCTCAAGGTCCTTACCGTTCTCCTTCCATTTATCGAAAAGCGTGAAATTGTGGATAAAGCGGAAGTTATTGTGAATCAGGCAAAACCTCGGGTCATCGATGGCTCTCTTCACGGCATCCGCATCCCTGTCAAAAGCGATCAATCTACCCTTGTCACTAAGCCTTGAAAGAATCTCACGAGAATGGCCACCTCCCCCGAACGTGGCGTCAGCATATTTACCGTCAGGGGAAGAAATCAGAGCATCTACACTCTCCTTAAGAAGCACTGGTTTATGGTACTCGTACATTCCCGCAAAAATAGCAATTATTCTCCACAATTCATATCAAAAACAGCTATATCTCAAGCCGCCAGCCGCCGATCTTAGAGCAACTAATCCGCGCCTAGGACCCGCGGTGAGTAAAAACCCCGATTCACTCACGGAACCTATCTTCCAGACCCCTGCGGTGAGTAAAAATGGCGATTTACTCACGGAACCTATCTTTCAGAGGCCATCGGTGAGTAAAAAGCCCGATTCACTCACGGAACCTGTCTCCCGGACCCTCGCGGTGAGTAAAAAGGTGAGAGTCTCCACGATTATGTATAGATGTGAAAACAGTGTATTTCCCTAAAAAAGGTTGACTCACAACAAAGAGTTAACGATGGACTTTAAACACACTACCAAAAGACAGCTGTACTATGATCAAGTAATTGAGTTCTACCAAAAGACAGGTTACAGCGCCTACAAAATAGAAAAACTCGGCATTGTGCCGCTTAAGAGGAAGGCAATCCACAATTGGATTGTTAACTTTGTTGCGGAGAACGGAAAGATAACTTCGCAAACATCTATGCAATCCAAAGAATCACAGACCAACGAGGAACTAGACGCTCTGAAGGCAGAGGTCGCTGAATTGAAGGAACAGCTGAGGATTGAGAAACTGCGCAACCGCCTGAACGAGAAGATTATTGACATCGCAGAGGAGCGCTGGCACATCGAAATAAGAAAAAAAGCTGGCACCAAGCAGTGAGAGACCTGCACGCAGAATCTGCCACCGAATGCCAGGTGACAGAACTCTGCGGGCTGCTTGGTGTAAGCAAGCAGGCTTACTATCAGTATGACGAGGATGTCGCACACGCGAAGGCTGCCAGAGAGGAGTTCGCTCTCCAGTACATTCTTGACATCCGCAAGGAAGCCCCCGGCATCGGAGGCAAAAAGCTGTGGTACATGTACCGGCGTGACTTCCGCTTTGACAATCCGATCGGGCGTGACCGCTTCTGCCGCATCATCGACGAGAACAATCTCAAGGTCCGTCTTCGCATCAGAAAGCCGCGCACGACAGACTCAACACATGGTCTCCCGACCTATCCCAACCTCATCAAGGACTACATTCCTACGGCAGCCAACCAGCTGTGGGTGAGCGATATCACATACATCGTAATAAAAGACGATGACTATCATTACCACTTCTGCTATCTGTCAATGATCCTGGATGCATACAGCGAGGAGATTGTCGGATGGTGCGTCGGAGAGACACTCGACACGAAGTATCCGATGGAAGCCCTGAGGATGGCGCTCAGACGCATAGAAGGCAAGAACACGACTCTCATACACCACTCTGACCGTGGCTGCCAGTATGCGAGCAGAGAGTATGTCAACATGCTCCGCCAGTATGGAATCAGTGTCAGCATGACGGAGTCCGGCGATCCGAAGGATAATGCCCAGGCTGAGCGCATAAACAACACGATGAAGAACGAGTTGCTCAAGGGCAAGGTCTTCAGAAGCACCAGTGAAGTCATCGCTGCCGTGGCCCTATCCGTGGATTTCTACAACAACCGCAGACCACATATGAGCATCGGCATGCTGACCCCGTCAGAAGCGGCTGAGGCAACCGGAGACAGGGATATGAGATGGACAAGTTATAGGCACATGGCAATAAAATCCAGGGATAACTTGGATATCCCTGAAAACTCTTTACCTTTGCCGGCGTGTCAGGGGGCTCCTTCCGGCCTACGGCCTCCAGTCAACCCCTGACAGTGATAAGGCTCGGATGGTAAACCCATCTCAGGGATAACGACAAATAGTCAACTTATACCAGTAATAATCTATAAACCCGAGTCAACCTAAATCAGGAAAATACACAGTCGGGCGACTGACTTATCGTGAGAGCAATTTTTGGCCGTTTTTTTGCGTTTTTGGTAAAAATTTGGCCCGAAACGCAAAATTTCGACCTTTTTTTGCGTTTTGTTCTCTCAGTAGGTAAGCGTCTCCCGCGCTTACGTATTGTTGCATAGTAGTAACAGATAAAAGTATCGGCAAGGTGCTCGGCAGTCCTTTTCGGAACACACGCCACTCTCGGCAATGTAAGAGGGGCGGGCCGCTTGCGGTGGGGTCAGAAGAAATCTAATTACCGTAATACTCGCTTGGGGGAGGCAGTTCTTCGCTGTAAGGGAGATAATTATCAGGAAGTCCTTCGCTATCCTTTTTCTCTACAGACAGCACTTTCACCAGACGTAGATAGATGTAACTTGGGCCATCAGCGATTTCCAACAGTTCCTTATTTACAACCCTTTCCGCTTTAATTAGATATTCGTAACCGACTTCATAATTAAACCCTAGGATTCGGTCATATGTTCCCCAATTATTTTTGCCTTTTTCCTTGACAAAATAGTAAGCTTCCCAGCCATCATTACCATTGGCATAGCATCCTCTGTCAGAGGCGACTATGTATTCTTTTGCTGGATATACAATCAACTCTCCCTCGTGTTTTGCGCAGGAGAATAATAGCAAAATGATAGGTACTATAATGATTCCAAGTTTCATAGTAATTATGGGATAATTTCAACTGAGTAATTTTCCTCGTGAGTCAAATAATTGATGCCGGATGCTTCATTATAGTGGTTTGCCGTATATCCTGAGATGTCATAGAAAGCAGAACCAGCCGGTACATTTACATATGAGCATAGTGTTGTCTTTTGTTGCAGGATAAAGATAGGGTTTTTCTTTCGGAATGTCGCTATAACCCGTGGAAATCTATTAAAATTTGACACATTTCCACGGGTTATAGGCACGTTTAGTCGAAGTAGTCGTACTTGTCCGTGAGCTTCTGGACCACGTCCAGTTGGTCAGACATATATACCTATAAGAAAATGAAAAGTTATTGTTCCAAGAGTTTCGTGACAATCTCGTCGCGGACCTGCTCCCAGGCGGGTTGCGGTTCGAAGGTGAGGCTGGGGCGGAGGAGACCGGCGGTGTCGCCCAGGAATTCTGGATTCTGCATCTTCTCGTCCATATTCAGCACGAATTCCTTGTAGGTGGGGGCGTGGCTGGCCACGAAGCGAAGGTAGCGGTCGTAGGCCGTCATTACACGGTCAAGATCCAGTTTGCCGGTGATGAGTGCGGTGTAAACATCAAAGAGGTCACGGCCTTTGAGACGCTGATAGAGTGCGCGGACTTTCGTCCCGACCAGTTCGTCCAACTCGTATGTGAGCACTTCGCATTGGCCGCTGAACCAATCGTTTTCGACGGAGAAGGGTACACGTCTCATAGGAAAGACACTGAAATGCTCCTTGCAGTTGATTTCCACTTTCAAGTGGATCTCGCCGGCTCCCACGTCGGTCGGCTGTACGCGGAAGACGAGGGTATTGTTGTGTTTCTTCTGCTTGACGA
>CAMFSN010000012.1 GCA_945983015.1 uncultured Bacteroidales bacterium
TCTTCTTTTGAGCGCTGGGTGGCGCCATCGTCCTCCACTGTTTTGAAAGAAGGTGAAGTATCATCCACGTCATTGGCTCCGCCGCTCCTGGCCAATTCCCTGTAAGTGTTATACTCTGCTTTCGCTTTAGCGAGCATATCCTCGATAATGGTTTTGAATTCAGCGAGTTCCTCGTCTGAATAGCGATTTTTAACTTCTTCTGCCATATTATTGACGTTTTACTGTTATTCTAATGTTTTCTTTGTCCCATTCAAGCGTGGCTGCCTGCTGAGGAGCCTCAGAAAGCTCTTTCAATTCCAAAACCGTGCTTAGGGTCTGGGAACAGATATAATCCTTGAAATCTGAAAGGGCTGCAGCAATCTGACTATAGGCAGGCTCCGCAGCATAGATACAGGTAGCAATCCTGTCTGTCACATCAAAATCACTCTCCTTTCTGAGATTCTGTATAGGGTGAATGAGTTCACGGGCATTGCCTTCTCTGATAAGGGCTTCATTTCTAGTGATATCCAAAGCTATGGTAAGACTGCCCTCGCTTGCCACCAGCCAACCCGGCATATCCTCAGAAGTAATCTCGTAATCCCCCTTGTTCAAGCAAACATCTCCTCCAGGCAGCTGAAGCACATAAGCTGATTCGCTGCGCTCGATGGCAGCTATCATTTCCTGGTCGGCTCCTGCCAGGGCGGCAGCGATTTCCTTCATCTGTCTGCCGTAGATCTTACCCAAAGTCTTGAAATTAGGCTTGATCTTCTTTGTTATTATGCCCAGAGTATCGTGCAGGAACTCCAGCTCCTTGACATTTACCTCGGTAAGGAAGATGTCCTTAACCTTCTCTATGTGAGCCTTCACCTTGTCGTCTATCACAGGTATCAGGACTTTGGCCAAAGGCTTGCGGACATTGATGCCCACCTTCTTTCTCAAAGCCAATACCATAGAGGAAGCCTGCTGAGCAAAGGCCATACTGTCCTCCAGTTCTAGATCCACAAGCTCCTCCTTCACCACAGGCATAGGCTGATAGTGCACTGAGTCACTTTCAGGACAGAGGTCCAGGTAGAGCTGCTCCATAAAGAAAGGAGCTATAGGGGCAGCTAGCAGAGCTATACTCTTAATTGTCTGATAAAGAGTCTGATAAGCAGAGAGTTTATCTTCACTCATACCGCTTCCCCAAAGGCGTTTCTTATTCAGGCGGATATACCAGTTACTCAAGTCATCGCAGACAAAATCCTGAATGAGCCTGCCGGCTGAAGTAATGTCGTAAGCCTCGTAGGCCTTCTGCACTCCGGCAGACAAAGTGTTCAATCGGCTGATGATCCACTTGTCGAACATTGGCCTATGCGAGTAGTCCACTTCCGCAGCAGAAGGGTCGAAATGGTCTATATTGGCATACAAGGCAAAGACGGAATAGGAGTTATAGAGGGTGCCGAAGAATTTGCGACGCACCTCATCCACTCCGGCTTCGTCGAATTTGAGATTATCCCAAGGCTGGGCGTTGGTAAGCATATACCATCTCAGGGCATCGGCTCCGTAAGTGTCGAGGGCCTTGAAAGGATCCACCGCGTTGCCCAGTCTCTTAGACATCTTGTCGCCATTCTTATCGAGGACTAAGCCATTGGAAATCACCCTCTTGAATGCAGCTGTTCCACTTACCATAGTGTGTATGGCGTGCAGGGTGTAGAACCAACCTCTGGTCTGGTCCACGCCTTCGGCGATGAAGTCAGCGGTCGCTCCAAAGTCTGGAGTATCCTTGCCGCGAAGACCTGTCTGGGCATAAGGCATGGCTCCACTGTCGAACCACACGTCGATAAGATCGCTCTCTCTGAACATCTTCTGCCCGCTCTCGCTCACGAGAATAATTTCATCCACGTAAGGGCGGTGGAGATCTATCTTATCGTAATTCTCCTTAGACATGTCCTCAGGATCGAAGCCCTTGTCCCTGAGAGGATTAGATGCCATGTAGCCAGCCGCTACAGACTTTTCTATCTCAGCGTATAGTTCCTTTACTGAACCTATGCACTTCTCCTCCTTTCCGTCAGCGGAACGCCAGATAGGCAGCGGAGTACCCCAATACCTCGAGCGCGAAAGGTTCCAGTCCTGAATATTCTCCAGCCACTTTCCGAAGCGGCCGCTACCGGTAGCCTCCGGTTTCCACTCGATATGGGAGTTCAACTCTATCATCTGCTCGCGAACTGCACTGGCCTTGATAAACCAGGAGTCCATAGGATAATAGAGGACAGGCTTGTCAGTTCTCCAGCAGTGAGGATAAGTATGGACGTGCTTTTCTATCCTGAAGGCCTTGTTCTCGGATTTGAGCATCACGCAGATGTCCACGTCCAAAGTAGGGGCGTCAGCTGGCAGTGTGGAGTCGTAAGCATTCTTCACATATCTGCCTGCCCACTGAGAATAAGCCTGAGTGTCAATTCTTTGAGCCACATAATCAGGATCCAGATCCTCCAGGCGATAGAATCTACCCTGTGGATCCACCTGAGCTTGTGGGTTCCCGTCTTTGTCCGTCACATACAGGCCAGGCACTCCGGCAGCCTTGGCCACCTTCGCATCGTCGGCACCGAAAGTCGGAGCTATATGCACTATGCCCGTACCGTCTTCCGTAGTCACATAATCTCCCAGAATCACCTTGAAGGCTCCTTCATCCGGCTTAAACCAAGGTATCAGCTGCTCGTAGCGGATGCCCTCGAGTTCCCTGCCTTTGAAAGTCCCTGGGAGAACTTCATAAGGAATCTTATCATTGAACCAAGCCGGCACGAGAGCCTGTGCCAAAACATAGGTGGCAGGCTTTCCGGTGTATGGATTCACGCTGCGCACCTTCACATAATCGATTTCAGGGCCTACGCAAAGCGCGGTGTTGCTAGGCAAAGTCCAAGGCGTGGTGGTCCAGGCGAGGAAATACTCGTCCTCCTTACCCACTATCTTAAACTGGGCGCAACAGGTCGTATCCTTCACGTCCCTGTAGCAGCCAGGCTGATTCAATTCGTGAGAACTCAGACCGGTTCCTGCCGCAGGACTGTAAGGCTGGATAGACTTGCCCTTATACAGATAGCCCTTAGAATAAATATCTTTCAACAGATACCACAAAGTCTCGATGTAACGGTTATCATAAGTGATATACGGGTCGTCCATATCTACCCAATAACCTATCCTGTCCGTGAGGTTTCTCCACTGCTGAGTGTATTTCATCACCTCTTCGCGGCAGGTCTTATTATACTCTGCGATACTGATCTTCTTTCCTATGTCTTCTTTGGTTATGCCAAGTTTCTTTTCCACTCCGAGTTCCACCGGCAGTCCGTGCGTATCCCAACCGGCCCTCCTTCTGACCAGATAGCCGCTCTGCGTCTTATACCTACAGATGGCATCCTTGATGCTTCTGGCCATCACGTGATGGATCCCAGGCATTCCGTTAGCACTTGGAGGACCTTCGAAAAAGACAAAGGAAGGAGCTCCCTTTCTCAATTCCAAAGATTTCTCGAATGCTCCCTCTTTTTTCCATTTCTCCAGCACCCTGTTACCGGTACCGACCAAATCCAATCCCTTATACTCTTTGAATGTCATTTTTTTTGTCTATTTTTGAACTTGCAAATATAACTAATTCAAAAAGCAAATACAAATGAACCTACTGGACATCATCCTGCTTATATTATTCATTCCAGCCATCATCAGGGGTATCAGCAAAGGTTTCATAGAGCAAATTATCGCCCTGGCTTCCTTATTCCTAAGTGCTTGGCTGGCCTATCTTTTCTCCAATACCGTCAGCGGATGGCTCGGCCAATATGTCAGCAATGTATCCCCACAGGTACTATATGTCATCTCTTTCGTGGTGATAATAATAGTGACAGTGGCTTTGCTTCACCTTCTGGCAAGGCTTCTTTCAAACATCATAAAAACCATCTCCCTGGGATGGCTGAATGCCCTGCTGGGAGTGGCACTCTCCATTGTAAACACCATATTAATCCTGGGCATAATCATAATGGCCTTCAAATCCTTTAACGAATCCACCTTACACCTGAGCACAGAGTTGCTGGATTCCTCAGTAGTGTATAAAGCCATATCCGCAGTGACTGATGTCCTCTTCCCATACATTGAAAATCTATTTAACCAGATAAGCGATGAAGGCGCCAGAATGTGTTAATCTCATACTTATAGAGACCTCGACCTCGCTTTGCTCCGTGGCTCTGAGCCAGGGAGGCAAGGTGAAAGCATACAGAGAAAGTACAGAGCCAAGGGCACAAGCCTCACTTTGCGCTCCTTATATAAAAGAGGTGATGGAAGAAGGGGGAATTGGCATACAAGACCTGGATGGAGTATGCGTGAGCGCAGGCCCCGGTTCATATACCGGACTGAGGGTGGGGGTTTCCTCTGCGAAAGGACTCTGTTTTGGAGCAGGGATTCCCTTGTATGCAATGAGCACTACTCAGGTGCTGGCCCAAATGGGAAAAGGGGAAGACGTGGATTACATCATCCCTATGATAGATGCTCGAAGAATGGAGGTCTATACCACTGTGTATAAAGCAGATACTATGGAGCAGCTGAGCGAGATAGAGGCTAAGGTGATAGATGAGCGGAGTTTTCGGGAGTATCTGGATAATTCTAGAGTACTCTTTATCGGGGACGGAGCGCAAAAGTGTTCCGAACTGCTAGCCTCCCCTTCCAGCCGTTTTATACAATGCTGTCCTTCAGCCAGATATATGGCAGAGATAGCCCAAGGGCTCTACCTCGAGGGAAAAAGCGTGGATATGGCTTACTTTGAGCCCTTCTACCTGAAAGACTTTATCGCCACCGTCTCCAAAAAGAAACTTTAAAGGACTTTGTCGAGAAGGGAGCGAAGCTGCTCTTCGCCCTTGATGTCGAGACTCTCCAATTCCCCGTCACAGATAAGAAGGCTATATGGCAGGCTCTTTACATTATAGAGAGCCAAAGCGGAGGAGGCACTGCCCCTTCCGTCACAGACATTGATCCAGTCGAGCCCCTGATTCTTCACCACCGAAGCCCAGGCAGCCTTATCCGTACTTACGCATACAGAATAGATCTCAAAACCTTTTTTATGATATTTTTCATAGAGAGGCTTCAAGACATCGGTATTGAAAAGACTCTGCTCAGGATCACTATTAGTCCAGAAATGCAGCAGAATCACTTTAGAATTCAAGCCGCTCAGGGACACCTTCTGCGAATTGACATCCGGCAGGCTAAGCTCAGGGAAAGAAGCCTGCTGAGCCATAGAAATTACCTGCGCCATGTTCAAATTCCGCTCACGAGCCTTAGTCTCGGCCTCCAAAGCCCTCACAAAACGGGATTGAGGATAGACAGTCTTAAGGCTGTCGCATACCTGACGGAAAACAATGGCATCAGTGTTCTGACTGAATACAGGCACTCCTTCGGAAAGAGTCTGAAACAGTACCGGCACCACTACCATAGACTTGGAATTCTGCAGTACATAATTCAACCTTCCCCTATAATAATTGATATAAGTTTTAACGGCACTTGCATTATCCTCGCAGGAGCGCATCTGAGAGATGAAATCCGCATACTCCTTCTCTACCAGACGAAACTGCTCGCTGGACTCGGAGCCGATGACACTGTAATTACCCAAGGTATCCGCCTTTACCTCCACCTTTCCAGGCTTTTCCAAAAGCAGAGATGCCAATCTCACATCCCCCCTGTACACATAAATAAACTCCGGCTGTCCCTTTTGCAGAGGAAGGGCATAGGAAAAATGTCCCTTCTTATCTGTTTTCACCGAATCCAAGAGCTGCGAATGTGCCACATCCATCTTATATAAGGCCAATTTCTCCTCTCCCAAGGCCTCCACATTCATATCGATGGACACCTTCCTGGCACAGGAACACAAACAAAGCAAAGCGGCGAGAATGCCAAGTGATTTCTTCATAAACTCTAAATCAACTTTTGAAATTCAGCATAAACTGCAGCGGCAATTTCGGATTTACGCTCGTCGCTTACTTCCGGACGCTGCTTACGAAAATCCATATCAGCTTCACTCTGAAGAGGAATGAGATGGATATGGGTATGAGGCACTTCCATACCGAGAACTGCCACACCTACCCTCTTGCAAGGCACAACCGCCTTGAGGGCTATGGCCACCTTACGGGCAAAATCCCAAAGTCCCTGATAGGTCTTTTCATCCAGGGAAAAGATATAGTCATCCTCCACATTCTTAGGAATTACCAAAGTATGTCCCTCTGCCAGGGGTGATATATCCAAAAAAGCGTAGAACTCATCGCTCTCCGCTACTTTGTAGGAAGGAATCTCTCCCTTCGCAATTTTTGTAAAAATAGTCATTATATACTGATTTCCAATATCTTAAACTTTATTACTCCAGCCGGAACCTTCGCCTCGACCACCTCGCCTACAGAATGACCTATGAGGGCCTTTGCGATAGGAGTAGTAGCAGCCAGCTTACCCTTAGAGAAGTCAGCCTCGGATTCCCCCACGATAGTGAAAGTCATAATCTGATGAGCATTTAAATTCTCCACTTTCACAGTGTTAAGCATCTGCACCTTATCGGTGGAAAGCAAGGAGGCATCCACCACCTTGGCACTGGCCACCATATTCTTCAGGTTAGCAATTTTGATCTCCAGCAGGCTCTGAGCCTCACGGGCAGACTCGTACTCAGCATTTTCGGAGAGATCTCCCTTCTCCCTTGCCTCTGCAATCGCAGCAGAGATGATAGGGCGCTGTGCAAGTGCTTCCTGTAATTCTTTCTTAATATTCTCGAGCCCTTCCTGGCTCATATAATGAACTTCTGCCATAACATTAATATTTATTTAATACCCTCGTCAAACTTGGGTTTCATCATTTCCGAATATAAAACGAGCTTTTTCTTTTCACTCAAACTTTTTAAGGAGGCTAATTTCTCCTTCTTATTAGTCTTGTCTTCCTTATTCGTGGTCATATCCTGCGAAGATACGCTTTTTTATGGACATTTCGTCCTTTTTTAACTGATTTTTCAATTCTTCCAGCGAAGCGAAATGCATTTCACTGCGAATATGCGCTTTGAAACTCAGTTCCAAATCCATCCCGTAAATGTCTCTGTCAAAATCAAATATGTGAGTCTCCACCAAAGAGGATGAATCCACGTTGCTCATTCCCCAGAAGCTTTCCCCATCCAGACTAAGCCGAGAAAGATACACCCCCGTAGCCGGCACACATTTCAGAGGCTCACGCAGCCGGAGATTGGCCGTCGGAAAACCTATTTTGCGGCCAAGCTGCTTTCCAGCCACCACTACCCCGCTCAGAGAATAATCCCTTCCCAGCATTCTGGAGGCCAATTCGACATCTCCCCTTTTCAAGGCAAGCCGACACTGCGTGGAAGACACGGTTATGCCATCGAGCATCTGCGGAGCCTGACAAAGCACCGTAAAACCCATCTTCCGAGCGATGCTCTCAATTTCCCGAGTTCCCTCTTCCCCACTGCCAAAACGGTTGTCATAACCTAAAACTATCGCCTCCACCCCATACTTTTCCCTTATGTATGCCAAGTATGTCTCGGAGCGCATAGCGGCAAAATCTCGGGTAAAAGGCAAAATCTCCACCTTCTGTACTCCCATCCCCTCCAATATGGCCTTCTTCTCTTCTATAGAAGTCAGAAGGCTTAAGTCTCTGGCATCCTTCTGGAGAAGCACCCTGGGATGAGGCCAGAAACTGATAACGAGACTTTGCCCGCTATACTTTTCAGCATAATCGAGCAAAGTCTTTATAACAGCTTGGTGTCCAATGTGGACACCATCGAAAAATCCAGTGGCGGCTACAACCATTTTACGATAGGGAAATCCTGACGATGAGGAAGTTCCGCATTCTTAGGATAGATTCTGGTACCTACCTCATACATACCGGTCCTCTCTGGGAGCACTACAGTACGGAAGGTAGCTATACCATTATCACAAGAAACAAGGTCATAGTTGAATACCTCCTGAATGTGAGCTACGCCCTTAGCGTCGGTAGAAGTAAAGAGCATCTCCACTCCTAAATCTTCCGGTTTGAGTCGACCCAGGTCGATTACCACCTCGCTGACGAACTTGTTCTTGTCGGAAAGAACATAGGAAGCGTTAGGCTGAGTGTAGGAAATGATACGCATGTTATTCCACTCCTCACCCACGAACTTCTTCCAGGAAGCGATCTCCTTGGCTACCTTTCCATCTTCAGCCGCCAGGTGAGCATAACGCTGACTCTGAGGCTCGTAATACTGCTTGCAGTAATCCTCAAGCATTCTGTTGGTAGTGAAGTTGGAAGCCACCAGAGCTATGGTGTTCTTAATGTAAGAAATCCACTTGGCACTGCGTCCTGTGACCTTATCCACATCGTAATAATCCGGTGCTATCTCATTCTCTATGGTAGCATAGATGGTGGCGGCATCAAGTTCGTTCTGATACTCCTGATCCTCGTAGGTGCGCTCCAAAGGCAGAGCCCAACCGGCATCCTTGGTGTAACCTTCAACCCACCAGCCATCGAGAACAGAGAAGTGCATAACTCCGTTCATAGAAGCCTTCTCTCCGGAAGTACCGGAAGCCTCCTGTGGACGGGTAGGGTTGTTCATCCATACATCCACTCCCTGAACCAGTCTCTTTGCCAGGGTAATGTCGTATCCAGGGATGAAGACTATCTTTCCGATGAAACGTGGGTCTTTGCTTATCTCCACTATCTGCTTGATAAGATTCTGACCTGCCACATCTGCAGGGTGAGCCTTTCCGGCAAAGAGGAACTGAACAGGACGCTGTGGATCATTCACAATTTCGTCAAGCCTGTTGAGATCCCTGAATAGAAGGGTAGCTCTCTTATAGGTAGCGAAACGACGGGCAAATCCTATGGTAAGCACGTCATCGCGCAAGGTCTCCTTAATGGTAACGATCTGACCAGGAGAATAGTGAGATGAGATGCTTGGATCGGAAAGCCTGTCCTTTACGGTCTTAATAAGGTCAGCCTTAAGCAGTTTACGGGTATTCCAAACCTCCTCGTCACTGACATTGTAGATGCCGCTGAAGCACTTCTTGTCGTAGTGGGAAGTCTTGAATTCCTCTCCGAAAACCTTGGAGTGGATGGCTTTCCATTCCTTGGCAGCCCAGGTAGGATAGTGCACGCCATTGGTCACATAGCTCACAAAGAGTTCCTCAGGCAGGTAACCCGGGTACATATTGGCAAATATCTCCTGGCTGACCTTGCCGTGAAGCATAGATACGCCGTTAACATTCTGGCTGAAATTGGCAGCGAGCACACTCATAGAGAACTTCTCGCTCAGGTCCTCGGCATTAATCTTTCCGAACTCCATAAAGCCTCTCCAGTCCAGGCCGTATCTCTGTGGATAATGTCCGAAATAAGGGCCCATCTCCTCCTCAGAGAAAGAGTCGTGTCCAGCAGGCACAGGAGTATGGGTGGTATAAAGAGCCGATGCCCTTACCAGTTCGAGAGCCTCACCAAGGGCATAATGCTTATCCTGCATATACTCGCGAAGTCTTTCCAGACCGGCAAAAGCGGCGTGTCCCTCATTGTAATGGTACATAGTAGGGTTCAAACCCAGGGCTCTGAGAGCTCTGACACCACCGATTCCAAGGAGTATCTCCTGCTTAAGACGATTCTCGTGGTTTCCACCATAAAGCTGATGGGTTACTGACCTGTCTTCAGGGCTGTTAGCCTCATAGTCAGTGTCAAGCAGATAAAGGTCGGTACGACCTACAGCCACTCTCCAGATTCTGGCTTTCAGATCTCTTCCAGGCAGTCTCATACTTACACTCTTCCATACACCGTCCTCACCGATGACAGGCTCTGCCGGAATCTTCAGGAAGTCCTGAGCATTGTAGTCTGCCACCTGATTACCCTGAGGGGTAAGGCGCTGGGAGAAATAGCCATAACGGTAAAGAAGACCTACAGCCACCAGGTTCACGTTCATATCTGAAGTCTCCTTCAGATAATCGCCTGCGAGGATACCCAAACCACCTGAATATATCTTCAGGGAAGTATCCAGACCATACTCCATACAGAAGTATGCCACCGAAGGCTCCGTACGCTCTGCCTTTTTAGCCATATAGCCATCAAATTCATCCATCACATGGCCCAGACGTGCAAGGAAATCCTCATCTTTTGCCAGTTCATTATATCTTTTAAGACTGACTTTGTCCAAAATCTCCATAGGGTTGTGACCAGACTTATGCCAAAGTTCAGAGTCAATGCTCTTGAAAAGAGCCTTGGCATCATCGTTCCAACACCACCAAAGGTTTTTACATAGGGTTTCCAGACCAGACAACTTCTCAGGAAGATGCCTGGTCACCATCACGCTTTTCCATGACGGTGAATTACTTGCATTTACATTCATATAAAAAATACACTACTATTTAACAGCAATCGCGTCGTTTACGCGAATGATAAAATCACTTAACACATTCATATAATTGATAAAGGCCTCATACGGAGAGTTGTATGGGTTAAAATACTTATGCATATCTCCTCCCGTGAAGAACTTGGTACACATATAGTAAAAATGGTCGCTCTCCTGCAGATGACCATAATCTGCCCAGAGTACAGGGTCATTTAGAATGGAGAGTTTCTCCTGAAGGCCATACAACTTGGAAAATGCCTCATTCTGAAGTTCATTGCCAAGCCAGGCAGTAAGGTCTCTTTCCTCATCCGCCCAGGAAATAGGGTTAGGAACAGAGAGTTCGGATACAGGCTTGAAAGCAGCCGCTACTTCGCTTGGGGTATAGAAGTGGAAATCAGCGTCCTTCAGACATACCTGAGGAAGGGCCTCCATAAAATCGAATATACCGCTGGAAGCATCAGTGTGCTCTCCGAAGGTCTCGTAATCCATAAACAGGCCCACGTAGTCACCTTCTGCCTCATCCACCCAGGTCTTGAATTTCTCCGCAGTCAGAGGCCAAGAAGCCCAGCTCTTGTCAGGGAAACGGAAAGCGATGTCGTCGCTTAAGGAATAATTCCTAAGAAGCAGGCTCTGATCCTCGACGAAGTCGTTACTATATACATAATTAGGAGAACGCCAACCCATTATGTGACGGGCACCCTCGGTAAGCATAGTCTTGAATCCCATTTCGTAAACCTGCTTTCCGATAGAGTCGGAATAAACCAGCTCAGTATTCCTGAAGGCCACAGGCTCCACTCCGAAATAGTGCTTGATGGCTTCCTTGTGCCTTTGAACCTGGAACTCAAACTCAGCTGGTGAAGCCACGGAGGACAGGGAATGATAGTAAGTCTCGCAGAGGAATTCCACACAACCGGTGTCTGCCAATTCCTTAAAGCTGTCCAATACCTCCGGAGCATAGCGGTCAAACTGCTCGAGGGCAGATCCAGAGATGGAGAAAGCCACTTTGAAAGCGCCCTTTGACGCCTTTATAGTCTTCAGCAAGAGCTTGTTCATCGGAAGGTAGCACTTCTGAGCCACTCTCTTGAGGATGGTCCTGTTAGCAAAGTCATCGTAATAGTGTGAGTCCTTGCCTATATCGAAGAACCTATACAATCTGAGTCTGGTAGGCTGATGTACCTGAAAATACAAACAGATCGATTTTGCCATAATTATGTAATTATTTAGTTATTTGTTCATAAATATTCTTCAGCTTGGCAGCTGCGTGATCCCACTTAAGGGCATTGACCTCTTCCAGTCCGTGCTTTTCAGCAAATTTTGAAAGCGCAGGATACTGAAGCAGGGCATAGATATCGTCGGCCATCGCATCCACATCCCAGAAATCCACCTTAAAGGCATATTTCAAGATCTCGGCGGCGCCGCTCTGATAGGAGATGATGCTCGGCACATTAGAACGCATAGCCTCGAGCGGAGAGATACCGAAAGGTTCACTCACTGATGGCATTATATATACGTCGCTAAGGGCAAACATCTTCTGAACATCGCTTCCACGAAGGAAACCTGTAAAATGGAATCTGTCAGCTATGCCAAGTCTGGCGACCTGACGTATAGCCTTGTTCATCATATCTCCGCTTCCGGCCATTACGAAACGAACCCCCTTGGTACGCTTCAGAACCTTGGCTGCAGCATCGATGAAATACTCCGGTCCTTTCTGATAGGTGATACGTCCCAGGAAGGTCACGACCTTGTCCCTGACTCCCCTTTCCACCTGCAAGTTCTCCCTGCCGCTGAAATCCACGGCATTGTGAACCGCCACGACCTTGGAAGGATCGATTCCATATTTGTTAATGACTATGTTTCTGGTAAGTTCAGAAACAGCCACCACTCTGTCAGCCATCTCCATACCTCTCTTTTCGATGGCATATACCCTGGTATCCACCATATCGTCGGAGCCACGGTCGAAAGAGGTGGCGTGAACGTGCACTACCAGAGGCTTTCCACTAAGTTCCTTAGCGGCTATGCCGGCCAGATAAGTAAGCCAATCGTGAGCGTGAATCACATCAAATTCGCCTGCGTGCTGCATAGCGATGGTCCCTCCCACCTGAGCATAACGAGATACCTCTTCCATAAGATTAGCCCCGTATTTGCCGGAGAACTTGAACTTCTGCCCGAATCCTACGGTAGTAGAAGTGCGCTTCTCCTTCTTCATCTTTTCTATGGCCTCGAAATATTCGTCCGGATCCACATATGGCACCAAATTGGAGTCCACGTGAATAAACTTCACCTTGTCGAGGAACTCATCCACGGTCTGGCTGACATTGTGAACTTCGACGTCACTTGCGTTTATGATGGTAGTGCAGGACTGGTCCTCGTCCCCACTTGCAGAAGGCATCACGAAGAGAGTCTCCACACCATTATGCGCCAGACCCTCTACTATGCCCTTACAAGCAGTTCCCAAACCACCTGCGATATGAGGAGGAAACTCCCAACCGAACATTAAAACTCTCATAATACTATGATCTATAAGTCTTTGTATTTATCAAGCAATTCCACGGATGCAAGGAGTGCAGCCGTACTCAGAGCTGAGGATATGGCTCCGTGAGCCTCGAATGGAGGATCTCCGTCATATATTTCAGCAAAGGCTCCTACTCCGTGCTTGTTCAAGTCCTCAAAAAATCCTTCCGTAAGCCACTGGGCCCTCTTCCAGAAAGAAGGTCCCTTGATACGGAAACAGGTATCGATGTACTGTTCCAGAAGTCCCGGTCTGGTGCAACCCTGATGATATGCCAGATCCCTGTCTCTCTGGGAACCTTCATATACACCTCTGTACTTTACATCTCTAGGGGAAAGGGTTCTCAGACCTCTGGCGGTAACCAGTTCACGGTCTATCACCCTGAGGATGGAAGGATGCAACTCATCCTCCACTGGAGAATACTTCACCCAGATAGCAAAGAGCTGGTTAGGTCTTACATCCATATTCTGACCGGAATTATCCACATAATCGGCCAGATATCCAAGCTGCTCATTAAAGAAGACCTTAGTGAAATTCTCCTTTACCAGAGCGGCTATGGAAGTCCATTTCTCCCTGAAGGCCTTATCCCTGCTGCGACTGTTCTTCTCCATCTCAAGAGCAAAGCAGATGGCATTATACCAGAAGGCATTGGTCTCGACCTGGTAGCCGGCTCTTTCGGTTACGGCCCTGCCGTCGACGTAGGCGTTCATCCAGGAAAGGGCAACCCCGTCCATCTGAGCCCAAAGCAAGCCGTTAGGATGCATAACCACCTCGTTCCTTACCCCTGGAAGATAACTCTCCAGGACTTTTTTCAGAACTTTGCCGTACTTTTTCCAGACATACTTCGGATCAGCCCCGTGGTCTATGTAAATCTGAAGCACACAGGCCAGGTACAGTGGAGCCTCAACCTGAGTGGTACGACTGAAAAGTCTCTGCTGCTCATCGGCGATGAGATTATCCAGAATCTGCTCGAACTCCTCAGGTTTTCCCGCGCTTAAGGTCAAGCCGGGAAGGGCGAGAAGAGTCTCTCTGAGAAGACCTGCCAGAAGCCAGGAATAACCGGCTTCTATCTTCATTCTGCCGTTATGATTTGTAATCAGAGTATCCGCACAGTGCAGAAGCTGCTGACGATAGTCTTTTATCTCTCCGGAGAGTTTGCTCAGAGACTTGAACTCAGGAGCGAAGGTCTTAGGGTCAGACTCCAGCTTGGAGGCGCTGACTATGAAACTGCGGCCCTGTTTGAGCTTGAGTTCGAAAAAGCCCGGAGAAAGCAGATCTTCCTTACAGTCAAAGCCACGACGGTATTCATCAGAATAAGTGACCCCGTAATACCAGTGAGAATCCTCGTGGAATGCCACCTTGGAATCTGAGAACTGCAAGTACAGATCCGGATATGATTCATATAATCTGAAGCTGGCTCCGTTTCTGCAAGTTCCAGGAGTAGGATCAGCCTGATCATTCACGTGGGTAAGATCGTGAATGTTTCTGAAAGCAAGCAGAGGCCTTAACCTGATAGTGGCCTGGGAAGGACCTTCCAAAAGCTCATACTTAATGTAAAGCCTATCCACATCAGGACAAAGAAGAATGCTCTTACGAATAACTATGTTACCTATCTTATAAGTGATACGGGTAACAGGATCTGCCTCGAAGTCAACCACATACTTGTGACCTCTAGGCTCATAGATCTCTCCATAGCAATGGATGCCCAGGTTAAACTGCTTTCCTTCCACTATCACCGACTCATCCAGTGACGAAAGCATAAGGAAGCGGTCTCCCCCGAACCTGTCCAAAGTAAGGGCCAGCAGACCGTGATACCTGCGAGTATTGCAAGTCAAGATGGAAGTGTTGCAATAGGCTCCGGTCTTGTTAGCACAGATAATCTCCCGTTTCAAAGAATACGAGAGATTCACCAGTTCAGCCTTGTTAAATTTTAAAAATGCCATATTATTTGTCTTTTATCAACACCAAAGCGCACCTGCAAGGCAGATAGAGCTTCAGAGTGTGATTAATGGTAGTATGTATTTCATCTTTTTGAAGTCTGTCAAATCCCCCAAATCTTCCCTCATCCGAATCGAAAAGCTTAATATATTCGCCTTCAGGAGCTTCAAACCCATATTCCTGGTATGAAGAAGTAGGGGAAAAATTGAACGCAAAGATAGCATTTTGACGGCGGAAAATCAAGACCTTTTTCTCCTCGTCACTGCGAAGCAGGACAGGAGGCACATTCAGTGCACCAGTCCGCCTTAAAAAGTGGACAAACTCCGCATCGAAGTTCTGAAGATCCCCATATCGAAGCAGCCCGTTGTCAGCCAGGGACCACTGCCTTCTGGCATACTTGAAAGACCACTTGTTCCCCTCCCGAGGAAAATCTATCCACTCCGGATGTCCGAATTCATTACCCATAAAACAAAGGTAACCATTGCCGGCCGTGGCGGCGGTAAGAAGCCTTATCATCTTATGAAGGGCTATACCCCTGTCAATTACAAGATTCTGGCTTCCTTTGTTCATACTGAAGTACATCTCCTTGTCCATCAAGCGGAAAGCTATGGTCTTATCTCCCACCATAGCCTGGTCGTGACATTCCGCATAACTGATGGTCTTCTCATCGTCGCGTTTTCTGGTCAGCTCCCACCAAATCTCTCCCATAGACCACTGCTCATCGCTGCGTTCCTTTATCCATTTGATCCAATGGTCTGCCACTCCCATAGCCATACGATAATCGAAACCCACTCCACCAGCCTCCAGAGGCGCTGCGAGACCGGCCATTCCGGACACGTCTTCCGCTATCGTTATAGCCGTAGGCTTCAGGCTGTGAATCAGTATGTTTGCCATACCCAAATAGCAAACTGCATTCTCGTCCACCCCGCGGTTAAAATAGAGTTCATAGTTTCCGAAATCCGTTCCCAGTCCGTGATCCCAATATAGCATAGAGGTCACTCCGTCGAAGCGGAAGCCATCCAGGTGATATTCTTCAAGCCAATATTTACAGTTACTTAAGAGGAAATTGATTACCTCATCCTTTCCATAGTCGAAACACCTGGAGCCCCAGGCCGGATGATAACCTGCCGACCCTTTGTAGAAATAAAGGTCGTCCCTGCCGTCGAAGCGGCTCAAGCCTTCAGCCTCATTGATTACGCTGTGGGAATGGACGATATCCATTATGACCGCGATTCCCAGGGAATGGGCCTCATCCACAAGTTGCTTGAATTCTTCCGGAGTTCCGAAACGACTGCTTAACGCGAAGAAATTAGAGACCTGATAGCCAAAACTTCCATAATAAGGGTGTTCCTGCAGGGCCATTATCTGTATAGTATTATAGCCCAAGGCTTTGACTCTTGGGAGAACCAGTTTTCTAAAATCCTCGAAACTGGCCACTTTCTCCTCCTCCGAGCTCATTCCTATATGACACTCATAAATGAATGGCGCCTCATTCACATCCCTTTCGAAAGCATTCTGCCACTCGTATGGTTTAGGGTCCCAGACCTGCGCGCTGAAGACCTTGGTCTCCGGATCCTGAACCGCCCTGGTAACATAAGCCGGAAGCCTTTCTCCACCACCCCCAGGCCATTCTATCCATAATTTGTAGAGATCTCCGTGGTGCAGGCAATAGTCCGGAAGCCGCAGTTCCCAGTTTCCGTTTCCGACAGGAGAAAAGGCATAGGCCCGCACCCGCTTCCAATTATTACACTCCCCTATAAGGTAGATACAATTGGCATTTGGTGCCCACTCGCGCAGAACCCAGCCGTGTTCGTCCTTATGAAGGCCGTAATAGAGATGGGAATTCGCCTGGGAATACTTTTCCCAAGAAGAGAGGATTCGACTCTGCCTCGCATCGATGGCATCTTTCCACGGCTCAAGCCATGGATCGCTTTCGTATATCTTCTGCATATTTCAAAATTCTTAGTCCTCAAATATACTAATTATTTCTGAAATAAAAGATTACTCAAGTTTCGATTACTCGTGAAACTTGAATTTCCCTTTATAAGACCGAAAAAAGGTGAGCGCAAAGCTAGCGCCCACCTTATTTTTATGAAATTTTAACCATTACTGCTCATCAGGAGTATCATTTCCTCCCTGAGGACCGTAGTCAGGACCATTCTGCGGGCCTTGTGGGCCTTGTGGGCCCTGAGGGCCCTGCTGACCTGACATAGCGGAGTAAATCTCACCCATTACCTTGTTCAACTCTTCGGTATATCTGTCGATATCAGCGATATTCTGATTCTTGACAGCCTCCTTGAGAGCATTCAGAGGAGTCTCCACACTGCTCTTCTTATCTGCAGGAATCTTATCGCCATTCTCCTTGAGGAATTTCTCCACCTGGAAGCTGAGGGCATCGGCGTTGTTAATCTTATCAACCCTCTCCCTTTCAGCCTGGTCAGCGGCCTCATTGGCCTTGGCCTCATCTCTCATCCTCTGAATCTCCTCCTCTGAAAGACCTGAGGAAGCTTCGATACGGATCTTCTGTTCCTTGCCGGTAGCCTTGTCCTTCGCAGAAACAGAGAGGATACCGTTAGTATCTATATCGAAGGATACCTCGATCTGAGGAACTCCGCGTGGTGCAGGAGTGATTCCGTCCAGATGGAAGACTCCGATCTGTTTGTTATCCTTGGCCATTGGACGCTCTCCCTGGAGAACCCTGATCTCTACTGAAGGCTGGTTGTCCGCAGCGGTAGAGAATACCTGTTCCTTGTGAACAGGGATAGTGGTATTAGACTCGATGAGTTTGGTCATAACTCCACCGAGAGTCTCGATACCGAGTGAAAGCGGAGTTACGTCAAGCAGAAGCACATCCTTCACGTCACCTGCAAGCACACCACCCTGGATAGCGGCACCGATAGCCACAACCTCGTCAGGGTTTACACTCTTGTTAGGCTCCTTTCCGAAGAACTCCTTGACGAGTTCCTGAACTTTAGGAATACGGGTAGAACCACCTACGAGGATAACCTCATCGATCTGAGATGCACTGATCTTAGCATCTGCGAGAGCCTGACGGCAAGGTTCTATACTCCTGCGGAAGAGGTCATCGCAGAGAGCCTCGAACTTAGCCCTGGACAGGGTCTTGACCAAATGCTTAGGCATACCGTCCACAGCGGTGATATAAGGCAGATTTATCTCAGCGGAAGTCTGGTTGGAGAGTTCAATCTTAGCCTTCTCGGCAGCCTCCTTAAGTCTCTGAAGGGCCATAGGGTCCTTTCTCAAATCCATACCTGAATTCTCTGCTGCGAACTCAGAAGCGAGCCACTCGATAATAGCGTGATCGAAATCATCACCTCCCAGGTGGGTATCACCATTGGTTGACTTCACCTCGAAGACACCGTCACCGAGTTCGAGGATGGAAATATCGAAAGTACCGCCACCAAGGTCGTAAACGGCCACCTTCATATTCTTATTCTTCTTATCCAAACCATAGGCAAGAGCTGCTGCCGTAGGCTCATTGATAATTCTCTTCACATCCAGACCGGCAATCTTACCAGCCTCCTTTGTAGCCTGACGCTGTGAATCAGAGAAATATGCAGGTACTGTGATGACAGCCTCTGTCACTTCCTGACGGAGGTAATCCTCAGCAGTCTTCTTCATCTTTTGCAGGATGATGGCAGAAATCTCCTGTGGAGAATACTGCTTGCCGTTAATATCCACACGTGGAGTATTATTCTCACCGCGAACCACTGAATAAGGTACGCGAGCTATCTCCTTTCCTACCTGATCATAGGTCTCACCCATAAATCTCTTAATGGAGAAAATGGTGTTCTTAGGGTTTGTGACAGCCTGACGCTTTGCAGTGTCACCCACCTTACGCTCCCCGTTCTCAGTGAAAGCCACTATAGAAGGAGTGGTACGATGTCCCTCGTTATTAATAATTACTGTAGGCTGAGCGCCTTCCATTACTGCGACACAGGAATTTGTGGTTCCAAGGTCTATTCCGATAATTTTTCCCATAATATAATTCGTTTTTTATTTTCTTACTTAAATCTGCTTCGTCGTTTAGCGCTCGCTAAACATAAAGTTTTCGACGATGGGTTCTTCCAAAGCCGTGCCACAAAGCATTTACTGACAAATTGTCAAATCCTTGTT
This sequence comes from uncultured Bacteroidales bacterium, assembly GCA_945983015.1. Lineage (GTDB taxonomy): Bacteria > Bacteroidota > Bacteroidia > Bacteroidales > UBA932 > Cryptobacteroides. The sequence goes on from CAMFSN010000012.1 coordinate 18,912, forward strand.
TTCGCGCTCAGCGGAACGCATGGGAAGAGATGGCTGAAACGCTCAATGAAATGAGCAAGATATATTAGAAATAATCAGAGTTTCAGATATAATTTGAATTAGTGATAAAAATTTCTTATATTCGCACCGATAAAGGATAATTAAAAACAAAATAGCATAACTCTTATGAAACTTAGCAAAATTATCGCAGTAGCAGGACTTGTGGTTCTTGCAGCTCTTGGAACAACATCTTGTCAGTCAAAGAAAGCAAAAGAGGCTGCTGAACGAGCAGCAGCAGAGGCAGCAGCTAAAGAAGCCGCCGAGAGAGCAGCAGCAGAGGCAGCAGCCAGAGCAGCTCGCGTATTCAAACTTTCAGATGCAGTTACCGCAGTAAAGAGCGATGTAGTTGCTGAAGATGTTGAAAGCTACAAACAGGCAGTGAAAGATGCCATCGCCCAGACTCCATATGGCTCTACCACTTTCGCTCTTCCTACAGCAGGTGTTCTTTACGGAAAAGAGAGATGCGATCTCAACCCTGAGACCAAAGCCCTTCTTCAGGAACTCATCGATGTTTACAACACTCTCGACAAGAGCGCTGTCATCCTCATCGAGCCTTATTCTAACGACACTTCTGACAAGGAGTACAATCAGGCTATCGCTGTAGAACGTGCTAATCTGGTTCGCAATTGGCTTTACTACAAGCAGATCCCTGCTAAGAAAGTGAAAGTCGTATGCCCTTGCAAAGCCAGCAAGATCGATGGTAACAAGCGTCGCGTAAACGTATCCATCGCCGAGTAATCCGAATGGAATACAGAAATTTAACAGAAAATGAAATCCTGGGCTTTAAGTCCAGGATTCTTTTTGAAGACAACCACCTGCTTATAGTAAACAAGCTTAGCGGGGAGATAGTCCAGGGAGACAAGACCGGGGACGAATGCCTCGCTGAAGCCCTGAAAGCCTATATCGCCCAGAGAGACAAGAAAGCAGGAAAAGTATTCTTAGGAGTAACTCACCGCTTGGACAGACCGGTCAGCGGAGCCTGCATCTTCGCCAAGACCTCCAAGGCCCTGGAAAGGATGAATGCCCTGTTTCGCGACGGCGAAGTACACAAGTTCTACTGGGCCTTATGCCAAGGCAAGCCCACTACCGAAAACGCTCTTTTGGAAAACTACCTTAACAGAAACGAAAAACAGAACAAAAGCTACGTCTGCAAGCAGAACAGCGAGGGCGCAAAACTCGCCCGCCTGCGCTACAAAGTCCTGGCAGAGGGCTTAAACTACTCTCTACTGGAAGTGGAACTGCTCAGCGGCAGACATCATCAGATAAGATGCCAACTCTCCCACATAGGCTGCCCCATCAAAGGAGACTTAAAGTATGGAGCTCCCCGTTCGAATCGAGACGGAGGCATCTGCCTGCATTCCAGAAGAATCAGTTTCATACATCCAGTTAAGAAGGAGAATTTGGAGATTACGGCTCCGATTCTTTCAGCTTGGGGAAAAATAGTCTGTGAACTGACTCAGAATGAATGCAGAGAAGATAATCCTTAGGCCTCATAGACATCTGAGATTTAAAACTGGAATTGAAGGTAGGAAGAGAATTGAAACCTGACATCGAGGCCACTTCACTCATCTTCATTCTAGGATCTCTTCTTATCAAATCAGCCGCATACTTTACCCTATAGGAGTTGATATAAGGACGGAAATTAGTCTTTCCGACCATATTGATGGCCTTGGATACATAGGACTTGCTGCTACAAACCATTCTGGCCAGATCCTCCACACAGAAATCCCCATCCAGATAGGGTCTCTTCTCCTTCATTATCTGTTCAATCTTATAAAACAGGATTTTAAGCCTTCTCGTATCCTCGCTTAGATAAAACAGATTCTTATACCTAAGGGACAGACGCTCACTCAACTTCATTCTTTTCCTTAAAAACAGTTTCATAACTTAGTGGTTAGTATGAACAAATATATACAAAAAACCCTACTGGAGCATCATCCAGAAGGGTTTTTAAGATATTTTGTGACAGAAAAGTATGTAAACTATTTTTTTCGTCTAGTTTTAATTGTCTCGAATCCCTTGCCGTAAACACCGGTAACCGATGAAACTGACAGGAAAGCTTCAGGATCTATTGTCTTAATGTAACGCAAAAGTATATTAAGGTCATATTTTCTTGCCAAAACCATCAAAACCTGCGTAGGCTCCTTTGTGTACCAGCCCATACCGTTAAGAACTGTCACTCCCCGATGCAGTTCATTGGTAATGGCATCGGCCAATTCCTTATGCTTTTTTGAGAGAATGATAAGCTGAACACTCTGCTTGGAGCCGGCCAGAGTCATATCCAGCACCATACCATTGATAGCTATCAGAATGAAACCATAAACCACCGTGGTAATCTTCTCATTAAATTCCATCAGGGAACCATCTCCACTCTGCAGAGGGATAAAGAGAGATGAGAGAATGATTACCACATCCATAGCCAGAATCATCTGTCCCGGAGATACATTCCTGTACTTGTTTACTATCAAGGCTATGATGTCGGTTCCTCCCGTACTTCCCCCCTGACTCATACAGATGCCTATTCCCACTCCGGAGAGCAGACCTCCCATAATGGAGCTCATCAGCTTGCCGTTGTCCACGGCGAGCGTCTGACATATCTCTGCAGGAATAAGTTCCTGGAACAAGTTCAGTCCTGCGGAAGCGATAACTATGGCATATACAGTCTTGATTCCAAACTTGTTCCCCAGAACAAAGAGAGCTATAATCAGCAGAACCACATTGATTACAAAATAGGAATAACCCATCTTAATAGCCCCGTGGGTGAAATACTGTATCAAGGAAGATACACCGGACACTCCGCCTCCCACCATATTGTTAGGCAGCAGGAAGATAACCCAAGCAAGGATGTAAAGCAGCATACCGAAAGTAATCAAGGCATACTCTTTTACAGTTCTGAACACACTACTTCTAATCATCGTATTTTCTTAATTTCTTTTTATCAATTCCGACTTTTATCTCGTCAAAACCCTCTCCATATACATTATTTGTAGGCGAAACCGACATAAATGCCTTGGCATCCACCTGTTTAATTTTCTTCATAAGCGAAGGCAATTCCTGACGACCTATCAGAATCAGCAGCAGATTCTTATCAGATTTAGTGTACCAACCCTGAGCCTTGAGCACAGTCACGCCACGCCCCATATCGTTGATGATATGGTCTGCAATCTCCTGATACTTGTCGGAGAAAACTAAAATCTGAGAAGAGCCCTTCTGTCCGCTGACCACCACATCCACCAGAATGGAGAAAGCCACGATCTCAACTATACCATACACCATATCGGTGAAAATTTTTCCTGGCAAGAAGAGAATCAATGTCACTATCACCAAATCCAGGATAACGAAGGCAGTGGACAGGGATACAGGCCAGAACTTGTTTATCATCAAGGCGATAATGTCAGTTCCACCGGTACTTCCTCCGTTTCGGATAATAATACCTATGGACAGAGCCTCGAGGCTACCCGCAATCAGAGGGACGAGCAGACGATCCTTGACATAGAAAAATTGGCCTTCCACACAATGCAGAAACTCCAAGTTCCCCACTATGCCCATAAAAATGGTAGAAACTATGATACAGTAGATGGTTTTAAAGCCGAAACCTATGCCCATAAACCACATCGCTATCAGAATAAGCAGCACATTAATGACCACATAGGTGTACTGAGCAGGAATCAACCCCCCTGTGGCATACTGGATTACGGTGGAAAGACCCATCATTCCACCAGCTGACATCCCACTCGGAATCATAAAGCCTTCCCAGGCCATGGCAAAGACAAAACAGGCCAAGGTCAAAAGCAGGTACTCCTTGATGACTGTCAGAAACTTTTGTTTAGTTATCATTTCACTACGACATTAATGATTCTTCCAGGCACTACTATTACCTTTACTATATTCCCCTCCCCCACGTATTTGGCAGTCTGCGGAGCATTTCGGATAAAGGCTTCGACCTCTGCAGGAGAAGACGACTTGGGCTGCTCCACGGTAAAGCGCATCTTTCCGTTAAACTGCACAGGATAGGTCACACTATCCTCCACGGTATAGGCAGGATTATACTCAGGGAAAGCCGCCGCACAGACGCTGCCCTTTTCTCCCAAGGCATCCCACAACTCTTCACAGATATGAGGGGCAAATGGAGAAAGCAAAACCACCAAATCTCTGAGAATCACCCTCTTATGACATTCTCCAAGTTCTGAAAGAGCTATCATAAAGGCGCTTATGCAAGTATTGTAAGAGAAATTCTCTATGTCACTCTGCTCCTTGGCTATCAACTTGTGCAGTGCCTTGAGTTCTGCAGGACTTGCCGGCTCGTCAATTACCAGGAAGCTATCCCCATCGTAGAATAGCCTCCAGAACTTCTTCAGGAAGCGGTTAACTCCGTCAATTCCCTTCGTGTCCCAAGGCTTGCTCTGTTCTATAGGGCCGAGGAACATCTCGTAAAGACGCAAGGTATCAGCTCCGTAAGTGTCACAGATGTCGTCCGGATTCACCACATTGTACATACTCTTGCTCATCTTCTCCACTGCCCAGCCACAGATATACTCCCCGTTCTCCAATTCGAACTCAGCATCGGCATACTCAGGTCTCCAGGCCTTGAAAGCCTCGATGTTCAGCCTGTCATTCCTCACCAGATTGATGTCCACGTGAATCTCAGTAGTTTCATACTTGTCCTTCAGGCCCAGAGAGACGAACTTGTTAGTTCCCACGATGCGGTAAACGAAATTCGAACGGCCCTGAATCATTCCCTGGTTAATCAATTTGGAGAAAGGCTCATCCTTGCATACATAGCCCAGATCATAGAGGAACTTGTTCCAGAAGCGCGAATAAATCAAATGTCCTGTCGCGTGCTCGGTTCCACCTATGTACAAATCGACTGACTGCCAATACTCATTCACCTCCTTATCCACCAAAGCCTTGTCGTTGTGCGGGTCCATATATCTAAGATAATATGCGGACGAACCTGCAAAGCCAGGCATTGTGCTCGTCTCCAGCGGATAGCCCTTATAAGTCCAATCCTTAGCCCTGGCAAGCGGCGGCTGACCGTCAGCGGATGGTTTGTAAGAATCTATCTGCGGCAGACAAAGCGGCAAATCCTGCTCATCCACCGGCGTAGCTATTCCATCCTTGTAGTAAATAGGGAATGGTTCTCCCCAATATCTCTGACGGGAGAAAATGGCATCCCTAAGACGATAATTTGTTTTCCTTCTGCCAATTCCCTTTTCCTCCACATAGTCCTTTGCCCTCTCTATGGCCTCCGCTACACTCAGGCCATTAAGAAAGCCGCTGTTACACATCAC
>CAMFSN010000013.1 GCA_945983015.1 uncultured Bacteroidales bacterium
ACTATAGAGTATCTTATCCAAAAGTTCCGGATAGAACCTGGAAAGCAGCAGGAAGGCACATAGCAGCACTGTCGCTATGATCAGCAGGGTCCAAAGCAGCCTCCAGAATACCTTCCCGCCTTCCTTTTTCTTCTTCTTCTCCTCCTCCTTTTTCTCCTCCTTCTTCTCCCCCTCCTTCTGTTCTGTTTTCTTTTCTGCCAATTCTTCTTTCTCTTCCTCCTCTTCTTTCTCCTCTTTCTTCTCTTCTGCCAATTCTTCCTCCTCTATATTAAACAAAAGCCGCGCTTCACTGCTTTTCTGCGGAAGAGCTTTCACGCTTTTGTTCTTAAGGGACACACTTTCCAATCCAAAGCCCTCAGGGTAGATGTCGGCCTCCATATCCATAATGAAGAACACTTCTCCGTTTTCAAGGCTTCTGAATTTTCCGAAGTTCGGTAATTCCAGTACTTTATCTTCTCGTAAAGAGTTGAGAATCAAGGAACTTATTTCCTCTGTCTGCATTTTGGCCTCTTCTATGCCAATTTTATATTTGGCGGCGAACAGTTTTTCAAAGGAAGCCCCATCTTCTGTAGCCTGCTCGGCGAAGAATTCCAATTTCCTGTAAGGAGGGTTAATGGTGAATCCATTGTCCGAGATGCTGGCCGCTTGGATCCTGGCTTTGAATACGCCAAGACCCGTCACCGACAGAGTGTCGTTTTTTGAAATGAATTCTTCTAGTAAGGAAGAGAATAATTCTAAAGTCATAGTACAAATTTATAAATTTTTTTCAAAAAACTTTGAGGTTTTCAATTTTTGTAGTACATTTGCAATCCCGTTTCAGACGGGTGACATAAATTCCTCTTTAGCTCAGTTGGTTAGAGCACCTGACTGTTAATCAGGGGGTCGTAGGTTCAAGTCCTACAAGGGGAGCAAAAGCAAGGGGTGACTTAACGGTCACCCCTTCTTTCTTTCTTATTGGCCTAGTCCACTTCCTGAGCCAGAACCGGAGCCTCGGGAAATCTCCTCAAGATTACCCACCTTCCTGCTCTTGACAGGCTTTTGAGAACTGCCAAATGTCCAGGTCAGATCGAAAAGTATCTTCTGGCTATAGAATTCCTGGGTAAGGTAAGTCTTGACATTGTAGCCGCTTTCATCGATGATGTCCAGATTGCTGTTAGTTGTCCTGAAGATATCGTCAACTCTGAGTCCAAAGCTGAGTCTTTCAGAAATGTTCTTCTTCAAGGCCATATTAGCACCCCATCTGCCGTGAATATAGTAGCACCCGAATATCATAGGGGTCATCGCGTACGCATCCACACTCAGTTTCCAATCCTTAGGCAGCAGCAGGCTAAGGTCGGTGTAGGCTTGGAAGGCCAGGCTCTCCCTTTTGGTGTTGCTGCTGTAGGTGAGGGATTCCACATAGTAAGTTCCTCCGCTAATGGTCCATTGGAGGTATTTTCCTATAGGCAGGGAGGCTATGCTCAAAAATGCCCCAGCCATATTCTGAGAACCTATGTTTCCCCAGGTCATAACCTCTTCTCCTTCGGGAGTAAGAGAAGGTATCTGATTGATAACCTGAGTCATAGTGTTGTAATTAAGAGATAGAGAAAGGTGCTGTCCATAGCCGATGTTCAAAGCGAAATTGTCGCTGTACTGAGGCTGGATATCAGGATTTCCCTGAGTGTAAGTCTTCGAGTCCACATAGGTCTTGGTCGGGTTCAGTTGCTCGTACCTCGGTCTGTCAATCCTTCGGGTATAACTGAAGCCTAATCTCCAGTCAGGGCTTGGGTTATAGCCTACAAAGACGGTAGGGAAGAGGTCGAAATAAGACCTTCTGCTCTGCTGTCCGGAACTGGTCCAATCCCCGAAAGAGTTGGTATATTCGCCACGAAGACCCACTTTGAAACTCCATTGCATTCCTATCTGGCCGGAGAGAGATGCATAAGTGGCCCCCACGTGCTCGCGATACTTGAAATCTGATTTGGAGATTGTCTCGCTTTTGTTCTCGGTACTCTTATTTACGGTGTTCGACAAAGCCCATTTAGCTCCCGCCTCAAGCATATATTTTCCAGCCACAAGCCCCTGATAGTCAGCCTTTGCGGAATACACGTCGTAATCTTTGTGAGCATATATCGACTGTTCCAGAAGCCCTAGAGGAAGCTGTTGAGGAAGGGCCAGGACAGTGTCTGTCTGCTTGTTGTCATCTTCTGACATATTCTTATAGTAGTCCAGATTCAAGGTCAGCTCCTGAGCTTTAGTCTCGTCGAAAATATGGGTGTAGTTGAGGTTGGCATTCCCCTGAATAGATTTTGAAACATTGTTTATCTTAGACCTTGACAAATCGCTCAATTCCGAGTCCCTGAAAATTTCAGTGCTGCTATTCTTTGTCCAGCTTCTGCTCTTATTCCCTGGAGCATAGAGTATGAATCCCAGAGTGTTCTTCTGGTCTATGAACCAGTCGCTTCCCAGCTTGACATTGAAATCATGAGATCTGTTAAGCAGTACCGTCTTGCCTAACTGTCTTATGTTCTGGTAGTTAAGGTCATTTACTATATTAATCGGGGTGTTATAGAAGCTCTCATATATATTAAAGAAGCTGTTTGTCTTTTCTGTTCTGTATGCCAAATTCATCCACCAGCTTTCCTGCCAAGGCAAATCCGCTATATCCGAAAAATACATTCCGCCTCCGCCCAGTCCGGTCGAGCCATTGAATCCCTGCAGGAGATTGCGCTTGGTCTTGATGTTGATGATACCTCCTTGTCCGGCTGCATCATACTTGGAGGACGGATTTTCCATCAGTTCGAATTTGTCAATGCTTTCTCCGTTTGTGCTGCGAAGCATAGCCTCCAATGCTTTTCCGTCCAGATAAGAAGGTCTGCCGTCTATCCAGACGGACACGCTTTTGCCGTTGAGCTTCACGTTGCCATCCTTGTCTATGGTCACTCCCGGGGCCTTTTTCATCAGCTCCAGGGCATTGCTTCCCTGGGCAAAGGCGCTCTGGCCCACATTCATCACCACCTTGTCTATCTTCATCTCCACCAGTTTCACCCTTTCCGTCACCGTGGCGCTTTCCAGAGTCTGGGCAGACAAGGCCAATTTTATCGGCGCCACCTCGACCACGTCTCCGCTAAGCTTAATTATCTGCTGGTGGTCTTCATATCCGATGAAGGTACATCTGAGCAGGTATTCTCCCTCCTCTGCAATCAAATTGAAAAAGCCTTCCTCGTCGCTGGACCCGCCGGCTATTACATTTTCATCCTCGTCGAGAAGGGCAACTGTGGCCCAGGCTATAGGATCCCCGTCTTGGGCATCCAATACTTTTCCATTGAGAGAAACTTGTCCGCTCTGCCTTTTTGCTGATGCGGGAATGGTCAATAGAATAAATAGAAATGATAAAACAACAGCTATTTTCTTCATATCACTTAAGTTTCGCAAGTAACTTTTTTATTATTTAAGAGATCTGCGCGGCTTGCGAAACTATTCCCCACGCACATTTCTTCATGTTGATTTTTTAGTAGTGTCTTAGTTTACTAATACACTGCAAAGATATAGGAAAAATTTGATAGTGCAAATATTTTCTTATATAAATTACAGTAATTTGAAATGTTTCGAAACATTTGTTTTAAAACAGATGTTTTGTAACAGGTGTTGCAAATATATGAATATAATTTGTAATCTGAAAAATAAAGGCTACTTTCTGTGGAAAATATTTGATACGATAATCAGGACGATGACCATTGCAAAAGCGATCTGTATAGCCTGAAAGCCTATGTTAAGGGCTTGGCTGATATTTCCCTGGGCTATATGAAAAGCGCTCCAGAAGATGCCTGCGCCAGGAATTAGGGGGAAAATGCCGCAGATAAGGAAGACTGTGCTCGGACAGCGTCTCAGTACAGCTGCCCAGCGGGAGCAAAGGGCTACCAGAGTGGAGCCGGCTGCAACTGAGAGAAAGACTCCGGCGGAACTGTATCTGGAAAGGATAAGAAACAGAGCCCAGCCCAGCATACCTATGAGCGCGCAGCAAAGGTAATGTTTTCTCGGTACCCCGAACAGAACGGCGAAAGCCCCCGTTCCCAGGAAGGCTGCCGAGATTTGGATAGGCAGGCAGGCTGTGAGAGGGTCCGTAAGCGTGCTGATTGGCATAAAGGAAAAGTTGAAGATACGGGCTGAGGCTATAAGGGCGCAGCAGGCTCCGAAGGCGATGCACAGAAAGATCATCAGGGCATCGGCCAGACGGGTGAGTCCGGCCAGGTAGTCTTCTCCTGCTATGTCTCTAAGGCCGTTGGTGAAGGCCACCCCAGGTATCAGCAGGATAAGTGTGCCGACCAGCATATTGCCCAGATTGTGACCTATCCCAGCGCTGTGGAGCAGGATGCAGAGAATGGCTCCGAGCAGGCCGGCGATGATGCTCCCGCAGGCTTTGGAACAGTAGGGGTTGAGCAGTTTCAAGACTATGACGTTCAGTATCGTGGCTGCAATCGCGGAGGCGAGACAGTCAAAAAGAGAACCCCCGAAGATGGCGCAGAAGGCAGCGCAGCCTATGAAGGCCGCCAGGCTCTGTTCCCAGAAGGATTTGTCTGCCTTGCACTTGATGGCTTCAAGTTTCTCCCAGGCTTGAGCCAGACTTAGCTTTCCCTCGGATATTTCTCTGGAGAGCTGGTTGATTTCCACCACCTTGTCCAGCCTTGCGCCTTTGATGGGGATGAATTGGACCTTCGCATAGGAGCGTCCAGTGGTGAATATGCCGTTACTCAGGACGAAGAACTGCTCGTCGTCTTCGCCGAAGTGGTCGGCTATTCTTTCCATCGTCTCTTCGACTCTGGATATCTCGGCTCCGTTCTGAAGCAGTATCCTTCCAGCTTCCGAAGCCAGGGCCAAGGCCCCTCGCTTATCGTCCGGTTCAGCTTTGTGCATAGTTGATCGTAATTTACGGTAAATATATAAGAAATTTTCGTAACTTCGTAGGCTATGAGTAAAGTCAAGAAAATACTGGGTAATTGGGTGCTGTTGAATCTCTTTATCGCCATAGTTCTTGTAGCCTTGATTTTTATAGGCGTGAATGTCGGATTGAAAGTCTTTACCGAACATAACAAAACTGTGGAAGTGCCGGATATGGTGGGATGTTCTTATCACGAGGCCGAGGCCTTGGGTCAGGAAAGCGAACTTCAACTGATCGTGGCGGATTCTGTCTATGTGAACCGATTTAAGGCTGGGGCAGTCTATTCGCAGAATCCTAAGGCGGGAAGCAAGGTGAAGAAAGGCCGTAAGATATATCTCACTATGAACTCATCCCATAAGCGTCAGGTGAGTATGCCTTCCCTCGTGGGATTGAGCGTGCGCCAGGCTAAGGTGGAATTGACGGCGCGTAAGCTGATACTGGGGCGACTTATCTATAAGGAAGACATAGCTACGAATAACGTTATGGCCCAGATGATAGGGAAGAGGCCTGTGGCTGAAGGTGAGAAACTGGATGTGGGAACTATCGTGGATCTGGTGGTGGGACTTAATTACGAGGACCCTTACACTCAGGTTCCTTCCTTTATAGAGCAGGCTTATCACAAGGCCGTGAATTCAGTTCAGGACAGTTATCTGAACGTAGATCGTCTGATTTTTGACGAGACCGTGAAGTCTTATTCGGATTCGCTGGCAGCCTTCGTGTATAGGCAGTATCCTGAAGCTTCTGATAATAAGGTAATGATGGGTAGGGGAGTAAGCCTGTATCTGACTTTGGATAGGGAGAAACTCCCAAAACCTGCGCCGGTGGATTCCCTGACACTTGATCTCTAGGATATGGCAGATAATTTCGACGAGGAACTGGATGAGCTCTTTGAACATTTCCGCTTGAACGTGGATGTGGGGCAGACTCCTATGCGTATAGACAAGTATATGTCCGAGCATATGGAGGACACCTCTCGTCACAGGGTGCAATTGGCCATTAAGGAAGGCTACGTGCATGTGGGGGAGAAGGTGGCCAAGGCCAATTATATAGTCCGTCCCGGGGATATCATCCGCTTCGTGATGCCCTATCGCAGGCGTGGGATGGAGATACTGCCTCAGGACATCCCTTTGAATATAGTGTATGAGGATGAGGATGTGCTTGTGGTGAACAAGCCTGCAGGTATGGTGGTGCACCCGGGTCACGGGCATTTCGAAGGCACTTTGATAAATGCATTGGCATACCATCTGGGTCTGAAACAGGGACCTGAAGCTCAGGATGAGCGGATGGGCATCCTGGTGCACAGGATTGATAAGGACACTTCGGGATTGCTGCTGGTGGCGAAAAACGACGAGGCGCAGTTGAAATTGGCCCGACAATTCTTTGAGCACAGCATAGAGAGATGCTATAACGCAGTGGTCTGGGGGAATATTCAGGAGGATGAGGGGACTATAGACACATATATAGGAAGGGATCCTAACGACAGGCTCCGATTCAGGGTTTTCGATGATCCGCAAAAGGGGAAAAGGGCCATCACCCACTATAAGGTTCTGGAGCGTTTCGGTTATGTGACTTTGGTGGAATGCCGGCTGGAGACTGGGAGAACCCATCAGATAAGGGTGCATATGGCTTCCATAGGACATCCGCTTTTCGCGGACGAACGTTATGGCGGGATGGAGATACGAAAGGGTACCATCTATGCCAAATACAAGCAGTTTATCCGGAATTGTTTCGAGCTCTGTCCTCGTCAGGCCTTGCACGCCAGGACACTGGGCTTTGAGCATCCGAGTACGCATAAGATTTTGAGATTTGACTCCGTCCTTCCTGAGGATATGCTTAATCTTTTGGATAAATGGAGGAGATACTGTAACAATATGCCGAAAGAAGATGAAACAGAATAAGTTGATAATCATACTATTGCTTCTATTCGCAGGACTGATGTCCCTGCCTTATCTGCTGCCTGGCTGCGGGGCTGTCGCATTGGTGGCGCTGGTCCCTCTGCTGTGCGCGCAGAGATTGGCCGAGATAAATGGCCTAAAGCGCTTTTTCTGCTGGTATTATCTGGCCTTCGTGCTTTTCAATGCCCTGACTACCTGGTGGGTTTGCAAAGCCACTGTGGGAGGAGGAATCTTTGCGGTATTGGTCAATTCCCTTTATATGTCGCTGATTTTTACTCTTTTCATAGCAAGTAAGAAGAAGTTCAGGGGAGTTGTGCCTTATATATTTCTGGCGGTGTGCTGGATAGCCTGGGAGCGTTTTTATCTGACTAATTCTCAGATAAGTTGGCCTTGGCTTGTGTTTGGGAATGCCTTCGGTCGTACTACCGGCCTGGTTCAGTGGTATGAATATACCGGTCTTCTGGGAGGAAGCCTGTGGGTTTGGGCCACTAACCTGTCCATTTTCGGCATACTGTTGAGCCTGTCGGATGGCTCTTTCCTTCGCTGGAATGCCAAGGCTCGTTTCTCTGCTGCGCTGGGACTTGGGCTTTTGATATTGGGGCCTGTCCTTTGCTCCAGAATAATCTATAACAATTATGAAGAGAGATCTGATTGCGGAGAGTTGGACGTGCTTATCGCCCAGTCCAATTTCGACCCTTATCAGAAACTGCACTCCGTGCCACAGGCGCTGCAGAACAAGCAGGTGGTGGACCTGTTCCAAAAAGAGCTGAGCGGCAGGGAAGGACTTTTCTCTGAGCAGGCCACACTCCTTATGCTGCCTGAGACCTTCTGCTCTGATATATGGAAGGACAGTCCTTTGTCTTCCCCTACTTTTTCTACATTCAAAAGGGAGTTGCTGGACAAATATCCTAATACCAATCTGCTTTTCGGGGCAAGTACCCATCAGATGTTCTATACTAAGGAAAAGCCTCATCTTCTGGCTCGGAAATTGGGCAATTCCGGCTGGTACCTTTCATTTAACACGGCCTTTGTCTCTGATGCCAGCGGAAGGATAGAATATACAGACAAGTCGAAGCTGGTGGTAGGGGCTGAGTTGACGCCATATCCTAAGATTTTTGTGCCTATAGATGACGCTTTGGGGGGATTGATGGGAAGAAACGTCCCTCAAGGCAGAGCCAAAAACCTGAACGTAGTGGAGTATGGTCCGGACGCTAAGGAAATTGTAAGAAAGATTCCGGTGGGAGTTCCTATCTGTTACGAATCCATTTATCCGGAGTTCTGCACCCAATTCGTCAGACAGGGCGCTCAACTTATCTGCGTGATAACCAATGACGGATGGTGGGGGGATACTGCGGGATACAGACAGCACTTCAGCTACTCCCGTCTGAGGGCCATAGAATTGAGACGAGACATAGCCCGTTGTGCCAATACGGGCATATCCGCCTTTATAGACCAGAGGGGAGATGTCCTGGAACAGACCAAATGGTGGGAGCCTGACCTGCTTCATTCGAAAGTGAATCTGAGTTCGTATCAGACCTTCTTCGTCAGATATGGAGACATAGTGGGCAGAATCTGCACCCTGATGTTTGTCCTTTTGTTTTTAACATTGATAGTAAAAGCCATTAGCAAGAAATGAAAAGAGTAGCATTGTTTCCAGGGTCATTTGACCCTTTTACCGCAGGTCATCTGAACATACTCAAACGTTCCTTGGAGATGTTCGATGAGGTGGTCGTGGCCGTAGGTGTAAACGGAGACAAGACTGGCTTTTATGACAACGCCACCCGAATGGACATCATAGCACAGACCTGCAAGGGTCTGCAGGGAGTAAGGATAATAGAGTATTCCGGCCTTACCATAGACATATGCAGGGAACTTGGCATAAAACATATAGTAAGGGGAGTGAGGAATATGCTTGATTTCGAGACCGAAAGGAGCATAGCGGATGCCAATCGCAGGCTTGCTCCGGAGATAGATACCCTGATTATTCCTACCGCCCAGGAATTTGCACACATATCCTCTTCTGCCGTCAGGGACATACTCAGGCACGGTGGGGACACCTCTTTGTTTATGGCAGAGGGAGTAAAATTGCCGCAGAGATGAAAAAGTGCCTCCTCATAATGCTCTTATGCATAAGTACGCTTCTGCATGCCCAGATAGATTCCACTTCCAAGGCGAAGTTGAACTCTATGCTGGAGGAGTATTATGACGCTATGATTTTCGAGGACAATGCCATAAAGCAGAAAGAGTGTGACTTTCTGATAGAGAGCTGCACAGACTCTTTGATCAGGCAGTATGTGGCCAATTCCATCCTGGAGCATTATATGAATGATCCGCTGCTGATGGGAGAGGAGGGAGTTGCCATTTATCTCTATGAGAGATGGTTTCTTTCAGGTTTGATTAAGCCTGAGGATGATTGGAAGGGAATGGAAGCCGATATCTTTTATCGCTTTAACCGTCAGAGTATGATAGGTCTTCCTGCTCCTTCCCTGCAAGCTTATGACCCTCGGGGGAATGTTGTGACCATTCCTGAAGGGAAGGCTTGCGTGCTGCTCTTCTATGAGCCTTCTTGTGCCAAATGCCAACTCCTCATCGCCGCTCTGCCTGAACTCTTGGATTCCCTGCGAGCCCCGCTGTCTGTGTATCTGTTCAATTCAGGCTCGGATGCTCAGAGCTGGAAGAAGTTCAGGGAGAATTTTAAGATAAACAATTCTCTGATAAGTCTTTATCATCTTTGGGATCCGGAGGTGGAGTCGGACTTTCAGTTTAAATACGGAGTCACCAGTACCCCTAAGCTTTTCTTTATCGACGATAGCTCTATCATTCAGGGCAGAAGATTGGAGAGGGAATCACTTGGTATGGTACTTCAAATATATGAGTTATACTATGGCCAAAGCAAAAGCGAAAAGTAAAAAGAAAAAAAGTGGATATGACCCCGCTTTCATCCAGAAGGAAAAGCAGGCGCTGAAGCGTCGGCACAGGAAGACCATTTTATTCAATGATAGGGAATTGGCCCTTATCGATGAATACTGTCAGAAGAACAAGATATCTTACAAGTCCGTTATGATGCGCCGCATAATAATGGAAAAGCTTCTGACGGATATGGGGCAGAATCCTCCTACCCTTTTCTAGATTCTCCAGTCAATTGGCTCTTTAGCTATGGAGAGCAGATATGAGTTGGCCTGAGAGAAGGGCTTGCTCCCAAAGAATGCGCCTCTGGCCAGGGGTGAAGGGTGGGCAGCCTCCAATACCAGGTGATGAGAGGAGTCTATTAAATCCCTTTTGGATCTGGCATAGTTGCCCCAAAGCATAAATACTATTCCCTCGTAATTTTTGCTCAGCAGCCTGATAATAGCGTCGGTAAACTGCTCCCATCCAGCCTTGGAATGGCTTGCAGCCTTCCCTTTTTCCACTGTCAGGATGGAATTCAGAAGCAAAACGCCCTGTTCTGCCCAAGGACTCAGGTCTGTATTTCCGCTCCAGGTGATTCCCAGATCTGATTCCAGTTCCTTAAAAATATTCTTTAGAGACGGGGGAGCCTTTACTCCTCTGTTTACGCTAAAGGACAGTCCCATAGCCTGGCCTTCCTCGTGATAGGGGTCCTGTCCCAGAATCACGATCTTGACCTTCTGTGGAGGGCAGAGGTCCAAGGCTTTGAATACTTGATTCTCAGGTGGATAGATTACTTTCCCCTGAGTTCTCTGCCTGTCTATGAAAGAGCAAAGCTCTGCGAAGTAGGGTTTTTCGTACTCTTCCCGCAGAGCTTCGTTCCAATTATTGTCAATACTAAGTGTCAAGATTAAAAGATAAAGTCTATTACATCCTGAATGTTCTTCACATAGTGGAAATCGAGACCCTTGATGTAAATCTCTTTGATATCCTCCACGTCTTTTCTGTTATCTTCGCTGATGACTATGGTTTTGACTCCCGCCCTTTTGGCTGCCAGAATCTTCTCCTTGATGCCACCTACAGGCAGAACCTTACCCCTTAAGGTCATCTCTCCGGTCATAGCGATGTGGGATTTGACAGCCTCTCCCCTGAGGGCGCTAACCATAGAGCTTACCAGGGTGATACCTGCTGAAGGGCCGTCCTTAGGGGTTGCCCCTTCCGGAACGTGAACGTGTATGTCCTTCTTAGCAAATTCTTTAGCGCTGAGCTTGGCGATTTGTGGATGAGCTTTGATGAACTGATAGGCTATGGTGGCGGACTCCTTCATCACGTCTCCCAGGTTGCCTGTCATTGTGAGCGCTCCCTTTCCTTCGGATATGGAACTCTCCACGAAGAGAATCTCTCCGCCCATCTGTGTCCAGGCCAATCCCGTTACCACTCCTACCCCCTCGTTGCCTTCCTGCTTGTCGTGCATTGCGCTCGGCAGTCCCAGGTATTCCTTCAAATGCGAAGGCTCTATGGTTTTAGGGACATCTTCTCCCATTGCCAATTTTTTCGCAGTCACTCGGGCTATCTTTGCAATCTGTTTTTCCAGATTACGGACTCCGCTTTCGTGGGTATAGTTGTCTATTATTTCTTTCAGGGCCTTAGGGCTGATCTTCAGGAGGCTCTTTGACAGTCCGTGTTCCTGCAACTGCTTAGGTACCAGATATTTCTTAGCAATCTCCATCTTCTCCTCGGCCAGGTATCCGCTCACGTTGATAATCTCCATACGGTCCAGCAGCGCCGGCTGTATAGGAGTGATGCTGTTAGCGGTGGTAAGGAAGAGGACGTTAGAAAGGTCATAGTCCAGATCCAGATAGTTGTCGTGGAAACTGCCGTTCTGCTCCGGATCCAGAGCCTCCAGCAGGGCTGAAGACGGATCCCCCTTGAAGTCCGCGGATAATTTGTCAATCTCATCCAGCACTATGACCGGATTCGAAGTGCCGGCCTTCTTGATGCCATTTAAGATGCGTCCTGGAAGAGCCCCGACATAAGTTTTGCGGTGCCCTCTGATCTCGGCTTCGTCGTGCATACCACCCAGGGCTATTCTGACGTATTTTCTGCCCAGAGCCTTCGCGATGGATTTGCCCAGGGAGGTCTTTCCGACTCCTGGAGGCCCGTAGAGGCAGAGTATAGGGGATTTCATATTCCCCTTAAGTTTCAGAACTGCCAGGTATTCTATGATTCTGTCCTTTACACTGTCCAGACCGTAGTGGTCCTGATTCAGAACCTTCTGGGCGTGCTTGAGGTCCAGATTGTCCTTACTCATCTCGTTCCAAGGCAGGTCCAGCATAAACTCCAGATAGTTATACTGAACGGAGTAGTCTGGAGAGTTAGGGTTGAATTTCTCTAATTTTGTCAATTCCTTTTCGAAAGTGGCCGCCACTTCCTTAGGCCAATTTTTCTTCAGGGACCTTTGGTGCAGTTCGTTCAAGTCGTCGCTTCCGTCCATACCAAGCTCCTCCTGTATGGTGCGGAGCTGGCTGTTCAGGAAATACTCCCTCTGCTGCTGATCCATCTCGTGCTTGACTTTCAGGTTCAGTTCCTGCTTGATTTTCAGCAATTGAACCTGGCTGTCCAGGATTCCCAGCAGTTTCATACCCCTTTCCCTGACATCGTCGATTTGCAGCAGGTCGATTCGGCCTTCGAAGTTGTCGGTATCTATGCTGGTGGCTATGAAGTTTACTAGGAAGTGCAGGTCGTCGATGCCTCTCAGGGCGCCGATTACTTCCCTGCCTGCCATATTGGTGGAGGAAATGATCTGGGAGGCTGAATCCTTCAAGGCGGATATCAGGCCCTTGGTGTCATTGCCGTCCTGTGCCAAAATGTCATTAAGATAGCTGACATTGGCCTTTATATAAGGATAGTAATCTATCACGTCGTCCAGTCGGAAGCGCTTGAGTCCCTGGAGGATAGCCGTGAAATTGCCGTCAGGCAAAGGAATGGTCTTGATGATTTTGACCAGGGTTCCGTATCTGTAGAGGTCGTTCTCGTCCGGATCTTCGACGTTAATGTCAATTTGGGGAACGGCTCCTATCAGCAGGTTGTGCTTTTCGGCATCCTGAATCAGTTTGACGGATTTTTCCCTTCCTACCGTAATCGGGAATATGGCCTGTGGAAAGATTACTGAGCCCCTAAGTGCAAGTATAGGAATTACCTGCGACTGTTCGGATTCGTCAAAATTGAGTGGGAAATCTCCCTGAAATACAGGAATGATGCTGATGTCTGAGGGGGAATTTCCTGAAAGTATATCTTTGTCTTTAATCATATGTCGTATTTAAAAAATCGTAGATTCAATAGTAAAACACTGTCAAAATGTCATAAAGTAATAAGTAAGTACTATACGGCAATCTCTATGCCAATCGATGATTAATCTAGAGCCTATATTTTATCCCTTTATAGACTTAAATTAAGGATTTACAAAAATACAATTTTGTTTTATCTAAAAAAATATATAAATTTGCGCTCCATAAAAATTAAACAAACTTATGACTAAAGCAGAACTTGTAAACAGTATCTCAAAAGCCACAGGCATTGAGAAATCTACTACCCTCGCTGTGGTAGAAGCATTTATGGACAGCGTAAAGGATTCTCTTGCAAAGGGTGAGGCAGTGTATCTTCGCGGCTTCGGCAGCTTTATTGTAAAGCACCGCGCCCAGAAGGCAGCCCGAAACATTACAGCTAATACTACTGTAGTTGTTCCAGCTCACGACATTCCTGCTTTCAAACCTTGCGACGAATTCGAAAAACTGGTTCAGGGCAAATAATTTTTTAAACATTTTATAACTATGCCAAACGGTAAGAAGCATAAGCGCCATAAGATGGCTACACACAAACGTAAAAAACGTTTGCGCAAGAACAGACACAAGAAAAAGTAAGTCGCAATTGAGGTCCTCGGTAGTCCGATGGGCCTTTTTGTTTAGTCTATGCCTTTAGAAAACGAAAAGCAGGAAAAGGATCTGGTGGTCTCAGTGGGACCGACCGAGGTCAAACTCGCACTTATGGAAAACCATAAGCTGATCGAGTTTAACAAAGAGTCAAGCCAGGGACACAGCTATTCGGTGGGAGATGTATTTCTCGGAAGAGTAAAGAAAGTCTTGCCTGCCTTGAATGCTGCTTTCGTCGATATCGGTCAGTCTAAGGAGGCATTCATTCATTATCTGGATCTGGGATTGTATTTCAGGGCTTTTGACAGTTTCGTAAAGCAAAGCAATCCTAACCGTGACCTGAAAGCCTTGTATTCCTCCATTCAGATAGGGCCTGCCCTGGAAAAGGAAGGCCACGTGGAGAACGAGCTTAAGGTGGGGCAGATGATAATATGCCAGATAGTCAAGGAACCGATTTCGACCAAGGGGTCACGTTTGACTGCTGAAATTTCATTGGCTGGGCGGAACATTGTACTGCTCCCTTTCGCGCAGAAAGTGAGCGTTTCCCAAAAGATTTCTTCAAAAGAGGAGAAAAAAAGGCTCGAGACGCTGGTAAGAAGCATTCTTCCTAAAAATTATGGGGCGATTATCCGTACCGCATCAGAGGGAAAGAATGCCGCCGTCCTCGTGGCGGAAGCCAAGTCTTTGATTCAGAAGTGGGAGGATTCCTGGAAACAGATAGCCCGCTCCAAGGGAGTGGAGTTGCTTTTCACAGAGTATTCCAAGACTACTACTGTATTGAGAGATCTTCTGAACGATTCATTCTCTAATGTGTATGTGGATGATGAGAAGATCTACGAAGAGACTAGAAAATACATTTCCCTGATTTCTCCGGAGCAGGAAAAGATAGTAAAGCTCTATGAGGGGAAAGAGCCAATTTTCGATCATTTTGAGGTTACTCGCCAAATTAAAAGTTCCTTCGGAAAGGTGGTCCCTATGCGTCAGGGCGCCTACCTGGTCATAGAATCTACGGAGGCTCTGAATGTCATTGACGTCAATAGCGGTATCCGCGCGAAGACTACCGATTACGAACAGAATGTGTTCGATGTGAATAAGATAGCCGCAGAGGAGATTGCTCGACAGCTTAGACTCAGGGATATGGGAGGGATTGTGATAGTGGATTTCATAGATATGGATTCCCAAGAGCACAAAAACGAACTCCACAAGTATATGATGGAACTTATGGCTTCAGACAGGGCCAAGCACAACGTGCTGCCTCTGACAAAATTCGGTTTGATGCAGATAACCCGTCAGAGAATCCGTCCTGTAACAGAGATAGACACTCAGGAGCAATGTCCATTGTGCCACGGCACTGGAAAGATTGCCTCTACGGTGGTGATAGATGAGCAGATAGAAAGGAAGCTTTCCTATTATGTCAGTGAAAAGAAGTGTAGGGACTTTGTCCTTAAGCTTTCTCCTATGCTTGGAGCATACCTAGGCAGGGGAATGTGGAACTCTTATCTGTCCAAGTGGAAAAAGAAGTACAAGTGCAGAATCAAATTGGTGGAAGTGACCGATTATTCCGTCTTGCAATATGAATTCTACAACGAAAAAGAAGAGGCCCTTGATTAGGACCTCTTCTTTTTTAAATATTCTGTATCAATTACTGCTCCTCTTCGAGACGGAGGTGCTGAACGTAGATGGCTTTCATCTTAGCCATACGCTTCTTAACTGATGGCTTCTCGAAGTTCTTACGGGCGCGCAGCTCGCGGATAGCTCCTGTCTTTTCGAATTTTCTCTTGAATTTCTTCAGAGCTCTTTCGATATTCTCACCATCTTTTACCGGTACTATGATCATTCCTTAAATCACCCCCTTTTTCTCAAAAATTTGGACTGCAAAGGTAGTGATTTTTTTGAAATTGGCAAATCCTATTTAGATAAAATAATATTTCCTTAGCCAATACTCGAAGAGGGGATCCAGAAGCTGGGCCTTGTCCTTATCCTCGAAGGTGATTATCTCCTTTTTGCACAGGGCTTCCTTAAGGCGTTTGACGTTGGCGGAAGAGTTCAGGGAGTATTTCTTTATGACTTCCGAAGAACTGAATCGGTTTTCTCCGTCCAGAACAGCCTTCAGGAGATTGATTTGGAAAGAGGTGAGGTCGTAAATCGTGGAGATGAACCTGGATTCGTGAATGCTTAGCAGCGAAAGTATGCTTTCTGTCACTACGGCTTCGGTGATAAAGCCCCTGCTGAGGCCATCGCAGATGGCGGCGAAATGCTGTAGGTAGTAGATGTTTCCCTGGAGTATTTCATAGACGTGGTCAGCCTGCTGGGCTTCTATCACTTTCCCGCTTACCAAAAAGCCTTTTATCAGGAATCTCTCCGCTTCCTTTATACTGATGGGCTGGAGCTTTATCCTTATGTGATTCCTGAAGAAGAATTTTCTTTTCTCAAAGATCTCTTTCATTCCGTTTACCTGGCTTCCTGTCCATATCCAACTGACATTCTGGTCCAGGGAGGCCTTCTCCATAAGTCGGATGATCTTCTCTCCTCCGCTCACCTTATATAGATTCTGGAACTCGCTGAGAATGATTATCACCCTCTGTCCTGTCATAGCAGCCTTGGTCTGGGCTATGGAAAGCAGGCCCGATATCAGGCTCTCGTCAAAACTTTGGCTCGCGTTATAGGAGAAGTTGAAAAGGGCGGCGAATCTTTTCAGGAAATCTTCTGCGCTTCTGATGCTGAGTAGGGACAGCTCAAATGCCTGATACTTGAGGTCCTTTCCAGGCAAGGAGAAAAGACATTGTTTCAGAAGTGAGGCTTTACCGCTTTTCGGACTTTCGTAGATGGCGACGTTCCTTCCGTCCCTGATAGCTTGTTCCAAGAGCTCCAGTTCCGCCTTGCGGCCCACAAAGGATTTGCCGCTTACTGTCCGGTCGTAGGTAAAGGTAGTTTCCACAGAACAAAAATAGTAAAAAGGATGGTATTATGAAAGACTGAAATAATTTTTGTGGAATAAAGAAAAAGTTCTTATCTTTGCCATCCGTTTTGATGGCCGTGGAGCTATACAAGAGATTACACGGAGTGATCCGCTTCCGGTCGAAACTTTTAAATAAGTTTTATTGTATGTACGCAATCGTAGAAATTGCAGGCCAGCAGTTTAAAGTTGAGGCAGGCCACGAGATCTTCTGCAACCGTCTTCCGGATGCAAAAGGTGCTGCAGTGGAGTTCGACAAAGTGCTCCTCGTAGATAACGAGGGTCAGGTAAGTGTCGGCGCTCCTTACGTGAAGGGTGCAGTGGTTAAGGCTACCGTGCTCGCAGATGATGCAAGAGCTGATAAAGTGCTTGTATTTAAGAAAATCCGTCGCAAAGGATTCGACAAGTGCAACGGACATCGTCAGAAACTCTCTAAGATTCAGATCGCTGAGATTGTACTCGCTTAATTAAAACGAAATTGAATTATGGCACACAAAAAAGGTCAATCAAGTTCAAAGAACGGTCGTGAGTCACAAAGCAAGCGTCTTGGACTCAAGAAATTTGGTGGTGAGACTGTAAAGGCTGGTAACATTATCGTTCGCCAGAGAGGTACAGTTCACAATCCCGACAAGAATGTGGGAATGGGTAAGGATCACACTCTTTACGCTCTCATAGACGGAACAGTGGTTTTCACTCGTAAGAGAGAGAACAAATCATACGTGTCGGTTGTTCCTTTTGAGAACTAATCTCGAAGGAAGGTGGAATACTGGGACTTGCACTCTTCGAGATGAGGGTGTGGGTCCTTTTTCTTTTTGTATTAAACAGTTATAAGATATGCTTACTCTTAAAACACTTCGCGAAAGACCTGAATGGGTAATCGCAAAACTAAAAGTTAAGAATTTTGATGCCGAGCAGATAGTCGGAAGAGTCTTGGAACTGGACGCTCTACGCCGTTCTCTTCAGACCGAGAGTGATGCTCTCCTCGCTGCTCAGAAGCAGAAGGCGGCCCAGATTGGCTCTCTGATGAAACAGAACTTGAAAGAGGAGGCCGAGTCGGTCAAAGCTGAGGTGGCACAGTTGAAAGCTAAATCTACAGAATTGTTGGCCAGAATGGATGCTGCCAGCAGCGAGTTGGAGGAGAAGCTGGTTTTGCTGCCTAACATTCCTTGCGATTTGGTTCCGGAAGGAAAGGGGGCTGAGGATAACCTGGTCGTTAAGATGGGAGGACCTGAGGTGCATCTTCCTGAGGGGGCCCTGCCACATTGGGAACTTGCTAAAAAATATGATATCATAGATTTTGACCTGGGGGTAAAGATTACAGGAGCCGGTTTCCCTGTGTATAAGGGTAAGGGAGCGAAACTCCAGAGGGCTTTGATCAACTTCTTCCTGGATTGTAATACCGAGGCTGGCTACAAGGAGGTGGAGCCTCCTGTAGTGGTTAATAAGGAGTCAGGATTCGGTACAGGCCAGCTTCCTGACAAGGAAGGCCAGATGTACCACGCAGAGGTAGATGACTTTTATCTGGTTCCTACTGCAGAGGTGCCTGTGACCAATATCTTCAGAGATGTGATTCTGACTTCCGATCAGATTCCTCAAAGGCTTACTGCCTATACTCCTTGTTTCCGTCGTGAGGCCGGATCCTACGGCAAGGATGTGAGAGGATTGAACCGTCTGCATCAGTTTGACAAGGTGGAGATCGTGCGCGTGGAAAAACCGGAAGACAGCTACGCCGCTTTGGATCAGATGGTGGCTCACGTGGAGAACATAGTTAATAAACTTGGCTTAAAGTATAGGATTCTTCGTCTGTGCGGTGGGGATATGTCCTTCACTTCAGCCATTACTTACGACTTCGAGTTGTGGAGCGCTGCTCAGGGAAGGTGGCTTGAGATATCTTCTGTCAGCAACTTTGAGACCTATCAGGCTAACCGTCTGCATCTCAGATATAGAGACGAGGAGGGTAAGACTCAGCTGGCGCATACCCTGAACGGCAGTTCTTTGGCTCTGCCTAGAGTGGTGGCCGCCTTGCTTGAGGATAATCAGACGGAGGATGGCATTATCATACCTGAGATTCTCAGACCTTATACCGGATTCGACAAGATTGATTAAAAATCTTAACATATTAGGAATTGACCCCGGAACCAATTTGCTTGGTTTCGGGCTCATTCGTGTAAATGACTTGGGTCGTCCCGAGTTTGTAGATGCCGGAATCCTGGATCTCAGGAAGATCAGGGATCCTTACGAAAAACTCTCCGAGATACGTCGTTATCTCAGTGGGGTGATAGACAACTACTCGCCTGACTGTATGGCAATTGAATCTCCTTTTATGGGGAAGAATGCGCAGGTCATCTTTAAATTGGGCAGGGCTCAGGGGGTGGCATTGGCATTGGCCTTCGAAAGGAATCTGCAGATACACGAATATGCTCCGAGAAAGGCGAAAATCTCCGTTTGTGGAAATGGGGCGGCATCAAAGGAGCAGGTTAGTCTGATGGTGCAGAAAATTCTTGGCATTAAACTTGATAGTTTTCCGCTCGACTCGACAGATGCTTTGGCATTGGCCCTTTGTCATTATTATCAACTCAGCAGTCCCTTATCATCAGTGGGGGGCTCTAAGTCGTGGGAAAATTTTATAAAAGAGCATCCGGAAAGAGTAAAATAGTGTATATGAAATCAAACCTTAGTTTTTTTCTAGTCTTCCTCGGACTATTGATTTGTGGAAGCGCCTCAGCCCAGCAGCGCTATTCCTTGAAGGCATCGATAAAGGATGCCTCTACCGGGGAACAACTTTCTTTTGTGACCGTAGTGGTGGCAAGGCCTGGAGCTGACAAGCCTACTGCCTATGCCTTGAGTGAGGAGGATGGCAGCATTACTGTTACGGGACTCAGGCCTGCAAAGTATTATATCAAGGCAGAGTATCTGGGATATAAGCTCTTTCAGAAGGATTTCGAGATTAAGGATGCTGATTTGGATCTGGGGGAGATTAAATTGGAGCCTGACAGGGAGCAGTTGGATGCCGCAAAGGTATCGGCGGTAGGAAATCCTATCCAGATGAAATCGGATACCATTGCCTTTACCGCATCTTCTGTCAAGACTACCGATAACGATATGCTTGAAGACCTCTTGAAAAAGCTCCCTGGAATAGAGATTTCGGAGGATGGTAGCATTACCCATAACGGAAAAGAGATAAATAAGATTACCATAGATGGCAAGACCTTCTTTCTGGATGATCCGCAATTGGCTTCCAAGAACCTGCCGGCGAAGATAGTGGAGAAGGTTAAGGTCATCGAGAAAAAATCAGACCAGGCTCAATTCACAGGAATAGACGACGGTGAAGAGGAGACCATCATAGACCTCTCCGTGAGGCCTGGTATGTTAAACGGAACATTTGGAAACGCTATGCTCGGAGGCGGACATGACGTGCCTGCAGACGGGCTTAGTGGCGATTATAGATTTCAGGGCGCGGCCTTTGCCGGTAATTTCACCGAGGATACCCAGATTTCTCTCATTCTGAATGCCAATAATACCAACAACCGTGGCTTCCGCGACCTCTCCGGCTCTATGATGTCCGGCATCCGCGGCGGCGGAATGGGTCGCGGCCAGGGTGGCTGGGGCAGCCGCAACGGCATTACTACCTCCTATATGGGAGGAGTGAATGCCGGTGGCAATTTCTTTGATGGCAGGATGGAACTCAGCGGTAACTATCTGTATAATAACAGTACCCAGGAAGTGTTGGAGAATTCCACCAAGACTACCTATTTGGATGACAGTAATCTTATCAGCTCTTCCGATGGAAACAGCATGACAAACACTGGCGGCCATCGCTTTGGCTTTAGGCTCGAGCATAAGTTCTCTGATAACACTTCCATCATTTTCCAGCCTCAAATCAATTTCGGAGGAGGTGAGTTTACGGAAAACAGCAATGACGCCACCCAGACCTATTATCTGGAATCTGACAAATTTTTCCAGACGAATAGCAGCCAGAAGATTAACAGCGGATATAACCGAAACCTCAGCACTTCCGGTTTTGCTCTGCTTAGGCAAAGGCTCTGGGCCCCTGGTCAGACCATTACCGTTCAGGCCAATTATAATGTCAGTACAAACCGTCTGAACGGCTCCAACTGGTCCTCCACCACTGTTTTTGACGAGGAGGGTTCGGTGAGCGACATCTCTGAGGTGAATCAGAACTATGTTCAGGATCAGAATTCCTACAGTGTTTCCGCGAATGCCACTTTCACTCAGCCACTAGGCGGTAATTTCTATCTGGAAGGAGTCTATGCCTACAGCTGGAACAGGGCTTTTTCTGACAAACTTACCACTGACCCTGAGGGAAATAAGATAGACAGTTACTCGAACAGCATATATAACGAGTATGTGAATCAGGAGATAGGCGCAAATGCCCTGTATCAGGGAGAGGGATTTAGAATTCAGGCAGGATTGGCCATAAAGCCTAACAAGACCAGAAACTACACCATTTCAGGGTCGGATTACGAGGTGGACCTTACGATGCGGCGAAACAACTGGTCGCCTTCGGCAATGATTTTCTTCAATGTGGGAGAAAACGGCAGTTTCAGAACCTTCTATTTCGGAAATTCTGTTCAGCCGAGCACTTCCAAGCTCATTACTGTGGCCGACAATTCGAATCCATTGGCAGTGTCTTTCGGTAATCCTAATCTGACTCCGTATTTCAGTCACGCCATAAGAGGAGATTTCAGATATAATAACAAGAAGAGCTATGCTTCGGTGAATGCCCGCTGGGGGCTAACTGCCAATGATAACCCTATAGTGAACGCCACCTGGTACACCAATGGTATTTCCTATACTATGCCGGTCAACGGCCCTGCAAATTATTCGGCCAATTTCAACGTTCACCTCAATCTGCCTCTCAAGTCTTCCGGCTTTACCTTAATGAATATGACCAGGATTAGTTGGAACAATTCTGCAAACTATGTGGGTAAGGACATAGAGACTTCCAAGTATCTGAAAGAGGACGGCTCTCTGGATTACAATCTTTTCTTCGCCGATTATGATGAAATTCACGGGAAACTGGTAGAGAACTATACCAATTCTTTCGGATTTACTGAAAGGCTTGCCGCCAAGTACAGGAATGACGATCTGGAACTCGAGCTTTCGGGCAGAAGTCGTATCAATGCCAGCAATTATACCATAGACGAGATAAAGGATAAGACTCTGACCTTTAACAATCAGATCAGGGCAACTGCTACCTGGACTTGGGACCTGACTGGACTGAGTGCCAAGGGGGAATTCAATTATAACTGGTATGCAGGCTATGCTTCTGCCCAGCCTTCCGAATACGTGCTTAATCTGGAGATTCAGAAAACCGTGTTGAAGAAGGCCGGTACCATAGCTATCAAGGGCTATGACATTTTGGGACAGGCTAAGAACCTGACCGTTACTGATACCTCCAACTATCACACGGAGTCGGTGAACAACACCTTGGGCAGATATATCATTCTCTCCTTTACTTACAGATTTGGGAATTTCGGGGGCAATGGTCATCCGGGCGGTGGCCCTGGTGGCCCTGGCGGCCCTGGATCTCGTCCTCCAATGCGATGATCATGAGCGATAATTTTTCAGAAATACTTGAAAAACACGATATCAGACCGACTGCAGTACGAATTCTCGTGCTGCGGTCAATTGTTGAACATAAGGATACTTTCAGTCTCGCTGATCTGGAATATGAATTGGAAAGCGTGGACCGTTCCAGCATTTTCAGAAGTCTGACTCTCTTTGCCGAGCACCATCTGGTGCACGAGATAGAAGATGGCAGCGGCTCAACAAAGTATTGTTACTGTCATAATGACCACGTCTGTTCCGCCGAGGAATTGCACTGTCATTTTTATTGTGAGAATTGTCACAAGACTTTTTGTTTGGAGAATACCCATATCCCCATAGTTCGTTATCCCGAAGGCTTTGAATTGAAATCCGTGGAATATCTCTTGAAAGGATTATGTCCGGATTGCCATAAATAATTAGTATATTTGGGACTTATGAAAAAAACATTTCAAGTAGCCGGCCATAGATTCTCCCTTTCGATGAAGGAAGGGCATCCCCTATGGTCGAAACTGTCTCAATACGATCCCTTTATCGTCGAGGATGGAGATACGATTTTCGATCTGGAAGTGGTGGATGAGTTGAATCTCCCATCTAAGACTCTTTATTACGATCAGCCCACAGAGCCAGGGGAGACCAAAATCATACTCTATCGCAGTGCTGAAGACTGGTATTTTGAGTCTATGCCGACTTCCGAATATCCTGTCGCTATGCAGCTTTGGGCTTCCTCGGATTTTAGAAAGGCCAATTTGCATATACTCCAAGCCTCCCAGGAGTTCTTTGCCTTAAACAATGCCTTGATGTTGATGTATGCCTTCAGCACTGCTTCTCTGCATACTTTGGAGATGCACGCTTCTGTGGTTCAGAATTCCGGAAAGGCCTATCTGTTCCTGGCTAAGAGCGGTACCGGAAAGAGTACTCATAGCAGGATGTGGCTGGAGAACATTTCGGGAAGCAGTTTGCTTAACGATGATAACCCTATAGTTCGGGTTCTGGAAGATGGCTCCGTTAGGGCCTATGGCTCTCCTTGGAGTGGAAAGACGGCTTGTTACCTCAACGAGGATTATCCAGTGGGAGCTTTCTGTCTCTTATACACATCTGACGCTGCCGACGACTCCTTACGTGTAGA
>CAMFSN010000014.1 GCA_945983015.1 uncultured Bacteroidales bacterium
TCGTGAAATCAAATAATTTTAGGAGGATATAGAATATGGCAAAGAAAGCCGTCGCTACATTCGCAGCTAAAGCCGGTGCTAAGAGCATGGTTAAGTGCATCCGTATGGAGAGGTCTCCTAAGACAGGTGCTTATGTTTTCACAGAGCAGCTTGTCGAAGAGGCTCAGGCTAAAGAGATGTTCGGAAAGAAATAGTTTTCGAAGTATTTTATATGCATAGGGTGGCCATCGGTCACCCTATTTTATTCTTCACCCAGTACTCAGAGTGCTTGCACTCTTTGCTTAAAATGACTATATTTGCGAGTTATGGCGATTAGTTTTTTTCAGAAGATAAGTAGGGCCATAGTGGGCCGCTCCAGGGTTGATGAGGATACTCTGGATGCCATTGAAGAGGCCTTGATAGAATCGGATATGGGCGTGGATACCACTTTGAAGGTAATCGATGCTCTGGAGGAGAGGGTTTCCAGGGACAAGTTTATGTCCAGGGAGGAACTCTTTGCTATGCTCCGCTCGGAGATATCTGCCCTTATGGAATTGGACGAGCCGGAGAGTAAAAGCCTACATCCTCAGGTGATCCTGGTCGTCGGTGTGAATGGGGTTGGAAAGACTACCACCATAGGAAAATTGGCCTACAAATATAAGAAGGAGGGGAAGAAGGTGATGCTCGGGGCCGCTGATACTTTTCGGGCAGCCGCGGTGGATCAGCTCTGTATATGGGCCCAGAGGGCAGGCGTGGAGATAGTGAGGCAGCAGATGGGCTCTGACCCGGCCGCTGTGGCTTACGATACGGTCAAGTCTGCAGTTGCAAAGGGCTCTGACCTGGTGTTGATCGATACGGCAGGTCGTCTGCATAACAGGGTGGATCTGATGAATGAACTCAGTAAGATTCGGAATTCTGTGGGGAAGGCTCTTCCTGGGGCTCCTTCCGAGGTGCTTCTGGTGCTGGATGCCAGTACGGGGCAGAACGCTTTCCAGCAGGCGAAAGAGTTCGCGAGAGCGACGAAGATAAGTGAATTGGCATTGACGAAAATGGATGGAAGCGCGAGGGGTGGAGTGGCCGTGGGGCTGGTGGACCAGTTCCGTATTCCGATACGCTATGTGGGTGTAGGTGAAGGGATTGAGGATATCAGAGATTTTGACAGGGAGGAGTTTGTGAAGACTCTTTTCGAGGAAGATAATTTGAAATAATTTAACGATATGAAGCTTAGTTATAATTGGCTTAAGGACTACATCGGCTGTCAGCTTAGCGTGCAGCAGGTGGCTGACATTATGACCTCCATAGGCATCGAGGTGGATGCAGTGGAAGAGAGTGAAGTGATTGAGGGTGGCTTGAAGAATGTGGTGGTGGCTAAGGTCTTGACCTGTGAGGCCCATCCGGATTCCGATCACCTGCACATTACCACGGTGGATGACGGGGGTGAGAGTCCGGTCCAGGTAGTATGCGGTGCCCCTAACGTGGCTGCCGGTCAGAAAGTGCTTTTTGCTAAGATTGGCGCCGTGCTCCCGGGAGATTTCAAGATTAAAAAGTCTAAGATAAGGGGAGTGGAGAGTTTTGGAATGATCTGTGCCGAGGACGAATTGGGCATAGGCGAGAGTCACGATGGCATCAAGGTCCTGCCGGAGGATGCTCCTGTGGGAATGCCTGCGAAGGAATACCTCCACCTGGAAAGCCAGGCTGTGATAGAGTATGAGATCACTGCCAATCGTGTCGATGCCGCCTCCCACTACGGAGTGGCCAGAGACATCTATGCTTATCTGAAATTGAACGATATCCCTTGCAGCCTGACTTTGCCGAAGGCAGGCAAGGCGGTCTCTGAGGCCGATTTGTCCAGGCCGGCTCCGGTCAGCGTGGAAGTCAGGGACCTGGACGGAGCTCCTCACTATACGGGTCTCTGCATAGAGGGACTGAAAGTGGCTCCTTCGCCTAAGTGGTTGCAGGATAAGCTTACAGCCATAGGCAGCAGGCCTATTAACAATGTGGTGGACATCTCTAACTTCATACTTTTCGAACTTGGCCAACCGCTGCATACCTTTGACGCCGATAAGATAGCCTCTTCCAAGGTCATCGTCAGAAGGGCTCAGGAGGGAGAGCATATCCGCACCCTTGACGGACAGGACAGGACTTTGAGATCCACTGATATGGTGATAGCTTCAGAAGAAGGGCCAATGTGTATAGCCGGAGTCTTCGGAGGCGAAGACAGCGGTGTAAGCGAGAGTACCACCAGACTCTTCCTGGAGAGTGCCTATTTCGATCCGGGCAGCATTCGCAAGACTAGCAAGACCCAGCAGCTTTCCACCGATGCTTCCTATCGTTACGAGCGTGGCGCCGATCCGAATATCTGCCTCTATGCCCTTGAGAGGGCGGCAGACCTGCTGGTGGAAATCGCCGGCGGAAAGGTGGTGGGACCTGTTTATGACAACTACCCTCAGCCTATAGCCAGGAAGCGCATAGACTTGGATTACGGCCGGATTTGCCGCTTCATAGGCAAGGAGATTGGCGATGAGAAGATAGATTTGATTCTCAATTCTTTAGGCTACGAATTTGAAAGTCGGGAAGGACGCCTCGCCACCGTGCTTGCTCCAAGTTATATGGTGGATGTGTACAGAGAGTGCGATGTGGTGGAGGAAATCCTTAGAATCTACGGTTATAATAACATAGAACTCCCTTCCCAGATGAGGATGTCCGTAAACGCCACTCCGTCGCCCGATCCGGAGGCCGTGCGTAATCTGATATCTAATTTCTTGTCTGCCAATGGTTTTGTCGAGACTATGAACAACTCTCTTACCAAGGGTGAGTACTATGAGGCTTTGAAGGCTTTCCCTGCCGATCACTGCGTGCATATTCTCAACCCTCTGAGTTCTGACCTTAACGTACTGCGTCAGACCCTGGTCTTGAATGCCTTGGAGGTGGTGGCATATAATGTCAATCGCCAGATTTCTGCTTTGAAGATATTCGAATACGGTTCTGTATATCAGAGACTCCCTGAGAAGGATTCCAAGACTTTGGAAGGCTACGAAGAGCATCAGAATTTCTGTCTTGCCATCAGTGGCACTTCTGAAAAGACTTGGAGAGGGGAAGCCAAAAAGTCGGATTACTATCAGTTGAAAGCATATTTCGAATTGCTTTTAAAGCGTTTTGGAGCAGATATTTATCAACTTTGGAACGAGTCGGCTCCTTCAGATATCTATAGCGAGGGAATGGTTTACAAACTCCCTGGGAGCGGGAAGCTGCTCGCTACCCTGGGAAGGATTAATCCGGCATTGGCCAGAAAGTTCGGTGTAAAACAGGCTGTATATGCAGCAGAGATATCCTGGCCTGTGCTGTTTGAACTGATAAAGAGGAATAAGGTGTCTT
Organism: uncultured Bacteroidales bacterium; assembly: GCA_945983015.1. Lineage (GTDB taxonomy): Bacteria > Bacteroidota > Bacteroidia > Bacteroidales > UBA932 > Cryptobacteroides. Next base: position 3,355 of record CAMFSN010000014.1, read on the forward strand.
TCAAAGAGTTGCCTAAATACCCTGAAGTTAGAAGAGACCTGGCTCTGCTCCTGGATGAGAATGTCAGCTATGCAAGCCTTAGGGCAGCGGCTTTCAAACAGGCGAAGAAGATTCTTAAGAATGTCTCTCTGTTCGACGTGTACAGAGGGGATAAGATCCCTCAGGGAAAGAAACAGTATGCCTTGAGTTTTACTTTCCAGGATCCTGAAAGGACACTTACCGACCAGGAGATTCAAAAGATTATGGACAGTCTGCTCAATTCATTCACTTCCAATTTCGGAGCTCAGCTCAGATGAAAAGAAAAGGTCTCATAGTTCTCTCGGCGCTGCTCCTGCTTTTGTCCGTAGGGGCTTGCGCTCGTAAGGCCAGGGTCATTCCGGATAATAAACTCGCTGATATTTATGCGGAGATGTTCCTCGCTGACCAGTGGCTGTCCACTAACTACTCTTACAGAAGAGTGGCGGATACCACTTTGTTCTATGAGCCTATTTTTGAAAAGTACGGCTATAATCTGGCAGACTTTAACGAATCTATGCGTTATTATGTCAAAAAACCGGACAAATACGCTAAGATATTGAAAACTGCCGGATTGAAATTGGATGCTCAGGCGAAGAGATTGAAGAAAGTGGAGGATTATTATAATAATAGGGAGAAGTTTTCTCCATATATTCCTAAAAGCTTTAATCTTGAGACCCTGATGTCCCAGGATACTATGATGAGCGTTTGTGTACGAGATATCGTGGAGGCTTGGCAGGTCGATGACAGTCTGGCAGTCAGGGACAGTTTGATAGTTAAGGACAGTGTGATAGTTAGAGATAGTGTGGTAGTTAAGGACAGTCTGGCAGTTAAAGACGCTTTGATAGTTAAGGATAGCCTGGCTGCTAAGGACACTCTGGCGCTGGAAAAGAAACTGACAGTTATGGATAGTCAGAAGGCTAAGCCATCCGTGTTCCGGCCTGTGAACAGACCTGTGGATTCTATGAAAATGCAAATGACAAACACTAAAAGATAAACGATAATGAGCAAGACAGAAATTTTGAAAAAATGTTTCGGCTTTATGGATTTGACCACCCTCAAGCCCGAAGATACGCAGGCAAGCGTAAAGGCTCTGGTGGATAAGGTGAGCGAATATCACAGTCTTTATCCTGACTATCCTCTTCCTGCATCCATCTGCGTTTACCCTAACTTTGCACACGTGGTAAAGGAGCACAGGCTTAGCCCTGAGCTGCACGTGACTACGGTGGCCGGCTGTTTTCCTACTTCCCAGAGCTTTTTGGAAGTGAAGAAGGCTGAGGTCTTGATGGCCATAGAGGACGGGGCAGACGAAATAGATATAGTATTGGCCTTGAATGCCTTTCTGGCAGGAGATGAGAAGAGGGCAGCGGAGGAGATATCCCAGATCAAGCAGATATGTGCCGAGCACTCTGTGCTCCTGAAAGTGATTCTGGAAACCGGAATTCTCCGTAGTGAAGAACTGATTCATAAGGCTTCTATCCTCGCTATGGAGGCTGGAGCTGATTTTATTAAGACTTCCACCGGTAAGGTTAGCGTCAACGCCACTCCTGAGGCTGCCACCGTAATGTGCAAGGCTATTAAGGAGTACTATCAGAAGACAGGACGTAAGGTGGGCTTTAAGGCAGCAGGTGGGGTTTCCACTGCCGAAGAGGCTCTTCAATACTACGAAATCGGGGAAAGCATACTTGGCGAGGAGTGGATGAATAAGGATTTATTCCGCTTCGGAGTGAGCAGATTAGGAAATGCCCTGCTTTCCGCCATCGAAAACAAGCCTGTAACTCTCTTTTAATCAGGAAGATCGTAACTTAGCCGTGTAAACTCGTTTTACACGGCTATTTTTTTATACTTTTGCAAAAAGACTTGAACATGAAGAATTTTAAATTATTATTTCCGCTTTTGGCCTCTCTTTTAATGAGTGCCTGTAATTCCAGTCTTTGGGATCCTGACAGTATAGGGTCTTATGACGATGGGAGCGGCGTCACCCACGGAATGATAGTTCTGGGAGAAAGATTGGAAGATCCGTATTCGGTGGAAAATATGACCAAGGCTCTGAAGAGTCTGTATCCTACAAAGGCAAATATAGTGGAGCTGGAGGCTACCGACCACTATGTCCGACTTCTTCCAAGGGATTATAAGGACATACAACTTTTGGAGGAGATGGGAGTGAAGATGTTGGATCACCCTTTGGATTATCGAATCCTGCAGGAAGGGGATTATTATCACGATCCGCAGATAGAGGAGGATAACATTACCTGGCAGTATGCGGTGGTCCCTCCTGACTTTATGGCTCCGCAGGGGGTGAAGTGCGAGTTACTGCACAAATGTTATTTGGCAGAGGCGGAAAACCAGACCAAGGCGGAGCTGATGGATGTGGATTGGGATCTGGTGGAAAGGGAGGCTTTCAGAATTACGGGGAATGAGGATATGCTTGTCCCTCAGACCAAAGGTGGTGAACCCAAGACTCCTGAGGGCAGAATCACTGTGATAGACGAGGATTACTCTGCTTCTCCCATCGGGGTGTCAGGAGTTCAGGTGTCCTGTAATGTCTTTGTTAAGTTTGACAGGTGTTATACTGATGAACAGGGCTATTATCAGATGCGTAAGACATTCACTTCGAAACCGCGATATAGATTGGTGTTCACTAACAGCAAAGGCTTTACTCTGGGCTTGAACGCCATCTTCGTAAAGGGCTCTGTCTCTACTTTGGGTAAGCAGCCTGCCGAAGGTTATAATCTCTGCGTGACGGACAAATCTGACGACAATTTATTTAGGAGATGTGCCATTAACAATGCCGCCTACGACTATTATAAAGCCTGTTCAGCTAAAGGTGTGAAGATTAAGACGCCACCATCAAATCTGAATATATGGGCTATTCCCATTATGGAGGCAAGCACAGCTGTTATGCTGCATCAGGGCGCCATCCTGGATTTGGACCCCATAGAGTCCGTTTTGGGAGTCTATTCTCCTATCGTTAAGCTCTTTATGCCGGATGTAATTTTGGGGACGAAGAATTATAAGTCTTATTCCCAAATCTATCATCTGGTGCAGCACGAATTGGCTCATTGCAGTCATTATATGCAGGTGGGTAATGAGTATTGGGACAAATATGCCATAATGATACTCTCGTCTTATCTTACTTCCGGAGGCGTGACTTACGGAACCGGTACGGAGGAAGATGCGGGCTATTGCGAAGTGGGAGAGATGTGGGCTTATTATGTGGAGAATATCCTGTATAGACAGAGGTATAATGATTACGATAATACTTTTGGGGATAAGTATTGGTTCCGTCCTGAGATATTGCTCTATCTGGATGACAGAGGAATGAACAGGTTCCAGATTTTCCCTGCATTGACAAAGGATGTTAACGGAAGAGATGCCCTGAGGAGTCGTCTCATAGTGCTTTACCCTGAGTGTAAGAGCATTATTAACGAGGCATTTAATAAATATATGTAGTGTTGATAAAGTTTCGCAAGTTGTACAAGGCTCTAAACACTTGCTCACTTGCGAGATTTGCTTGAGTAAACATAGTTAAGTAAAAGTTATGAAAAGAAATAAATTTTTCATACTTTGGGTTCTGGCGATGCTTGTGAAAGTCTCGCCAGTATTTTCCCAAAACAAATTGGCCATTTCTACCAATATGGTGGAATGGGTGGATGGAGCCACTTTAAATATGGACGCTTCCTATTCTTTCGGGGCGCATTGGAGTATGGTGGCTGGAGTGGACTATAATCCCTATAAGTCAGATGACAAACGGAGAGAGTTTTCGATGGGAGCCAGGTATTGGCCTTGGTATGTGTACAGCGGGTGGTGGTTTTCCGCCAGGGCCCAATACCAGGAATTCAGTCAGCTTTCCCAGCAACTTTCGGAAGGGGACCGCTATGGAGCCTCGCTCTCCATAGGCTATTCCAGGATGATAGGCAAGCATTTTAACTTGGATGTTGGCTGGGGTTTGTGGACAGGTTACGAGCATTATAAGGTATATGGTTGTCAGACTTGCGCAAGGATAAGGGAACAGGGAGAGAATTATTTTTTAATGCCGGATAAGATAATTCTGTCAATTTCCTATGTTTTCTAAAAATTATTCGTATATTTGCAGACCCTTTTGCGCGGGTGGCGGAATGGTAGACGCGCTAGTTTCAGGAGCTAGTGTCAATTGCGACGTGTGAGTTCGAGTCTCATCTCGCGCACTGTTAGTGGTTCGGCTATATGCCGGACCTTATTTTTGGTGGTGTATGACAGATATTAGAAATATAGCGATTATCGCTCACGTCGATCACGGAAAGACCACTCTGGTGGACAGAATGATTTATCAGGCTAACCTGGTCCGCCAGCCCGAGAATCTGGGACAGTTGATCTTGGATAACAATGACCTGGAGAGGGAGAGGGGTATCACCATTTTGGCTAAAAATGTTTCCGTAACATATAAGGGCGTAAAAATTAACATTATAGATACTCCTGGACATAGCGATTTCGGAGGTGAGGTGGAGAGAGTCCTGAATATGGCTGATGGCGTGCTGCTTCTGGTAGATGCCTTTGAAGGTTGTATGCCTCAGACCAGATTCGTGCTTCAGAAGGCTCTGCAGCTTGGGAAAAAACCTGTGGTGGTAATTAATAAGGTGGATAAGACGAATTGCCGTCCTCTCGAGGTTCAGGAAGAGGTATTCGATTTGATGTTTAATCTGAACGCCACCGAGGAACAGCTTGATTTCAAGACAGTATATGGCTCAGCAAAGCAGGGCTGGATGTCTTTGGATTTTAACAAGCCTACTACTGACATCACCGCCCTTCTGGATGTGATTCTCGAAGAGATACCTGCCCCTCAAGTAGAGGAGGGAACTCCTCAGATGCTGGTTTCGTCATTGGAGTATAGTCCTTATGTGGGACGTATCGCAGTGGGTAAGATTACCCGAGGTTCCCTTAAGGCTGGTCAGCAGGTGAGTCTGTGCAAGCGTTACGATGTGATACAGAAGCAGAAGATCAAGCAGCTTATGGTCTTTGAGGGGCTTGGCAAGAGTCCTGTGGAAGAAGTGAACTGTGGCGATATCTGTGCAGTGGTAGGAATAGACGGATTTGAGATTGGCGATACCATAGCTGACTTCGAAAATCCTGAGCCCCTTCCTCCTATAGCCGTGGATGAGCCTACTATGAGTATGCTCTTTACGATAAACAATTCTCCTTTCTTTGGCAAGGACGGTAAGTTCGTGACCTCCCGTCACATTAAGGACAGGCTGGAAAAGGAACTGGAGAAAAACTTGGCCTTGAGGGTGAAACCTGGCCTTTCTGCCGATTCTTTCGTGGTATATGGTCGTGGCGTTCTGCACCTTTCGGTCTTGATAGAGACTATGCGCAGGGAAGGTTTCGAGCTGCAGGTGGGTCAGCCTAAGGTTTTGGACAAGACTATAGGCGGGCAGAGATGTGAACCTATAGAAGAACTGTCCATAGAGGTTCCGGAGCAGTTCGTGGGTGCTGCCATAGAGATAGCTACCCGTCGTAAGGGGGCTTTGATACATATGGAGCCGAGGGGAGACAGAACTCTGCTTGAGTTTGAGATTCCTACCAGAGGTCTGATGGGCTTGAGAAGTAATCTTCTGACCGCATCTCAGGGAGAGGCAGTGGTAGCTCACAGATTTAAGGATTATCAGCCTTTCAAGGGTGAAATCGAGAGAAGGAATAACGGTTCTCTGGTGTCTTTGGAGACAGGTGTGGCCAGTGCCTACTCTATGAATAAACTTCTGGACAGGGGACGTTTTTTCGTGGAACCTGGAGAAGAGATTTATGCAGGCCAGGTGGTAGGCGAGCATACCCGCGAGCGGGATTTGAACATCAATATCTGTAAGACTAAGAAACTTACCAATGTGCGCGCTGCCGGATCTGATGAGAAGATTATTCTTCCTCCAGCCATAAAGTTCTCTTTGGAGGAAGCCTTGGAGTATATCCAGGAGGATGAACTGGTGGAGGTAACCCCTCACTTTATGCGAATCCGTAAGATTTTATTGGATCCTCTGGCAAGGAAGAGAAATAGCGATAACATAGATTGATATTAGAAAAAAATTTATTAACTTTGCAACCCTTTGTAGTAAACATCAACAGTCTGGGCACGGGAGTAAAGACTCTGAATGCCGTAGCGGACAGACAGTTCTTTGACAGTTTTGGGAACACTGAGATTCTCGATGCTTGCGTGAATGTGGATATGAGTCTTCGTTCCAGAGCTGGCAGCGTGGATGTCAGCTGTAAGATAAAAGGCAGACTGACAGTTCCTTGTGACCTGTGTCTGGAGCCTGTGAGCCTGGAGGTGGAAAGCGGTTTTGAAGACAGCTATATTCCAGAAGGAGTGGAACTTGACTTGAGTCAGGACGTATATGATTACATAGTTACCGCTCTGCCTTTAAGGAGGGTTCATCCGCAGGGAGAATGTGATGCTGAGACTACAAAGTATTTGAGTAAATAAAATAATAATTAAAAAAGTATAAGAAAATGGCACATCCAAAACACAAATTCTCTAAACAGAGAACTGCTAAGAGACGTACACACGATTTTGCGCCTGTACCTACTCTTGCTACTTGTCCTAATTGTGGCGCGACTGTAATTTACCATCGCGTTTGTCCGGAGTGCGGATATTACAGAGGACGTCAGATTATCGAGAAGAGCGCTGAGTAAATCGCACAAGGCTCTGTAGTTCAACGGATAGAATAGTGGTTTCCTAAACCATAGATAGCAGTTCGATTCTGCTCGGAGCTACTTTTACGATTATTTTGACAAAGGCTGACTTGAATAGGGTCAGCCTTTTTTTGAAAATTCTTATATTTGAAAAATTTTAATTATCCAAATAATGGCTATTATCGAGATTAAGAACGTCAGCAAGTCTTTCGGAGAGAAGGTGGCTTTGAATGACGTCAGTTTGGAGATTCCTGAAGGGAAGATCTTTGGTCTCTTAGGCCCAAACGGTGCCGGAAAGACCACTCTGATCAGAATTATTAACCGCATTACCATTCCTAACGGAGGACAGGTTTATTTTCAAGGCAGGCCTATCACCCAAAGAGATGTGGAGAAGATAGGCTATATGCCGGAAGAGAGAGGTCTGTACAGGAAGATGAAGGTCGGGGACCAGGCTTTGTATCTGGCCAGGCTTAAGGGAATGAGCAAGGCGGATGCCCTTAGAGAACTTAAGGGATGGTTCATCAAATTCGGTATTCAGGACTGGTGGAATAAGAAAGTGGAGGAGCTTTCCAAAGGTATGGCCCAGAAACTCCAGTTCATCACCACAGTGGTCCATAAGCCGAAGCTGCTTATTTTGGACGAGCCTTTTTCCGGTTTTGATCCGGTGAATGCAGACATCGTTCGCAAGGAGATTCTCCGTCTTAGGGATGAAGGCTCTACCATTATTCTTTCCACCCATAATATGGAGAGTGTGGAGGAACTCTGTGACAATATAGCTCTCATCAATCACTCGCAACTGGTCATTACCGGCGAACTGGAGCGTATTCGTAAGGAGTACGGGAATAATGACATCGAGCTGATTTACTCAGACCAACAGGGTAGGCATCAGGTGGTTTTACCTAAGGAGGAGAATGGCAGCCTGACTCTGGAAGAGTATCTGAAGAAAGGTGTTAACATAATATCATACAGAGAGTTGATTCCTCGTATGAACGATATTTTCATTAAGCTAGTCAAAGGGGAGGAATAAATATGAATTTTCGTACTATCGGTGTAGTCATAGGTAGAGAGTATTCGACCAGGGTAAGGAAGAAAGGCTTCCTTCTGACTACTTTCTTAGTTCCGGTCATTATGGTGGTATGTATCGCCGTACTGATGTTTATGGTAACTAATGTCAAGGAAAAGACCAAGGTGGTGGCCGTTGTCGATGAATCCGGCATAGTCTTTTCCCATCTGAAAAGCAGCGAAGTGGTGTCATTCCAGGATTTCTCCGAGCTTTCTCTGGAAGAGGTGAAGGCCAATCTTGCTGAACTTGGCCTGGATGGTGTTCTGAGCATCTCCGCCTTGGATTCGAACAAGAGCGTACAGGCTGTCTTTACCTCCATCAAGCCGGTGGGAATGGGCTTGACAGAGAATATGAGCCGCTATATAGACGATGCCATAGAGGATTACAGAATCAAATCTTATGATATCGAAGGCTTGGAGGATATAGTTAACAGCATAAAGTCCAATGTCAGGATAAGCACCTACACCCTGGACGAGAGCGGAAAGGAGAAGGTTAGCGAATCCGGAGTGAATTCCATTCTCTCTATGCTTTTGGGCATCTTTATCTTCCTTTTTATCACGATGTTTGGCTCTATGGTTATGAGCGCCGTCATAGAGGAGAAGACCAGTAGGGTAGTGGAGGTGCTGATCAGCAGCGTGAAAGCCACTGAACTGATGTTCGGAAAGATTATAGGTGTGGCTTTGGTGGCTCTCACCCAATTCTTCCTCTGGGTAGTCCTCTCTGTGGTGCTGATAAGTGCAGCTATGGGCATTATGGCTCCGAAGATGATGGAGAGTGTGGATGCTCAGGCCATTGTAGCGGCAATGCCGGAAGGTACCACCCAGATGGAGGCAATGACTCAGGTTCTCGCTCAAGGCGACGGAGAACTTGCAGACGTATTGGGAACATTGGCAGGTCTGAATATAGCTCAGACTATAGTTTACTTCCTGGTATTCTTCCTCTTGGGATATCTCTTATATGCATCTCTTTTTGCCGCTATCGGCTCTGCGGTGGAGAACGAGGGAGACTCGAACCAGCTTCAGCTTCCTGTCACCGTGCCTCTGATGGTAGCCTATTTCATAGCGCTTTATGCCTTTAATGCGCCTGACAGTAACATCGCGCTATGGGGCTCCCTGATTCCTTTCACTTCTCCTATAGTGATGCTCGCGAGAATTCCATTCGGAGTACCTTTCTGGCAGATTTTACTTTCGGTTGTGCTCCTGCTGCTTACCACTGCAGCCTGCGCCTGGCTTTCTGCTAAGATATATAAGGTGGGAATCCTGATGTATGGAAAAAAGACTACGTATAAAGATCTTTGGAAATGGTTAAAGCAAAAGTAAATTCTCTGATTCTTACTCTTTTCGTGATCTGCTCCTGTGCTAATCCGGCAGGGAGCGGTCACAGTTACAAGTGGAACACCATTCCGGCGGATGCCCATCGAAGTGGGGTGGAACCGCTAACGTCCACAAATAGTGACAAAGCCCTGGGAAGTGTAGAGGAGGGGGTATATAAGGCTCCTAACGGGGAAGACTACACGCAGGGTTGTACTCCGTTACTAGCCTCGCTTCTGATAGAGGTGCAGCCTCAGATGGCCTATCTGAAGGAAGTGATAGCCTATGCTCCAAAGGCTATGGAAAAGGCCAGGCCTCAGAGTGAACTCTCGAATTTTACTGTGGATTGCATAAAGGCTAAGGTCGAGGCTCTGACAGGAAGAAAGGTCGATCTGGCCATTACAAATTTCGGCGGAATTCGCTGCGGTATCCCTCAGGGCGATGTGATTCTGGACGACATAGTCTCTATGTTCCCTTTTAATAATTATCTGGTTTATGTTCAGATGGAAGGGCGAAGAGTTAGGGAGATTTTCACGGAGATGGTTTCCAGAAAGGTGGAGGCTGTCTCAGGAGTGGAACTCCAGATAGAGGGAAAGAAAGTGCTAAGCCTCAAAGTAGGAGGAGAAGAGATTCAGGACGATAAGCTTTACGGCATAGGAAGCATAGATTTCCTTTTAAGGGGCGGAGATAAGATACACCTTGCGGACGGAGCGAAGGAGATAATTAAAACAGATTGTCTGATAAGGGATTGCGTGCTAGAGGGAATTAATGCTCTCACCAGAGAGGGAAAGCCACTGGAATATCATCTGGATAACAGGGTCCAGGAACTGAAAACAGCTCACGGCCGCCTCTCCATTCTACACGTGAACGACACCCATTCCCATATGGAGCCTTTAAGGGACGCTGAATACCATGGTTATGGAGGGATTATCGAGAGAGGCATCATCGTGGATAGCGTTCGTCGAAGCCGCGGGGAAGACAATGTCCTTCTGCTCCACGCCGGAGACTTCAATCAGGGCAGTTCCTATTACAGTGAGTTCGGGGGCGAACTGGAGGTAAAAGTGCTAAACGCCTTCCGTTACGACTGTGTAACCATAGGCAATCACGAGTTTGATAACGGAGTTGAGGACCTCGCCGCAAGGCTTAGGAAGATAGAGGCTCCGATAGTATGTGCCAACATCAAGCTCGAAGACACGGCTCTGGAGGGTTTGGTCAGTCCTTATGCCATAGTGGAAAAGGCTGGGATGAAGATAGGTGTCATAGGACTGGTCTCAGATCTGGCCACCAATGTGGCATATGAGATATCCTCCCAGCTACATCAGTATGACAATCTCACAGTTACGAACAAGTATGCCCGCCTCCTCAAGAATAAGTACAAGTGCGACCTGGTCATCCTCCTTTCTCATCGGGGTTTCAAGGAAGATACACAACTGATATCTTCTACCAAGGACGTGGATGTGGTGGTAGGAGGACACTCCCACACTTTCCTTGACGAGATATGCTATAAGGAAAACGCTGCCGGAAGGCAGATACCTATAGTCACTGACGGCTGTTTCGGAGTAGGAATAGGAGAACTGACAGTGGATTAGCCTACATAAGTTTTTTCTTCTTGAAGAAGAAAACCACGGCTGCGACGATCAGGATCATCACGGCTAAAATACAAATCCAGGTATATGGCCAGCTTTCGAAAGGCAATGACACGTTCATCCCGTAGAAGCTGGCCACAAGCGTAGCCGGCATCAAGAGCAGGGATATCAGGGTGAATACCTTCATAATCCTGTTCTGTTCCAGGTTGATGATACCCACGACAGTGTCCTGGAGGTATTCCAGTCTCTCAAAGGTAAAGTTGATATGACTGATAAGGGAGGTGATATCCTGCAGGATGATGGAAAATCTTTTATCCAGGGAGTCAGGGAAAAGGTCACTCTTGAGAATGTTCCCAAGTATCCTCTGCTTATCCACCACATTCTCCCTTATAACCATCGCATTTTCCTGTAACTGATTGATATCCAGCAGGAACTCATCGTTAATGTCGTCCTGTTGATTAATTCTCTTACTAAACTGCGAAGTCTCCTGGGAGATAAGTTCCACCAGGTCGGCGTCCAGGTCCACCCTCTTGTCCATAATCTCCACGAAGATGCTGAATCCACTCTTGTAGAGCTCTGGCCTAGCCTGAATCTTGTTAGACAGCAGATCGAAGCTGCGGATAGGCAATTCTCTAAGGGTAGTAAGGGTATAAGGGGCCAGAATGAAGGACACAGGGTCCATACTCATTTCGCTTCCGGTAGGGGACATAAAGTTCGTATTAGCGAAAATCAGACCTCCGGCCTCGTGGAAACGGGAAGAACTCTCGATCTCCTCAGCCTGGGCTCTGCTCTGAATCAAGGCATTGTTAAATGCCTCCGCAGCTCTTTTCTCTTCCCCGCTAGGCTCGATAAGGTCTATCCACAGCACCTTCTCCTTCTCGAGAACTGCCAGGTCTTCCTTGCTGGTGGAGAGCAGAATCTCCTCTCCCTTTCTGTGAAAAATCCTTATCATAGCCCACAAATTTAGGAAAAACTCCTTATAAAACAATACCGATTCCGATTATAATAAGCACAATCCCTCCTATTCCTTCGGCCCATCTGCCGGCAGCCTGAGCTATCACCTTGCTTCCTATTATGCCAATTGCCACGCTCAGCCCCGTGCACAAAAAGACCGACACTGCCTGCTCCGTTGTCCTTAGCCAGCTTTGACCTGCCAATGACAGACCTCCTCCGATAGCCAGCGCGTCTAAGCTTGTCGCCATAGCTCCCAGCAGGATATTCTTCAAGCCGTTCAGGTTCTTTCCCTCATCTGAGCAATTCCTTATCGCCTCTACTATCATCTGCCCGCCCACGAAAAGCAGCAGAGCCAGAGATATCCACCTCGCCACGTTTTGTATAAATGAGGCCAATGCTCCTCCAAAGGCCCATCCTATAAGCAGGAAGGCTGTCTGGGTAATGGCAAAGCAAAGGGAGATGTATAAAACTTTGTGTGCACTTTTGTCCTTAAGCCCTATGGAGGAACACAGGGCTACTGCAAAGCAGTCAGTACAAACGGAAAGACCGAATAGTACAATTTCCAAAAAATCCATTGTTCTAAGGTTTGAAAGGTCTTCTAGCCTCTATGCTGCGTCCCAGGGTCAGAGAGTCTGCGTATTCCAGATCATCCCCAAAGCCCAGGCCCCTGGCCAGGGTGCTAACCTTGACCCCGTAGGCTTCTATCTGTCTGTAGATGTAAAATGAGGTGGTTTCTCCTTCCACGTCTCCGCTCAGCGCCAAAATAATCTCCATCCCTGGTTTTAGTCTTGCGAGCAATTCCCGAATGTTCAAATCAGAGGGAGAGACTCCGTTAATGGGCGAGATAATCCCTCCCAGGACATGATATAAACCATTATAGGAATTCGTGGCCTCTATGCTCATAACATCCCTGACGCTTTCCACCACACAGATTAGGTTTCTGTCCCTTTTGGGAGAAGAGCATATCTGGCACAAATCGCTGTCAGATACCATCTTGCATTCCTTGCAATAGTGAATCTCGCTACCTAGGGCAGCTATGGAAGAGGATAGCCTGAGGAGATCTTCCTTATCCTGCTTCAAAAGGTGCAAAGCTAACCTGAGTGCGCTCCTGGAGCCTATTCCAGGCAGCGAACTGATGGCTTCCACGGCGTTCTGCAATACTTTTGAAGGATAATTTTCTGCTCTGTACATCTGTTTGCAAAGATAAGTAAAAGCAGTAAATTTGTACTATGAAACAGATGTATATTTTGCTATTTTCCTGTGCAGCCTTTCTGATGTCCTGCCAGAGCGCCTGCAATTCAGGAAAAGAGAATTATCTTTCGCAGCATAATCCTCAGACTGTGGATTGGGCCAGGACTGATTATTATTCAAGTCTGAGAGATACCCTCAGCTTTACTCCAAAGGCTATTTTCTACGGAGACAGCATCACCAAAGGCTGGAAAGACACGGACTTTTTTTCCAGCCTCCACAGCATCCCTCTCGGAATAAGCGGAATGACCAGCACCCAGTTGCTCTGCCGTTTCCGCACCGATGTCATCAACTTGTCTCCCAAATACGTGGTGATTATGTGCGGGACTAATGACATAGCCCAGAATAACGGCCCCATAGATTTGGAAACCACTGCCGGAAACATTATCTCTATGTGCGAACTCGCTATCTATCACGGAATTACTCCTCTGCTTTGCTCTGTGACCCCTTGTTCCCTCCACGCCTGGAGACCGGAATTGGGAAATCCGTCTCAGAAGATAATTGCTCTTAATTCTATGCTGAAGGAGTACTGCGAGCTTTCCGGTGTACAGTATGTCGATTACCATAAGGTTCTGGACAATGGCCAGGGAGGCCTTAAGCCGGAGCACACCAGAGATGAGTGCCATCTTACGGAAGAAGGGTATAAGGTGCTCGAGTCCATCATCGCTCCGTATATCAAATGATATTTCAGATTCTGGAAAATGCAGCCCTCTTCCTGGGGCTGGTCTATGTCTGGCTTCAGGTCAAGCAGAACCGCTGGATGTGGCCTGTGGACATATTCTGCTGCGGAGCCATTATCGTAGTTTTCGCCCATCAGAGGCTTTGGGCTTCAATGGGCTTGAACATTTACTATCTCATAATGGGAGTGATAGGCATCTTGGAGTGGAATAAGGCCGAGGTTAAATCTTCGGAAGGCGTGAAAATCAGAAAGATGAGCAAAAAGACCGCCTTTCTGTCCCTTCTCGCCTTCATCCCCACTCTGGCTCTGCTCTATTTCTTGCTGCGAGCTGCCTCAGACCCTTATCCGCTGACCGATGCCTTCATCGGAGCCTCCGGAGTGATAGGTACCGTATGGCTGGTTAGACTGTACATAGAGAACTGGGCGGTATGGTTGATTTCTGACATAGTCTCTACCATTCTCTGTCTTGTCAGCGGCCTGTATCTTATGGCGCTATTATATTTGGTATATACCCTGATGTCCATTGTCGGTTGGAGGCAGTGGAAAAAAGAAGGACGTTATATATGATGACAAAGCTTTTCTTAGCTCTGGTCTTGGCCGTGTTTAATCTGAGTCCAGACAAACATTCGACATATAGCATCTCCTCCGATGATTGGAGGCTTCAGAAGGAAGAAGAACTGGTATTCGAGAAGGAGAGTGAACTGTCCAAGATAAGTTTTCCGGATTTCGACTGGATGAAAGTGGAAGTCCCTTCCACCGTGCTGGCCTCCTTCGTGAAGGCAGGCGAGATTCCCGAACCCATAAGGGATGCGGACATTTATTCCATTCCGGACCTGTATATGGAAGGAGCTTTCTGGTATAGGAAACGCTTTATCCTTCCGGCCAGTCTGATTAAGGAGAGAATCTTTCTCACTTTTGACGGAATCAGCTCCGGAGCCCAGATCTGGTTGAATTCCAAGTTTGTAGGAACTGTGGGAGAGGATAGGAATTCGGCCCGCTTCGACGTGACTGGTTTGGCCAGAGGGAAAAACGCATTGGCAGTGAAGATAAACTCCGAAGAGCAGAGCTGCGGAATCTGGGGAGACGTTTATTTCAGTTCCACGGGCGATGCCTCCCTGTCAGAGCCCTTTGTGGAAGTGAAGTTCGAAAAGGATAGCTGCATTTCCCGAATCAGGGTGGGCGCCACTGTGAGCAATCACAGCCGTTCCCGTAAGGAAGTCCGCCTGAAGGGAAGTTTGGCTGGGCAGCCCTTCGAGTTTTCCTCCCATCTGGCGGCAGGGGAGAGCAGGCAGCTGGGAACCACAGTGGAATTGGATGAGCCAGCCCTATGGTGGCCAGGAACTTACGGAGAGTCTCCGCTCTATGATTTGAATCTCAAACTGATGCTGGGAAGAAACGAAAGCGACTGTCTCAGCCTCAAGTTCCCTCTCAGGCAGGTGGAATTAAGGGGAGACAGTCTCCTTGTAAATGGGCGCAGAATTGTGCCAAGGGGAGTGAAGATGCTTCGTCCGGAATTTTTACAGCGCTATAATCCTCTGCATTACGAGATAATAGCTTCCTATCTGGAGCAGCAGAATTTTAATGTGCTGCTATGCTCCCAGGAGCCACTTCCGGCCCTGAGACAAGCCGCTGACAGACACGGGATTCTTATCCTGGACAGTCTCGGGGGCTCAGAATTGCAGCTGCCTATAGTGCCTAACTACGAGAGCCTTGCCCTGTATATAGACCCTCAGCTGGACTGGCCTCAGGGCGATCTGTGGAAAATCCACGGCTTCGATCTTTCCAAGCCCGATGCCAAGGCTTTTTCCGATAGCCTGACTGCGCTTTTCGGGGCTCCGGAGGATGCCGCCGCCTTTTGTTTTTTAGGCCAATGGATAAACTACTCCTCGGTACTTTCTCTTCTGGAGGGCTCTGTCTGTGATTCAACTGCCACTCCGATTCTGTTTTCCCATCCGTATTACAGCAGTATGCAGGCTTGTACCTATGATTATTTCCTGGATCCTACGGCAGCTTTTTTTGCTGCAAAGAAGGCCTTGGAGGCGATTCACGTGCAGTTTGACCCTAAAGATTCAGCCGTAAGGCTTGTGAACAGGACAGCCAGGGATGAGACTGGATTAAAATTAGGAATACAATGGTTTGATTTCTCCGGAAGGAGTCTGGCGGATTATATAGTGAACATTTACTCCTGCAAGGCATCTTCGGTGCAGCGGCTGGGGGAATACCCAAAGCCCTGTGCTGAGGCCTGTTTTGTGAGACTTGGCCTGTATAAGGGGGAGGAACTCCTTAGCGAAAATACTTATTTTCTGCCACAGGAGTCCCTTAAGGATTACGCTGCGATGGATAGGGCTGTGATAGAGCTGGGTGGAGAAGTGAGTAGCGAGAAGGGGATGTGGGTGATGGAGTATTCCCTTACCAATCTGGGGGATGTGCCGGCTCTGCTGCTTCACGCCCAGATAAGGGACGAGCAGGGACACAGGGTTTTGCCTGTCTTCTGGTCGGATAATTATATCCACCTGCTTCCTGGAGAGACGAAGAAACTCCAGGCCAAGGTCTTGATTTCGGCTTGTCCTAAAGTTCCTAAGATTAGTCTCGAGGGGCTTAACCTTTAAGCAGTGGAATCTTCTGTAGCAGAGGGGTGCTCACTTTCATACAGAGCCCTATGGCTACTGCCATAATCAGCGTTCCCCAGCCAATGATAGGAGTCTGGCTTGGCCCCAGGATGTTGGAGAAGAATATCAGGCAGACTATGCAGGAGAGCAGCAGTATGCTGCAGTCCACCGCTATCTTTACCGTACTGAACTTGCCTTTGCTGATTATGCTGAAGGCCCTTACCGTCATATCGGCCGGCAGCATCCAGGCTTTGCTTAGCACTTCCAGGGAGATGCCCACGGCACTGAATATGCAGCTGATTACCAACAGAATGATCTGGGAGCTGAGGCTGTCTGCACTCAGGCCCAGGCTAGCACAGAGAGCCATGGCGATGTTGATAAACCAGCTCAGAAGGAAATTGGCAGGAAGCTGAAGCAGGTCTATCGCCTTGAATCTCTTGCCCAGCACTGCCATCTGCAGCAGCATACACAGGGTGAAGAAGGCGAAGTTGTAGAAGCCCAGGCTCAGCTGGGGGAATTTGATATTGAAGGCGTAGGCTGTGGCGTTCAGGCAGTTGATGCCTAAGTTGGCATAGACGGAGAGGGCTATTCCTATGGCTACCAGAAAAATCCCGAAAGTGGAGAGTAGGTAGCGCAGACTTGTTTCAGCGTATTTTTTCATCTTGATTTTGTGCTATTATTCTTTGCAAAAGTAGTAAAGTTTTCTTAAATTTGCCCGCTTTTGTACGTCGAGTGCTTTTGCCAGGGGCGTCGAGTTTAGTAATTATTGTTTAACCCTTTAAAAAAAGTTGTTTTACCAGTTATGGCAGAAACAAAAGAATCAGTTCGCCTGAACGCTTCAGTTGCTCCTGAGAATTTCGATTGGGAGGCATTCGAAGGTAACGTTTATGACGGACAAGACAAAACAGCCATTGAACAGGCTTATGCTGCAACTCTTAACAAGGTAGTTGAGAATGAAGTTGTAGAAGGAGAAGTAACAGAGATTAACAAGCGTGAGGTCATCGTATCCATCGGTGGCAAGAGCGAGGGCGTTATCAATGCAGCCGATTTCCGTTATAATCCAGACCTCAAAGTAGGTGACAAAGTAGAAGTTTTCGTAGAATCAGCTGAGGACAAGAAAGGTCAGCTCGTGCTTTCTCACAAGAAGGCTCGTGCCCTTAAGTCTTGGGATCGTGTCGTTGAGGCTTATGACAATGAAGAGATTGTCAAGGGCTTCGTGAAGACTCGCACAAAGGGCGGTATGATCGTAGACGTATTCGGCATCGAGGCCTTCCTTCCTGGCTCTCAGATCGATATCAAACCTATCAGGGATTACGACCAGTTCGTTAACCAGACCATCGACTTCAAGATCGTTAAGATTAACCCAGACTTCCGTAACGTAGTGGTATCTCACAAGGCTCTTCTCGAGGCTGAGCAGGAGCAGAAGAGAGCTGAGGTTATCGGCAAGCTCGAGAAAGGTCAGGTTCTCGAAGGTGAGGTTAAGAATATCACCAACTACGGTGTATTCGTGGACCTCGGCGGTGTGGA
The DNA here is from genome assembly GCA_945983015.1 of uncultured Bacteroidales bacterium. Classification (GTDB taxonomy): domain Bacteria; phylum Bacteroidota; class Bacteroidia; order Bacteroidales; family UBA932; genus Cryptobacteroides. The sequence continues at coordinate 21,003 of CAMFSN010000014.1, forward strand.
CGGTCTTATCCACATCACAGACCTCTCCTGGGGCCGTATCAACCATCCTGAAGAGGTGGTTACACTCGGTGAGAAAATCAAGGTGGTCGTTCTCGATTTCAACGAGCAGCAGAAGAGAATCGCTCTCGGACTCAAGCAGCTCAGCGCTCATCCTTGGGATCAGCTTAATCCGGATCTTAAGGTTGGAGATAAGGTCAAGGGTAAGGTTATCCTTATCGCTGACTATGGTGCATTCGTGGAGATTGAGCCTGGCGTAGAGGGTCTCGTACATGTATCCGAGATGTCTTGGAGCACCCGTCTCCACTCTGCACAGGATTTCCTTAAGGTAGGTGATGAGGTTGAGGCTCAGATTCTTACTCTGGACCGCGAGGCTCGTAAGATGTCCCTCGGTATCAAGCAGCTCACTCCTAACCCTTGGGATGAGATCGAGAAGAAGTATCCTGTAGGCAGCAAGCACTCTGCTGTGGTACGTAATATCACCAGCTTCGGTGTATTCGCACAGCTCGAGGACAGCGTAGAGGGACTTATCCACATCAGCGACCTCAGCTGGAATAAGATCAAGCATCCTTCAGAGCTCGTAAACGTAGGTGAGCCTATCGATGTAGTTATCCTCGATTTCGATGAGGCTAACCACAGACTCAGCCTTGGCCACAAGCAGCTTACCCCTAACCCTTGGGATGAGATCGAGAAGAACTTCCCTGTAGGTACAGTAGTGGAAGGCAAGGTAGTATCCACCACCGACAAGGGAGCTAATATCGCTCTTCCTGGAGATGTGGAAGGCTTCTGCTTTAACCGCGAACTCGTTAAGGAAGATGGCAAGCAGGCTGTAGCCGGTGACACTCTTCCATTCAAGGTAGTCGAGCTTCGTCGCAGCACCCATAGCGTTCTCGTAAGCCACCTGCGTACATACCAGGAGATTAAGGAGAAAGCCGCTGCCGCTGAAGTAGAGAATACTAAGAAGGCTGTTAAGAAAGTCAATGCAAATGTCGAGAAGACCACTCTCGGAGATATCGACGCTTTGGCTGCTCTTAAGTCTAAACTCGAAAAAGGCGAGTAATGAGCTTTAAATTGCAGATATTGGGCACAGCTTCGGCTATGCCCATTTCTGAAAGGAATTCTAGCGCCCAGGTACTTGATGTACACGGGCGCTTGTTCTTAATTGACTGTGGAGAAGGGACACAGAAGAGATTGCGGCAGATGCATCTGTCGATGTTAAGGATAGAGGCGGTGTTCATCAGTCACATTCACGGAGACCACGTCTTTGGACTTTTCGGACTTCTGTCCACTATGGCGATGTATAATCGTCAACAGACCCTTCATATTTTCGGGCCGGAGGCGCTTCGGTCCATTTTGAACTTCTATCTCTCCTTCTTTGGGGAAGGCAGCAACTACGAGATAGAATTTCACGAGGTGAAAGCCAAGTCTTTGGAGGAGATATATGACAATGGTAAAGTCAAAGTGTCAGCTTTTCCTCTGAAACATAAGATTGAGTGCTACGGCTATCGCTTCGATGAACTGCTCAGTGAGAGGCAACTGCTTAAACGCAGCCCCTCTTCCTATGCTTATTGTTCTGATACTATGGCATTTCCGCAACTTGCGGATTATGTCAGGGGCGTAAAACTGCTATATCACGAGAGTACCTATACCCTGGAGATGGAGCAGAAAGCCTCACAGTTTTTTCACAGCACCACCAAAGATGCCGCCACTTGTGCCTTGCAGGCCGGAGTGGAGAAATTGATAATCGGGCATTATTCGTCCAGAATCAGAGACATTTCAGTCTTTGAAAAGGAATGTCGGGACTTTTTCCCTAATTCTGTCGCGGCGGACGATTGTGATGTTTTCGAAATTGACTAAATTAGCGGAATGAAAAAATTTTTGACTTGCATATTCGGACTCCTTTGTGTCTGGACTCTTTGTCTGGCTCAGACTAATCCTAAGGAGGAATATATAAAGAAATATTCTCATATAGGCACAAGGATGTCTGCAAGAATGTTGACCATAT
>CAMFSN010000015.1 GCA_945983015.1 uncultured Bacteroidales bacterium
CTACACGTAAGGAGTCGTCGGCAGCGTCAGATGTGTATAAGAGACAGTAAAAAGGGGGCTTGCAGCAATGCAAGTCCCCTTTTTGTGTTCGCTTTTCTAAAGCTATTCGACTCCTACCATAATCACCTTAGTCGAATTGGCATTATAGGACATCATTATCGATTTGAACATAGCAATGATATCCTCTGAAGTAATGGAATCCAAAATCTCATCGTAGCCATCCACCAGATTTACCCCATATTTGAGATAATTAGTGAATGAGCGTATCCAGAAGCTGTTCTCCTTGAGTTCTACAGCATGATCCTTATGGAGGTTGGTCTTGGTCTTGTCCATATCCTCAGCTCGTGGTCCGTTCAGCGCAAATTCGGCGAGTATCTCATCGATTCTACCGTTCAGATATTTGTAACGGGCTGGATCGGTCTGATATACTATCTGAAGAGAAGCGATTGAGAATGGGGCAGGATCTACACCTGAATAGGCATTGATACCATATGTACCACCCTCTTTCTCACGAATTTCCTCGTGAAGAATAAGTCCCAAAGTAGAACCGAGGAGCTCTGAAGTGAGCTGATTGCGCAGGGAAATGTCGTTGCAATCAACGTGATATAAGAAACAGTTGAGCACAAACGGGTTCTGCATAGATTTTTCAAACTCACAGACTTTTTCACCCTTGTTATAGTTAAACAAGCTGACATACTCTTCCTTCTTTTTATTAGCTGGCAGAGAAGCCACATACTTCTTAAGCAAAGGCAGGAGTTCTTTCTCAGAGATATTACCTACGATCACAAAGCGGAAATCAGCGGCATTGGCAAATCTCTCCTTAGCTATCTTCAAAGCCCTGTCGTAGTCAACACTCTCCAGATCAGAATACTGCAGATTCATAGCACGCTTAGGATTAGACCATACAGCAGCCTGCAGAGAATCAGTAAAGGCCTTCGTAGGCTGAGACTCGGCATTCTTCAAGCTGGCGGCAGTCTTTGTCTTCCAGGAAGCAAAAGCCTCGGCATCCTTTCTCAAAGAAGTGAAATACAGGTAGTTAAGCTGGAAGAGAGTCTCTAAATCCTTAGGAGTGCTCGAGCCACTGATACTCTCCTCGATAGAGCCCACAGATGGACTTAGTCTCACCTGCTTTCCGGCCAATGCCTTGCTGAGTTCCACTGAGCTGAACTCGCCCAGACCACCGATTTCAATAAGCTCGTTCAATGCGCGCAGAGTAGGCAGATCTTCATCAGGATATAGAGAAGTACCACCCTTGCTAAAAGCCTTGAAAAGCACTTCATCCTTATTATAGTCAGTCTGTTTGAAGAATACTTCCACGCCATTTGAAAGCAGATACTTGGTAAAACCAAACTCTTCTGAAGTAGTCTTCTTAAGCTTTCCTGCCTTAGGAAGTTTTTCAATAAGAGGCCTGTCTATCACTTCCTCCACATAAGGGGCGATGTCTTCTGCCTCCACAGCCTTAAGGGCAGCGAGAATCTCCTCGTCTGAAGGATAGCTTACACCCTCCTTTTCAGGCAGCATATTCACTACTACCAGGTTCTTTCCACCTTCAGGGACAAGCTGCTTTACAAGTTCATTTACAAGCTCTACAGGAAGATTAGGGGCCAATTGATTCATCAGGGCAAATTCGTTCTCGATTCCAGGAATAGGCTCATTGTCGATGAAATGCCTTACATACTGAGAGCAGTAGGAAGAGCTGCTCTTCTTCTCCCTCTGATTATACATGGTCTCAAGAGAACTCAGATACTCGCTGCGGGCACGCTCATATTCTGAAGCGGTAAATCCGTTGCGAACTATTCTGAGCATCTCACGATAGATGGAACTGATGCCACGAAGCATCTGGCTTTCATCATAGACGGCTACTCCGGTGAAAGACCCGCAGGTCTTTGACAGGAAGAATTCCCCATCGAAGATACCGGCATCCAGGAAGTCAGGGTCGGCAGCCTGAGTCATCTCGTTGATTCTATAGGAAGCCATAATGGAGAGCAGTTCCTTAGCGTAATCTAGCAGCAGATAGTCCAAAGTGGATTTGGCCTCATTAGGAATAGCCTCGTGCTTAAGGAAGATATAAGATATGGCGGAAGGATTCTCCTTATCTGAAGCGGTGGCTATGATAGGCTCCTGATTGTCAGCGATAGGAATATAATACCTCTCAGGAGCATCTGCGGCCTTAGGAGGCAGGCTTGAGAAGATATCCTTAATTTTAGCCTCTACCAGATCCACATCTACGTCACCTACCACTACGATTCCCTGCTGATCCGGACGATACCAGGTGTGATAGTAATTACGCAGGACTTCGTAAGGGAAGTTGTCAACCACTTCCATAGTACCGATTGGAAGCCTGTGGGCGTACTTGTTATCAGGATAGATTTTCGGGAGAATTACTTCGAACATACGATCCTGAGCACTTCTGCGGCTTCTCCACTCCTCGTGGATGACTCCCCTTTCCTTATCTATCTCTTCGTCGGAGAGCAAAAGGGCGCCGGCCCAATCGTGCAGGATGAGAAGGCAGGAATCTATGGACTCCGGAACCTTGGCCACAGGGACATTGTCAATATTGTAAACAGTCTCATCTATGGAGGTGTAAGCGTTCAATTGAGCTCCAAATTTGACTCCTATGGATTCCAGATATGAAATCAGAGCGTTTCCAGGGAAATTCACTGTTCCATTGAAGCACATATGCTCAAGGAAGTGGGCCAGACCCCTCTGATCATCTTCCTCCAGAATGGAACCGACCTTCTGGGCAATATAGAAGCTGGCCTGACCTTCAGGTTCTTCATTATGCCTGATGTAATAGGTAAGTCCGTTTTCGAGCTTACCGATGCGTACTGCTTCATCCACCGGAATCGGAGGCATCTGCTGTGCATTTGCACTGAATGCCAATCCCAATGCCAAAGCAGTCGTAAGCAAAATTGAGTTTTGTTTCATAATATAATTAAGCAATAAAGTTATGCATATGAAAATTTTGTAAATGTAATGAAAAAATTTTAAGAATTGTATAATTTTTGCCTAACTTTAATCTGCGTTAATTCAAGCAATAATAGATGGAAGAAAAACACATTGTAGATTTGGAGATTCCCAGTTATCTGGTAGATTTCAAAAAACAGCTTAGACCTTCCTGCTTTATGTCATTGGCACAGGAGATGGCTATGAAGGCTGCGGACGTATTGGAATTCGGTTACGATCAGCTCGCAGAGCACGATTTGGCCTGGGTGTTGAGCCGCACTAAACTAGTCTTCGAAAAGGTACCAAAGTGGCAGCAGCAGGTGCAATTTGCAACTTGGCATAAAGGAATCAGCGGATTGTACTTCATAAGGGACTATCAGCTCAGGGACAAGAGCAGCGGTGAGATTCTGGTAAACGGAACCAGTTCCTGGATTACCATAAACACGAAAAGCCGCAGCCTGTTCAGGACTACGGAATTGGCCCAGTTTTTTAATACCGAAGCTCAGAGCAGCGATTTCGCCCTGAAAGAAGAAGCAGGCAAGATATTAGTTCCAAAGGAGAGCGAATTGGTCTGCACTCATAAAGTCACCTATTCGGACCTGGACTTTATAGGTCACGCTAACAATACCAGCTACGTGAACTGGGTAATGGACTGCATTCCGGCGGATCTGCTTCGGGATTCATATCCTAAAGTATTGGAAATCAACTTTTCAAAGGAGACCAAAGCCGGAGAAGAAGTGCAGATTTTCCGTCATATAGAAGAAACTGAAGATAAGAGCGTAATCAGTTTTGACGGGAAGGTGGATGGCAGGACGAATTTCACTGCCAGATTCACTTACGAGAAATAAAAAAAGTGGTCATTTGACCACTTTTTTTATTCCGCATATTCATAAGGGTAAGTTTCTCCAGGAATGCAGTTTATCACATTCGTGACTTCATATCCGGTACTTTCCCTGTAGCTTACAAGGACTGCGAAATGCAGGTCCTCCCTCTTCCAGGTATCATCCAGATCGAAGACATAAAGCTGTCTGTACTTTCCATTCTTTTCGAGTTTAGTTCCATAGCCATAGAAATCAGGCCCTGCTATGGCGCGGATAGCATTGTGGTGGGTATTGAAGCCTTCTTCGCTGGAGATACCGTTATTAGCCTGCACAGCCTGGATGTTATCCTCCATAAGCCAGGCAGCGACTTTGTACTCCCCTGATACCGCAGCCTTTGTCTCTATATTGAGAACCAACTGATTCCCGTCTATGAGTGAAGCCACACTGATGCCGGCTTTTGCCTGTTTTTTGTATTGCTTGTCAAATGCCGGCAGAAAATAGAGTTGAAGCTCGGCAGCAGGATCTCGTTTGGTCACGGTCATACTGCTGCTCTTGATCAGATTGAAATTCACTGCCGGATATCCAGAGATATTCATCGCTGAATTTAGTGAGGTGGAGAGATACATAGGGTCATTCTTATTATAGCTGTGAAGAGCGGTAATGACCCCCTTGTCCTTATATTCGGGATCGTCATTGAAAGCCCTTAGGACACTGATCATTATAGGACACCAACCACAACCGGTTCCAGTGTATTGGGTGATCAGCACTCTCTTTTGGAAGGAACTGCTGCTCGGAGCAGGATCTCCTGGAAGAGAAGGGATTTGGGCTGAGATGGCCTTGATGGTAATTTTATCAGTATGGAGAGTCTTGTAGGAGGCCCAGAAAGTATATTCCCCTGGAGTGGTGGTGGTAAACACCATATCCTCAATCAGGTCTGTAGGCTTATTATTAGCGTCATAGAACTTCACTCCATCTGTTACGACTTCACTCCCGTTCTTTACCGTAATATAAGCTGCCGATATTCCGTCAGCCGTGATGACATAGGTGTCGGCCTCAAGGCTCAGTTCCTTGGAGCTAAGGCCTCCTCCTGCATCTGAAACCTCATCTTTTGTCAAAGTGCAGGAAGGAATGGAGAAAAGAGCCAGGCCAGCTGCTAAAAACGTAAATATTTTCTTCATAATTAGAAAGATGTTGTTAGTAAGAAATTCAGACCTGTGTAAGCCGGAGAATATCTGCACACTCCACCGGAGCATACATAGCCAGCACGGTTACGACCATAACTAAGCTGTAGTCTGCTTCTATTCTTAGAGAGCGCGATTCCTGCGTTATAGTAGTGAACCTTGCTGGAGCCTGAATTATACATATCGGACACGAAAACATTCAGGGAAGGGGCTATGGAGAATTCCAGCAGAGCCGCTATCCAGTCCTTTTCGTAATCCTGAGAATTAAGATATTGAATTTCACCCCTAAGGGCATATTTTTTAGCGAATTTATAGGAGGCTTCCATTACGAAGATATTTGAGACATAGCTAATGTCCTGAAAGCCGTGGGAAGGGTTCCACTCCTGTCTGGAGAAAAGGAAGGTGGTCTTGAAAGACTTGCTCCAATTGCAGAGCAGGTCTGCATTGACATCCAGCCAGCTAAGACGAATACTGCCGTCATCCGCCTGAGACGGAGATATGGTGCTGGCCTCTGAAGCGTTCAGGTGAAGAGTCCAGTACCTGTGCCTGTTTTCCTTACTTTTCAGCTTGTAAAAGAGGTCAAGCTGGCCGGCAGCCTCGCCTACTACATTCACCTGGTGCGGATTGAGATTGGCCAGCATATAATGATACTGCCTGCTCAAGGATGGAAGGTAATTCAGGGAATTCGCAGTGCCGGAAAGCGTCGTGGAAAGCATTGTTCCCATATGATCCAGGATGCGGAAATCCGCTGAAATGCTGAAATTTTTCCTGTTATAAAGAGCTTCCAGCAGTATGGCAGCACCGCTATGGGCATTTTGCAGAACGGCAGGAATGTCCCTGGTCTTAGCTGCGTACTCCGCTTTGAGATTCAAGCCCTGGAATGAAAAATTCAGAGCAGCGCTGTACAGATGTACGTTTGGCTCCGCTTCGAAAGCATAATTCTCCTCATAACGGTTAACATAGCCGGCCTCAAATTCCAGATTCAAACTATCGAAGTGCAGAAGTTCACTCAGCGAAAACTGTAAGTCCGCTCCCCTTACCCAAGTGTCCAGGTATTCCGTATAATACCGCGGATGGCCCATCATAGCCCTCAAAGACAAAACTCGTCCCAAAGAATAGCCTGCCTGAATGCCTTCCAGAGAATTGTTCAGACCTAGGTTTCGATCTTCAAAGGAACGATAGATCAGACCATTGCCGAACTGATCATATATATCTCCTATGTGCACGAGAAGTCCATCTTTCTGCCAATTTATATACTTACTGGCAAGGAAGAATTTCCTGTAGTCAGTCTGATCTCCTATCTCAAAACCATAGAGAGCTGGAAGATATCCTTCCAGCTGAATACCGGCAGAGAAATTTCCGCTTGAGTAATCCATTTTGAGGTAGTCGTTCGAAGCGAAGTGATCTTCCTTGGGATGGACTCCCAGTACAGGGTCGTCCATATAGATTATGCTGTTCGATTCGAGACTGGCCGAGAACTGCCCATTACTGATACCAGTCTGTGCGCTGGAAGAAATCCAGCACAACAGACCGGCGCTCAATAATGACAGAAGTCTATTATCTGACTTCATAGGATTTTCTGTTTTCCTCTAATTTCTCTTTGAGACTAACTGGCTTATAGACTACTTTCTTCATCTGTCTATCGGCCTTAAAGGCAGTCTTGCTTTTATGAGTTGCCACCTGAGTTGCATTCATACCATCCACAGCCTCGATCTTGAGATGATTCTCGGAAGCCGTAGCACTGGTCTTAACTGTAGCGGCAGGAACTTGAGTCTCAGCCCAACCCTTTGTGAGAACGATGTCTGAAACGATTTGGGCACCGCACACATAAGCATAGCCATTTCTGATGTATAGAGCATTCAGGTAGTAAGGAGTGTCATTGTATTCGTACTGTCCTATGGTCAGAGTATTGTGGTCATCAGATACACTTACAGGGAAATCAGCATTCTGCTCCTCAGGACCATAGGAGAGGTATCCATCCTTACCTAGGTATCTATCCTTACCTATGCCTACAGGATAAATTGAATTTTTAGTATTGAAATACAAATAGTGGGACATTGGATAGAAGCGGGAACTATTGATAGGAAGAACCACGCTGCCATCCGGCTTAATCTCCAGGTAGAACTTAGGGCCGCAATCCCAAAGAATTGACTCTACGTCATAGCCGCTATATGTTTCACTTATGAACAGATCGTAGGCTGAATTCTCAGTAAAGTAGGTCTGATTATTGCTTGTAAATTCCGTCTCATAGCCAAATCCTGTGCAGAGCAGACGATTCTGTCCGACCAGGGCGGCATTAAACTCATCTACTGTCTGCTTGAATTCATCGTAAAGGGCATCCACCTCTTCTCTGGTCTTGTTTTTATATAGCTTGTAAACTGACTCAGGAAGGACATCAGGATAAGTGTAACCGGCGGAGATGCTGATTTTACGAGATCTCTGACCGAGCTCATCAGTGATCAGACCATAATTACCATCTTCATCATAGCCATAACGGCTCTGGATTACAGAAGCTGTGGCGGTCCAGTCTCCGATAAGTTCACTGAAAAGAGGAGAATCCACCTTTTCCTGAGGGACTTCTTTCTTGGAAGTGCCATCAGCTACCGCACTGCCTCCGGCAACTATCTCATTGGAAGTTTTTTCTGAATTGAAAGCAAGAACTGCCAAACGGGTGGTAGAGTTAGGAACAGATGAGAAAGAGACATCTAAACCGGCATCACTGTTGATCTGAAGAATTTCTTCAGCAGTGAAGCTACTTCCCCATCCTGCTATAGCATTATAGCTATTTCCTTTTTTGAGCATAATTTCAAATTCGCTGACATAGTTAGCGACGTATTTGGCGCTTACGGCATTCTTGCTCGGGCATTTCACATTGAATACCACATTATATGGGGTAGTCTTGTCCTCAAGAGCAGTCACTACGATCTCCGGAGCAGGTTCAGTCTTTTCCGTAGTTGTAAAGGTTTCGTGGAAGAAGTGCTGCACAGTACCCTTTTCATTTCCAAAGGCAGTGATGAGCAGATGATACTTTTGATTAGCTTCCAGATAGTAGTCTTTCTCCAGGATAATCTGCAGAGCATCGGAAGAATAGTTGGCACCTCTCGTAATGTAAGCGAAATAAGATGTCACGTACCACTGGAGATAATCTTCGTTATTATCCAGGACTTCAAGGTCAAGCTCAAACTCTTCGTCTGGAATGATCAAATAGCAGAACATAGGCACGTTATCGCCAGGAGTGATGGTAATGGTACCGCTAACTGCCTGAACATCGTACTGAATGTCGAGTTTCGCATCGAAATCCTCTGGCTGAGGAAGAACAATGTTCTTTTTGAAGAAATAACCTGTCCAGTATTTGTCCTCATCAGAAGGAGTGTCGACATCGACTGACCAAGGCCTAACGCCACCACCGACTTCTTCCTTTTTATAAGTATCGTAATCAAATAAAGCATTATAGTAACCGCTACCCCAACCATATATATCGGAATCATCCCAACTGAACTCTCCTGCCATAACCACGATAGGCTCTCCTGGAGAAAATGGGGTATGAATCATAACATCGTCCCCTGTCAAGTCATCTACAACCCTATTCCCATTTTCGTCCAATTCGTAAACGGTGCTATCGTCATACACCAGAGTGGTATCTCCAAGCATATGGCGCTGACCATTCTCTAGAAGCATATCGGCATCCAAATAAGAGCGATTGCCAGTCTTGTAAAAAAGATACATAGGAAGTGAAGCTACACTGTAACGGATGGCATTGCCTGCATCCTTTACTGACTGAGGGACCATGAAATGGAAGGTGAATCCATCATAGGAACTCTTGACAAGGGTAAAGGTGTCTGTGTAATCCGTAGTGGTGAAACTTGCAGTCAGCACCTGAGGATAAAACTCAGTCTCAGAAGTCTTGAAAGCGACTACAATCTGCTGTTCTGTCTGAGGAATCAGGTCGCGAACCACGATCTTGTTTTTTCCATCTACAAGAGTTCCGGTAGTACCAGTAGCAAAAATCACTACAGGGTCGTCAGAAAGTTCCTCGCCAGCTGCAGAGACAAGATAAGCATACTCTGTAAGTCCTTTGGTAGTAAGACTTACTTCTGCGGTAAGCAAATCAGCATTGATTTCCCCCAGACTGACTGAAGTTATGGGACCTTGCTGCTCAGGTTGACAGGACGAAAGCGCTGCCAAAGCACAAAAGCCTCCTAAAATCAGTGCTAGAAATGATTTTCTCATAATGAAAAGTTTATAATAATGAATACTAAACACTCTAACCGCGGCAAAACTAAATAAAAATTTTCAAAAATTAGTATCTTTGCATCGAAAATAACATATATATGAAAAAAAGCCTTTTATTGTCGGTATTTGGACTCTTTGCAGTTTTAAATCTTTCTGCTCAAATTCCATCCGTAAAGATACAGGACATCAATTCCAGAGAATTCGACACAAAAGATATGGTCGATGGGAAAACTCCGGCTGTAATCACCTTCTGGTCAGTTAAATGCAGACCTTGCATAGCAGAGATGAACATCCTTAACGACTGCTTTGAAGACTGGCAGGAGGAGATGGATTTCAGGGTCATCGCCGTCTCTTGTGACGACAGTCGTTTCAATTCTAAAGCCAAATCCATGATTGGCGGAAATTCCTGGGAAAATTTCATACATCTATTCGATATCAACGGGGATTTTAAGAGAGCTATGAATTTCTCTTATGAGCCCCAGGTCTTCGTAATTGACCCTAATGGTAAGATAGTATATTCCCATAGCGGAGAGAACCCTGGAATAGAGGAAGAAGTCTTCGAAGCCCTAAAAGAAGCCAGTTTATGAAAAAAATAATATCTATTATCGCCTGCTGTATTCTCAGTCTCTCAGCCTTTGCTCAGGATGCTTACGTGGTCTGGAGTCATAAGGTCGAAAAAGTAGAAAAAGACCTTTATAAAGTCATTTTTAGCGCTAAGATCAAGGAAGGCTATCACTCTTATTCCATTAAAGATGAGATTTCCGCCACGGAGTTTTTGGATTGCAGCGTAACGGGAGGGAAACTGGAAGGCGAGGTCATCGAAACGCTTAAGGCAATTCCATATCCTGACGGAAGCCTTTGCTACGAAGGCGAGATGGAGTATGTACAACTAATCAGGCTAAAGGCTGCTGAAGCTCTTTACAGCGGGACCATCTATACAGATGCCTGCAAAAAGGGAGAGGGCTGTCACAGTGAATACTATGACTTCGAAATTTCTTTGAAATCTCGATAAAAGAGAGTATTTTTGCAAGACAAATCGAGATGTAGCGCAGTTGGTAGCGCACTACGTTCGGGACGTAGGGGTCGCGTGTTCAAGTCACGTCATCTCGACTTAATAAAAAGGGTGAGCATTGCTCACCCCTTATTGTATTAAATCAGTTCGAATTCTGCACTGTTAGATGTGGTGGAATCCCCTCCTATATAGACTTTGAACTTGCCGGCCTCTGCTCCGTACTCCATTTGCTGGTTCCAGAACTCCAAGGCATCTATGCCAATTTCAAATTCCACAGTCTTGCTCTCCCCTGGCTCGAGGCTGACTTTCTCAAAGCCCTTAAGTTCCCTTACTGGTCTGGAAACACTGGCCTTCACATCCTGGACATACATCTGAACGACTTCCTTTCCGGCACGTTTTCCAGTATTCTTCACACTCACGCTCGCCTTGATAGTTCCTTCTGGGCTCATAGTGGCAGAAGACAGACTGATAGGAGAATACTCGAACTCCGTGTAACTCAGTCCATATCCGAAAGGATATACAGGGTCGTTATCCACATCCAGGTAGTTAGACCTGAACTTCACAAACCACTTGTCAGTTCCATCCGGCCCGCCCAAAGGTCTTCCGGTATTCTTATGTGCATAATAGATAGGAATCTGTCCCACATTCTTAGGGAAAGTCATCGCCAATTTTCCTGAAGGGTTCACGTCTCCAAAGAGTACGTCTGCGATGGAATAAGCTGCCTCACTGCCACCAAACCACACATTCAGGATGGCAGGCACATTCTCCGACTCCCACTCTATGGTCAGTGGTCTGCCGTCGAAAAGCACCAGGACCAAAGGTTTTCCGAGTTTCAGAAGCTCCCTCAGCAAGTTCTGCTGCACATCCGGTATGCCAATCTCACTTCTGCTGGAACTCTCCCCTGACATCTCGGAAGACTCTCCTAGGGCTGCCACGATGACATCGGCCTTGCGAGCCACTCTGAGAGCCTCTGAAAGCAATTGCTTATCTGTCCTGTCATCTCTGCCAAGTTCCCTTCCGAACATTGTGGAACGCAACTCGAGCTCGCGGTCTGCACAGAGATTGCTACCCTTGGCATAAAGGACTTTCACGTCCTTTCCAGCGACTTCCTTGATTCCATCCACGAGGGTGGTGCACTCAGAGTGACGTGCAGCTACGCTCCAGGTTCCGGCCATATTCTCAGCGGTATTGGCCAATGGTCCTATGACGGCGATGCTGCCCTGCCTCTTCAGCGGCAACACGTTCTCATTCTTTAGCAGCACGTAGGAATCGGCGGAAATCCTGCGGGCGGCTGCCCTGAATTCCTCACAGCGAAGAATCCTGGCGGCCTCATCTTCGCGGCAGAATTTGTATGGATCCTCGAAAAGGCCCAATTTGTACTTGGCCTCGAGTATTCTGCGGCAAGCCTGGTCGAGTTCCTGCATAGAGAGCTCCCCTGCCTCTATTCCGGCTTTGGTCTGGGAGAGCAAGGCCTCGGATACCATATCCATATCTACTCCAGCCTTGAGAGCTTTCACTCCCACCTCGTGGAAATCGCCCACTCCGTGAGCTATGCACTCATAGATTCCGGTATAGTCAGTTACCACGAAGCCATCCCAGCCCCACTGCTCGCGAAGAACGTCAGTAAGCAGCCATCTGTTAACTGTTGCAGGCACATCGTCCACGACATTGAAAGAAGCCATAAAACTGCCGGCTCCTGCATCAGCCGCTGCCTTGTAGCCAGTCATATATTCGTTGAACATACGCTGGCGGGACATATCTACGGTGTTGTAGTCCCTTCCTGCTTCTGCTCCTCCATAGAGGGCGAAGTGCTTGACGCAGGCCATAATCTGCTGATCAGTCTGGAACTGAGCCCCGGGTCTGCCCTGATACCCATAAACCATCGCTTCAGCTATGCGGGCATTTAGATATGGGTCTTCACCGTTACCCTCACTGACGCGGCCCCAACGAGGGTCTTTGCCCAGATCCACCATAGGGCTGAAAGTCCAGGCTATGCCATCAGCCGAAGCTTCGGCGGCAGCTATAGCGGCAGATTCCTCCACGGCTGCCATATCGAATGAACAGGCAAGTCCCAGAGGAATAGGGAACACGGTCTCATAACCGTGAATTACATCCATACCGAAAAGAAGCGGAATGCCCAGACGGGATTGCTCCACAGCTATCTTCTGATACTTGCGGATCTCGGCGGCACCTTTTACATTGAAAAGTCCTCCCACTTCTCCATTAGCGATTCTTTCATCCACTGCAACGCTCTTACCCTCTCCGGTGACTATGTTTCCGGCGACAGGCAGGTTCAGCTGACCTATTTTCTCTTCGACAGTCATCTTCGACATAAGCTCATCTATGAAACTGTCCATAGGGTTTTGCTCCTTGGGAGAGCATCCTGCACATAGAAGTGCCAGGAGTGAAAGGTAATAAAATCGTTTCATATCAATAATTAAATCCTAATTTGTCCAATCCGGCCCTGACCTCCTCGTTCTTCATAAAGGAATCCCATACTATGCCGCTTCTGTAGTTTTCCATCATTACCACTATAGGCCCCTGGTCTATGGCGATATAGGAATTCGCAAACCATTGCTCCTTAAGGGAAAAGGCATCCTTCAGACCATATTCCCCCCAAAGCCTGTCCCCAAGGACATAGTAAAAATACTCCATCGCTCCCCTAGCCTCTTCTGGCAGATAAGGGAAAGAGCCCAAGGCAGCGGTAGGGGCCACTGTTCCGGTATCGTTCGATGGAGAAGAGGCAGTATAGCCCTTGTAATAATCTGAAGCCGTAAGCCCCCAGCATACGGAACTGTAACCATAATTCTTTTTAGAATTGGCACAATAATCATAATTTGCCCGGGCGTGAGAGCAATTCTGCTCCCAGTAATCGCCATATTGGTCGCTCAGATTTCTAGGGTCGAGACCCATAAAGGAATAATGGGCGAAAAACATAGGCGACTTGGGATTGAAAGACATACTGCCGTTCCTGGCCCATCCCTGCTCGTAAACTTCTTTATCTATAGGGTGTGTAGGTGATGCCGCTGCCAGCACATAGGCCAAAAGAGCCTCGTTCCAGCCGCTTATAGGCAAATTCATCTTCCACCCGTAATTTTCAGACCAATGCCAATACAGCTTCTTCTCTCCATCCTTCTGGAACCAGGTCCATTCCACCTCTTCCCAAAGCTGCTGTGCTATATCGCGAAACTCCTTTTCATCTTCGGAGTTCCCGTCAAAATACTCCTTTGCTGCGAGAATGCCTTCGATAAGAAATGCCGTCTCCACCAGGTCCGCCCCATCGTCATAAGTGCTGAAGGCTATGGTTTCTCCACTTTCTCCATTAAGCCAATGCGGCCAGGCTCCGTGATATCTTCTAGCCTTTTCTGCGAGAAAGCGACTCATCTGCAGCACCCTTGCCGCTCCCTCTTCCCTGCTTATCCATCCTCTGTGAACCCCCACTATTACGCTCATAAAGCCAAAGCCGGAGCCTCCGGTAGTGACAGTGTTCCCAGAGCCAAGCCTTTCTCTGGCAAGGGCGCTTACCGGATGGCCATAGTCCCAAAAATAAGAGAAAGCCGCCTTCTGTACCTTTTCGAATAGGTCTTCGTCAGAAAGACGCTCTAATTTGTCCGAAGGATCGTAGGAGCTGATAAAGGAGAACTTGAAATTCTCACTAAGATCGAATCCGAAGTTCTTTCCCGCATAAAAGTTCAGGCTTATTTTCTTAAAATACGGAAGATCAGAGTTGGTCTTCAGTATCAGATCTTTTCCGTCCGCATACATATCGAATACGGACAGATTCACTCCATTACAAGTAAGTTGATTCTCATCGAAACGAGACAAATCCACGTTTTTCGAGAAAGTGAAAATCAACTCCAGCTGAGGCCCTAGTCCATAAGGACAGGAATTAAGAGCGATAGCCTTCCCATTCACACTAAGGGACAGCAGCTCTGCACTTGGAAGTACAGCTGTGGCATTTTCCTCTTCTTTCTGCTTACAAGAAAGAATCAATATGGCAAAGGCCGCGAGTAATAGAGTCTTTTTCATAAAAAAAGAGGGGCTCGGCCCTTCCGAGCCCCTAGAGTTAAGAATAATTAGTCGATGTTAGCGATTTCAGCCTTGTAGAGAGCGTCAGCCTCTTCTGTGCTGAGAGCGCGGCTGTAGAGGCGAAGTTCGTCAATCTGTGCTCCGTCAAGCCAACCCATCCACTCGTCCTGTGCTCCGTCGAGAAGCCTTGGCATCCATACTCCGATAGCGATCTGCTCTGCATTAGAGAAAGTAAGGTCACCGGTAGGGTTCTCTCCGATTTTGCAAGTAACAGCGGTTTCAGGAGTAACATCGGCGCCATTAACATATACGTGATACTCTGATGTTACATTATCATAGGCAAAGATGAGATGATTCCAGCGGCCTGCAGGATAGCATTCTGCATAGTCTCCGTTCCAGGCCTTCCAGAACTCAGGTGCATCGCTGTGACGGAAGCAGGTCTTATAGGTAAGATAGCCTGCACCTTCATCTGTACGGTCAATTGATAAAGAAAGATTACCCCAGAAATGATTATCAGAATTGGTAATCTGGAAATACATTGGAACCGGTGCCTGGGAGTATGGAATCTCCGGCTGCTTGATCCAAGCAGAGAGAGTGAAAGCCTTGAGAGTCTTGATAGGGCTGTCTTCAGAAAGGTTATAGAGAAGGTACTGGTTCTCTCCACCTGTGAAGGATTTGCCGTTACGGCCTGCTACGAAGTTGGCCTCAGAGGTTACACCCTTATCTGCAAGAGTAAGTCCACCTACGGCTACCTCTTCAGATTCGAATGGAAGATATGCTACGAGAGCGTCTTTGGCGACAGTAATCTCCTGCTTCTTGTTAGCGTCATTATTACCGTCCTGATTGTTGTCTTTAGTACAAGACATAGCGCAAAGTGCAAGTGCGGCTGCGCAAAGTGCAAAATACTTTTTCATAAAAATGTTAGTAAATAGTTATAAAAAATGGTTTATATCACTAATATATATATCCCGCGGAAGGCTCGAGAGCCTTGTTCAGGGTAAGTTGTTCTGAAGGGATAGGGAAATGTCCGAAGAAATTGGTCTTTGCCTTTGGCTTTTGAACTCCCACGACTTCAGCCACCTTTCCGAGCCTTATCAGGTCGAAGATACGGTTGTTCTCCAAGGCCAATTCCGCCCTTCTCTCATCTATGATATTATCGATGCTGGCGGCAGTTCTGGCAATTCCGGCCCTGTCCTGTACCAGGTGAAGGGCATCGTCGGCACTCAGACCGCAATCTCCTGAGGGAGCCCCATTGGCCAGAGCCTCGGCGTAGATGAGAAGTATCTCGGCATAGCGGATAAGTCTGATGTTATGGTCATAGCCATAGGCATTGGTGTTAAAGGTATTAAACTCGCTTGGGGTATATACTTTTCCGTTATAATACTCGTTAGGACATTTGTCGGAGATATAGTCCCCTTCCGGAGTGGTTGTACCCCTCTGCAGGAAGGTGATGTCTATTCGCTTGCCCTCTCCCCTGCCTTCAAGGAAGGTCTTGAGATTATTATTAGGCACATTGAAGCCCCAACCCTGCATATTCGAAGGAGTGTTGCTTCTCGGGCCCTGATAATAGGCGTACTCCATATAAGGTGCGTCTCCGGTGGTCTGTCCCAGGTCTGAGCTTTCAATCTCCATCAAGGACTCCTCGCATCCCTCTCCATCTATGGAGAAAAGATAGCGGTAGTCGCTGACCAGTTTAAATTTGTCGGACTTTATAATCTCGTTGGAAGCAGTAGCTGCAGTATTCCAATCCCCCATATACATTGCAGCCTTGGCCTTGAGAGCGAGGGCGGTGTATTTGGTATAGCGGCATCCCCAAGCCTTGGAATAAGAAGCAGGGAGAGTGTCGATAGCCTCGTCCAAATTCTTAAGGATATAGGCATAGAGATCTTCCTTGCTTGCAGCCGGATTATCGGCCAGTTCATCAGAAGTCATACCGTAGCGCACGATAGGAACTTCCCCGAAAGTCCGGTACAGCCAAGTGTAGGCGAAGGCCCGAATGACTTTGGCCTCATTTGCACATTCGCGGGCGTAGAGTTTGTTTTCCTCTGTCTTCATCGCCTCGCAGTAAAGGCCCTCCTGGTAGATGGCATTGTTAGCCGCGGAGATGATGTTATAGTAACCTGTCCACAGGCTGTTGAAGGCATAGTTACCTGGAGTAAAAGTATATTCGTCGAGTTCCTTTGCCGGAGCACTGTCATCTGGAGTGGAACCTTTGTCCGAATCGTCTGAAGATATGTCTCCGACCATTATGTAAGGGAACCAGATATTGCTTCTCATCTGGGCATAGGCGGCGCTTACCGGCTGGAAGATATTCTCAGCCTTTGTATAGTCCACGCCTGTGGATGGCAAGCTGCCTTCCACTCTGATGTTCAAAAAATCTTCGCAAGAGGCAGAGATTATCATTACTGCCGCCAGAGCCATTATATTTATAAATCTTTTCATCTCTCTAGCTCTTAAAAGTTAACACTGATACCTGCGGTATAGATAGACTGCATAGGATATACGCTGTTATCTATGCCGGAACTGATAGCCGAGCCTCCGATCTCGGTAGTGAAACCATTGTATCGGAAGATACTTACAGGACGCTGTGCTGAGACATAAGCCCTGATGCTCCTGGCCCATTTCATTCCGCTGAAAGTATATCCAATCTGAATGTTGTTAATGGTCAGAGAAGAAGCGTCCTCCAGATAGAAAGTGTTACAGGTCTGGATGAAAGAGGTTCCGGCAGCCTCTGCTGAAGGATATGTATTCGAAGGATTGTCTGCCGTCCATCTGTTGTTATAAAAATCTACATCGTAGTTAGCTTCGGAGAAAATTCCACGCTGCATACGCTTGTAGTTAAGAATCTTGTTTCCTATCTGGGCATTCAGCAGCATACTGAAATCCCAGTTCTTGTAGTTCAGGCCCACATTGAAACCTAAGATGAGCCAAGGCAGAGGGCTTCCCAGATAAGTGATGTCATCCTTGTTTACGGAACCATCTCCGCTGACATCCTCATATTTGAAATAACCTGCATCTTTAATGGTCTGGTTGACAGGATCCTGGAGAGCCTCCTTTTCAGAAGCATAGACTCCCGCTACCTTATAGCCCCAGAAGCCGCCGATAGGATAGCCCACTGCGGCACGGGTGGCGTAATTACCTTGAATGGATGTACCTGGAACATAGTCATTGCCACTGAGTTCCAGACCATTAAGTTTTGTCACCTCATTGTGGTTCAGGGTGGCGTTAAGACCTAGATTGTAGGAGAAATCCTCGCTGAGTTTGTCGCTCCAGTTCAAGGAGAGTTCCATTCCAAGGTTCATAACGGAACCATTGTTAGCAAGCAAAGTGGTAGTTCCGCCACCTGCGGCGATAGGAGTATAGAAGACTACGTTGTCAGTCACGCGGTCGTAGATGTCCAATTCTCCACGCAGTCGGTTTGAGAAACTGGCGAAATCCAAGCCAATGTTAGCCTCGGTCACAACCTCCCATTTGAGGTAGTTGTTATATACGGTCTGCGCACCCACTCCATCGTAAACGATGTCTCCGAACACTGCCGATGCCCCCATTCCGCTTGAGCCCAGGATGGTGGAAGAATTGGCAGGCACGTTGTCATTACCAAGCATACCCCAGGAGGCTCTGATTTTAAGGTAGTCAAAGGCTCTCTGCTCGCTCATGAAATCCTCGTCCGAAATGTTCCAGGCAAGTCCCAGGGATGGGAATACTCCCCATTTCTCCTGATACTTGGAAGAGCCGTCGGCACGAAGGGTAAAGGTAGCCAGATACTTGTCGGAGTGATTATAAGTACCACGGGCAAAGAAGGATACTCCATTATAACGGCTTCCACCGTCGCCTGTCTGCTGATTCTTGCTGGAACCATTCTTCAAGTACAGAGAGGCCTCGTCGAAGTAAGCCACGGAGTTTCTGGTACCGTAGAGATAACGGCTGTTCTGAGTCCTGATGGAATTACCGAGCATAAGGGACCAGCTCTGATTGTCCTTTCTTCCATTATAGCTCAGGACATTGTCTATTATCTGATTGATGGCATAGGAATAGGTCTTGGTAAGGGAAGAAGTGTTCACGCTCTGGCTTCCTCCCACATTGTATTCCGGAGTGTAGCTTCTGCCATCCGCAAAATAGAAGTCGAAATTATAGGAGGTCTTGAAAGAAAGAACATCCGGCAGGATTGTGAACTCGGCATAAGCTGCAAGCATCTCCTTTAATCCGCTTTCTGCCGAATTGTAGTAATAGGCATTGGCAATAGGGTTACCGTAGGCATTGGCAAATCCATAGAGCTGAGGCGAGTCGAACTTCACAGGATAGGCATCCTCATTCGCCTCATTGTAAACGTTATATACAGGAGGATTCAGGAAGGCCTGATAGAATGCGTTGCCGTTATAGTTGTTCTTTGTGTGACGGGAGAGCACTGAATTTACACCCATTTTAAGCCAAGAGGTCATCTTCTGATCCAGGCGGGTGCGGATATTGATTCTCGAATAGTCATTATTACTGTGATTCATAATGCCATCCTGGTAGAAGTAGCTCAAACCCACAGAATAATTTGTGTTGTCGGAAGCTCCGGACAGGTCCACCGAGTGATTTGTGGTAAAGGCTGGGCGTACCAACTCCGAATACCAGTCAGTATCTCCGCTAAAATCTGAGACATCGAGAGGACTCCATCCAAGGGTATTGGTGTTAGCCTCATTACGTAATTCCACATACTGGGCCGTATTACACAGGTCCATAATGTTAAGTGGCAGCTGCACACCGGCGTAGCCTTCATAATTGATGCTGAGGTGGTCACGGCTACCCTTCTTGGTGGTAACCAGGATCACGCCGTTAGCCGCACGCACACCATAGATAGCTGCTGCAGAGGCATCCTTGAGCACTGTCAGACTCTCGATGTCGCTTGAAGACAGAAAGTCGATGTTATCCTGGAACACTCCATCTACTACATATAGAGGGGTGGCATAATCGCTGATGGAACCCACTCCACGAACCTTTACTTTAGGTGAAGCTCCCGGAGCACCACTGTTGATAACCTGCACACCGCTGACCATTCCCTGAAGAGCTGCCATAGGACTGGAAGCAGCCTGCTTTGTCAGTTCTCCACCTTTGACGGTAACGATAGGTGCAGTGAGGTCCTTAGCTTTCTGCGTGCCGTAACCTACTACGACACTCTCTTCGAGCAAAAGATTGTCCATCTCGAGTACCACATCAATCTGGCTTCTTCCTGCCACGGCCACTTCTTTTTCGATGAAGCCCTGGAAGAAAAATACCAATACGGCATCTTGAGGCACTTCTATGGAATAACGGCCGTCAAAATCGGTAATAACCCCGTTTGTCGTACCTTTTTCCATAACTGCCGCCTGGTAAAGAGGATACTCCTCATTGTCCAGAACCGTTCCTTCCACCTTGATGGTTTGTGCTCCGAGTGTAACACTGGCGCAAATCAAGGCAAATAATACAGTTAAACGTTTCATATTGCTTATTTAGTTTGTTGTGTAATACATTCCCAGTGCATCCATACCCCTTATAAATTCAGGAGAACTCGTAAAGAGCTCCCAGAGCAGACCGGAGCGATAATTCTCTATCATAACGGCGATAGGTCCCTGATCTATGGCCAGATAACTCTTGACGACCTGCTGTCCCTCTACCAGAGAAGGATTATAGGAGTCATAGAAACCCATAGGACCGAATACCTTTTCTCCCAGATCGTAATAGAGATGTCTCAAGCACTGAAGGGACTCTTCCGGAGTATATACTATGGAAGCGATGGCAGCGGTAGGAGAAACCGTACCGTTTTCCGCATCTGTTCCTGGATGATGGCTAGTGTAACCCACCAGGGCATCATCTGAAGAAGTGAATCCCCAGAGATCTGCTCCAAGCCCCTTGTGTCCCTTAGGGTTCTCGATAGCATAATTGTAATGTATGAGGGCGTGGGCACGGTTTCGCTCAAAAAAGTCTGTCTCTCCGTCTGTAATCTTAGGATCCAGACCCATCCAGGAATAATGGGTGAAGAAAAGAGGTCCGCCATATTCCATTCCCAGAGGCAACTCTATGCCGTAATAAGATTTACCATTATAATAATAGTCGGAATTCTTATAGCTGTTTTCATATACTCGCCAGCTGATAGGGTAATCCAGCGAAGCCGCTGCAAGAAAATAGGTAATGAAACACTCATCGAAACCCTTGATTCTGTGATTCATTTTCCATCCATAATTTTTAGACCAATGCCAATACAGCGCATCCTCTCTGCCTCTGGTAAACCAAGACCATTGCACGCCTCTAATCAGTCTGTCAATGCGCACATACATATCAGGCTGCTCGAATTTGAGGTACTGCTTCAGACAGATAAGCCCTTCTACCAGAAAAGCGGTCTCCACCAGGTCAGCCCCATCGTCATACTTGCTGAATGGGCGAACCTTGCGATTGGTAGCATCATACCAATGAGCCCAGGCGCCGTGGAATCGTTCGCTGGTCTCCAGAAAAGAAACTATCCTATCAAAAAGGCTGTTTGCCTGTTCAGCGCTTATATAGCCCCTTTCCCTTGCAGCGATAAGGGCCATAATGCCAAATCCGGTACCTCCAGTGGTAATGATGTCTCCGCCAAGGGTGGAATTGCTTCTTTCGCGGGCACAGCCGCTATATTCTTCTGCAAAATCACTGAAATAGCGACTTGTATATTTCTGAGTCATATCCAGAAGCAAGTCGTCGCTTTTAGCCGGAACCATCACTGTGTGAGCGAAGGAATCGAGAATGTCCTTATCCAAAGTCTTAGGATTTAGGCCCTGAGGTATTACATAGTAAGTGTACTCTTTGTTTAGATCGGATGGGACAGGAGTCCAATCCAGATAAGGAGAAGTGGACTGAGATGAGAGAAATTTCAACTTCTTTCCATCTTTGATATAAAAATCGTAAACCGCCCCCTGGGAAGAGTCCCATCTGAACTCGACGTGAGAAGGATAAGCTTCCGCTGAAAAAGCACGGATAGGAGAATAAATGGCATCTCCAGAAGACTTTCTGCCGCAAGAGGAAATAGCGCAGAGGCAGATGAAAAATACAAAAAGATTTTTACGCATCCGGTTATAGTTTTGTGTTTCTTCGCTTGCAAATATAAAGAGCAAAAACCCTAATTCTAACAGCCGATAAATAATTCAAGCCCTATAAATACACCTACCAGAAAAATAGGGCTTAAAATCAGACCCTATTTTTCCACTACCATTAAAATAATTAATTATATTTGTAAAAAATATTTCAAACGATGCGATTCAGAAGCC
>CAMFSN010000016.1 GCA_945983015.1 uncultured Bacteroidales bacterium
TTACTCACCGCGGGACTTTGGTCGGATGGTAAGAGGGGACCTACCTGGATGTAAGGGGAAGGAAACGAGCTGGATGTAATCAGGAAACTATACTGGATATGGTGGTGGAATCAACTTTGCGAGAATACAGCCACCAGGATGTTACGAGTAACAATTATTATCCTCCAAACACCAGCGGTGCCGGCAGCTCCTCTCCGGAACCGTCTCACTTCGTTCGACCCCACCGCAAGCGGTTCCCCCTCTTACATTGCCGAGGGTGGCGTGTGTTCCGAAGAGGACTGCCGAGCACCTTGCCGTGAGTAATAAAGAAAAGAGACTGACCAAAAAGTGTTGGTCAGTCCCTTTAATATTAGCAGAAACTGTTATCTCAGAGATTACTCTGCCTTGCCGTCTGAGCCAAGGACATTGATGATCTTATGCTCGTAGAGCTTCTTCATCTCGTCACGGGCTGGGCCGAGGTATTTACGTGGGTCGAACTCGCCAGGTTTTTCTGTGAAGACCTTGCGGATAGCAGCGGTCATAGCCAAGCGAGAGTCTGAATCGATGTTGATCTTGCAGACTGCGCTCTTGGAAGCCTCGCGGAGCTGCTCCTCAGGAATACCTACTGCATCAGGGAGTTTACCACCATTGGCATTAATGATATCCACATACTCCTGTGGAACGGAAGAAGAGCCGTGAAGCACGATAGGGAATCCAGGGAGCTTCTTCTCGATCTCGTGGAGAACGTTGAAAGCAAGTGGTGGTGGAACGAGACGGCCGGTCTTAGGGTCACGGGTGCACTGCTCCGGTTTGAACTTGTAAGCACCGTGTGAAGTACCGATGGAAATGGCGAGAGAGTCGCAGCCTGTGCGGGTAGCGAAGTCGATCACCTCCTCCGGCTTTGTATAGTGAGATACCTCTGAGGCTACCTCATCTTCAACGCCTGCGAGAACGCCAAGCTCAGCCTCAACTGTTACATCGAACTGATGAGCGTAATCAACAACCTTCTTAGTAAGAGCGATATTCTCCTCGTATGGAAGAGAAGATGCATCGATCATAACTGATGAGAAGCCCATATCCACACAGCTCTTGCAAAGCTCGAAGCTGTCACCGTGATCCAGGTGAAGAACGATCTGAGGTTTCTCCCAGCCAAGTTCCTTAGCATATGCTACAGCGCCTTCTGCCATATAGCGAAGAAGAGTCTGGTTAGCATAGTTACGGGCACCCTTGCTGACCTGAAGAATAACAGGAGATTTGGTTTCAGCAGCAGCCTGGATGATAGCCTGAAGCTGCTCCATATTGTTAAAATTGAAAGCTGGAATGGCATATCCACCAGCTACAGCCTTAGCAAACATCTCACGGGTGTTCACAAGACCAAGTTCTTTAAATGATACCATAATCTTTTATAAGTAATTAATATTATCCTATTGTCAAAATCGGCGCAAATTTAGTAAAAATTTTACTATAATCCGAAGAAAAGAAGTAGATTTGCAGACCAAGGCAAAAGTGTAATTTATGAAAGGAAAAGTCGTAATATTCTCAGCTCCATCAGGGGCAGGCAAAAGCACCATAGTATCTCATATCCTAAAACATTACCCTGATCAGTTCGAGTTCTCGATAAGCGCCACCTCCAGAAAAGCCCGTGGCAGTGAACAAAATGGAGTCGAGTATTACTTCATAGACCTAAACAGATTCAAGGAGTTGATAGCCCAAGACGCCTTTGTGGAATATCAGGAAGTATATCAGGACAGATTCTATGGCACCCTAAAATCCGAAGTGGAAAGAATCTGGGCAGACGGCAAAATCATTATCTTCGACGTGGACGTAAAGGGAGGCTATAATCTGAAACGCTATTTCGGGGACAATGCCAGGTCCTTTCTCATCCTGCCTCCAAGTCTGGAGATTCTCGAGCAAAGGCTCAGGGGAAGAGGCACGGATTGCGAAGAGGACATCAGAACGAGGCTGAACAAGGCTCAAAGCGAGCTGGACTTCGCCCACGGAAAATTCGACGTCGAAGTGGTAAACGACAAACTCGAAGACGCCTTGAAGCAGAGTTATTCCGAAATCGATTCCTTTATATGCGGATAGCTGTTTACTCCGGCAGTTTCGACCCTCTACACGAGGGACACCTGGCAATCCTAAAAATACTCAACGAACAATTCGACAAGGTGCTTCTGATGGTTTCTCCCCAGAATCCCCTCAAAAACAGCGAAAAAGCCCTGAATTCCCTCGAAAGGTTATCGGCTGCAGAAAAAAGCCTGAAAGAGCATCCGGAATTGGCCAAGGTGGAGCTCAGCGACATAGAATTTAAAATGAGCGCACCGAATTACACTTACCGCAGCCTCAAAGCCCTCCAGGAGCAGTATCCTCAGGACGAGATATGCCTCGCGATAGGGGCGGATAACTTGGCCTGCTTTGACAAGTGGAAGAATTACAGCGAGATACTACTCAAATACGGGGTACTGGTCTTCCCCCGAAAAGGCTACGACAGCCAGGCGGAGCAGCGCAGACTTAAAGCAGAAAACGAAAGGTATAAAATAGAATTGGCAGAAATGGAGCTGGTAAACATCTCCTCCACGGAAATCCGGAAGAGGATGGGCAGGGAGTGAGGCTATTTGTCCGAAACGTTCCTTTTCTTCCACTGGGCCAATGCCAATTGCTGCATATCCCTAACCGAATCGCGCTCATCCACGATTTCGCTGCCCATTATGGTTTCGATTACATCCTCCAAGGTCAGGATTCCCTGAAAACTGCCGTACTCGTCGATAACGATGCTGATCTGCTCATCGTGCTCCAGCATCTCGTCCCAGACCTTATCCATAGGAGTGTCTTCGTCGAAACTGGCTATGTCCCTGCGAATCTCGCCCAAGGTCTTATCGAACTTATCCTCAGCTACGAGCTGAAGTACGTCCATCCTTAAGACATAACCGGTGATATATTCGTCATTGTCGGCATAAACCGGTATTCTGGAGTGACTTTTATACTTCTTATCCTTGAAAAAGGCTCTCAGAGTCATACTCTCAGGAGCAATGGCACATACCACCCTAGGAGTCATCACGTCGTAGGCCTTCACCTCATCGAGATTTATGACATTCTGGATAATCTCATTCTCATCCTCCTCCAAATCTCCGGCTTCCTCCGCCACATTCGCCATAGCGGACACCTCGTCACGGGAGACGGTGGCATCGGCAGAGTCCTTAGGGGCAATGAGTTTCTGGAATTTCTCTATCAGCCATACGAAAGGGAACATCACCACTATCAACACCCTGATGGCGGAAGCGGTGAAGCCCATCAGATGACGGTAACCGTGGGTACCTATGGTCTTTGGGACAATCTCCGAGAATACCAGGATAAGGATGGTGGTAATGGCACTGACAAGACCAAACCACTCACTGCCGAAGAGGACTGTGGATTGACGGCCCACTCCGGCAGCGCCTATGGTGTTAGCTATGGTATTCAGGGAGAGAATCGCCGCGATGGGACGAGAAGATTCCTGCTTATAGCTTTTCATTCTTTTAGCCGGAGCATAACCCTCCTCTTCCCTCATAGTGATAAAGGAAATAGGCGTGGACATCAGTACCGATTCAAGTACTGAACACAGGAAGGAAATCGCCATCGCGCCTAAAAGAAATAACAAAAGCAAGCCCATTATAAACCCCAGTCAGATGCCTTATAGCTCGATTTCGGAGCATTAGGCACATTTACAAAGTAAGTGAATCCCGTAATCTTTTCCAAGTCAGATACAGACATCAATTCCTTGGAGCTCGGTTTCTGCCCCTTGAGATCATTCGTATGAGTACGGACGAAAGCCACGCACTTAAGTTCATCCGCAGAACAGTTCTTCACACTCTTGCCACTGTTCCCCTTCTTGGTCCTAAGCAGAAGATAATAGAACATAGTAGGACAGGAGACATCGTTTCGACCCCCGAACTCTATAGTCTTAGGACTTGCCGACATATTGTAGCCATCGGTGTATTTGTCAAAATAGCAGCCGATTACCACATACAGAGTATCGGAACAAACCTGGGTGTCCACATAATCCTCCAGCAGATTCCATCCACCGCCACCGTTATTGAAGCCAGTCGAATACTGCGGTGCTATATTCGTGTAATAAAAGACCTGGGTATTAGTCTTTCTGGATGCCAATCTCTCTCGGGAGCCGAGCATATGGCCCTTATTACAGCCACCGCCCGTACTCTTGCTGCTATACTGAATCTCGGCTGGAATATCCGGATCCCTGGCGTATGCATCGGTGCGCTTTACTTTTTCTACCTGGTACATCTGATGCCTGGGTGCGGCCACCCATACAGGGCAATGATGCTCTCCGCTATAGCAAACAGTATAATTTCTGGCATCTGTGCCATCCGGAGCCTTCAAATCCGTAAAATGATAGGCATAATAAAGACTCTGGTCATTATCGTCCCTGCCGTTCCTGTCGTAGTCTGGCACTACCGGCAGCTCGGCCCAGCCATACTTTAACTTTTGACCAGGCTCGGGATCAGGATCGGGGTCGGGGTCAGGGTCAGGTTCTGGCTCAGGTTCAGGTTCCGGCTCAGGATCTGGATCTGGATCTGGGTCTGGATCTGGGTCTGGATTTTCTATGCCAGAGTCAAAAATAACACCTTCGCAGGAGCTGACTCCGGCAACTGCGAGAGATATTAACAATAAGAGTTTAAAGAATGTCGATTTTTTCACGATACTATCATACTTTTAGACCATTCCGGAAAAACCGAAAAAGGCCATAGCCATAATACTTACAGTAATCAATGCGATAGGAAGTCCCTTGAACGCCTTCGGAACATTGTTCCCAGCGAGATGCTCACGCAATCCGGCGAAAAGAATCATCGCCAGACCATAACCCAGGGAAGTAGCGAGAGCATAAACGGTCGCCTGTCCCAGATTAAGCAGGCCAATGGCCTGACCTCCTATAGTAAACTGCTTGGTAGCTACTGTGATAGCCACACCGAGAACAGCACAGTTAGTAGTGATGAGAGGAAGGAAGATTCCAAGCGCCTGATAAAGTGAAGGGCTGATTTTCTTCAGGACTATCTCCACCATCTGAACCAAGGCGGCAATCACCAGGATAAAGGCGATGGTCTGCAAGAACTCCAGATGGAATTGGACGAGAAGGTACTTGTTAATAAGGAAAGTAACTACCGTAGCCAATGTTATCACAAAACACACGGCACCGGACATACCCGTAGCGGTGCTGAGTTTGTTAGAAACCCCCAGGAAAGGGCAGATTCCCAAAAACTGCGACAGCAGAATATTATTTACGAATATCGCTGAGATAATGATTAAGATATACTCCATAATGCCCTGCTATTTTTTCAAAAACTTATTAAACAAAACCATAAGATAACCCAGAACCATAAATGCTCCAGGGGCAAGCACGAAGGCCAGCATTCCATCTCCTGCGATAAACTTCCATCCGAAGAGGGAGCCGCTTCCCAGGACCTCCCTCACCAAACCAATCACGGTAAGGGCAAGGGTAAATCCAAGGCCAATCCCCACTCCATCCAGAGCGGAAGCCCAAACCCCATTCTTGCTGGCAAAAGCCTCGGCTCTTCCCAGGACTATGCAATTCACCACGATAAGAGGGATGAATAGACCCAGGGATTCGTAGACCGTAGGTACGAAAGCCTGCATAAGTAACTGAAGTACAGTCACAAAGGTAGCTATAACCACTATATAGACAGGGATGTGAACCTTATCCGGAACCATAGGGGAAATGAGAGAAATCACGATGTTCGAGAAAATGAGCACGAACATAGTGGCCAGACCCATCTCCAAGCCATTGATAGCGGAAGTGGTAGTGGCCAAAGTAGGACACATACCCAAGACCAGGACAAATACAGGATTCTCCTTGATCAAACCTTTAGTGATAAGTGACAAATTCTTTCCCATACTACATTCCTCCTAATCTTTTTACAAGTTCCACAGCCTGGCTTACGGCAGCGCAGTAAGCCCTCGAAGTGATGGTGGAGCCGGTGATGGCATCCAAATCGCCCCCGTCTTTCTTAACACTGAGTTTCTTATCCGTTCCCAAGCCATTGAACTGAGAGATGAATTTCTCATCAGTCTTACATTTGGCCCCAAGCCCAGGGGTCTCGCTATGCGAGAGCACAGAAGTCTTATAGACAGTTCCGTCAGGCAAAACTCCCACCATAAGGGAAATTGGCCCGCCGAAACCCACCTCAGAAGTCTTGACGGCATAGGCTTTAAGCACTCCGTCCTCACTCAAGGTGTAATACTCGTAAGAATCATAGACTTGCTTCTCAGAAAGCACTCCCCCCTCGGGCAGCACTTCGGATATGGACCTCTGGAGGATATTCAGATTGGCCTGCTCAATAGGCTTTTCGGTAAGCACATACACTCCCCCGAGGATGGCAGAGCACACAAGGCAGACTCCGGTCAAGCAGAGAAGCATATTAACAAGAGTAGATTTTGCAGCCATAATTACTTCCTCCCGTATTTTTTCTGGTGGCACCATCTATTCAAAAGAGGCACCGCCATATTCATAATCAAAATGGCGAAACTCATTCCCTCAGGATATGAGCCAAAGAGACGGATGAGCATCACCAGGACACCAATTCCTATACCGTAGATAATTCCACCCTTGTCACTCATAGGAGAGGTCACGTAGTCAGTAGCCATAAAGCAGGCACCCAGAATCAGACCTCCACTCAAAAGAGTGAAAAGCGGGTCAGGATAGACAGCAGGATCAATAAGGAAAAATACTCCGCTGAAAAGGGCCACTGTAACAAAGATGCTTAAACTAATCCAAGGCTTGATCACCTTCCTCGCGCAGAGATACACAAAACCTGCCAGAAGAGCTATGGCACTTATCTCACCGGCCGAACCTCCGATATTAAAGAAAAGGGTCTGAAGATAGTCCACTCCCTGAATGGCCTCAACTCCCCCTTCTGAGAAACGGCCCAGAAGAGTAGCTCCGGAAACCGCGTCAGTCGAATGGATAAAACCCTGAGGGACAGTCCAATCCGTCATAATCGAAGGGAAAGATATCAGCAGGAACACACGAGCCGTAATGGCAGGGTTAAACACATTCTGGCCAATTCCTCCGAAAGACATCTTGGCTACTCCAATAGCTATCACTGCACCCACGAACACTACCCATACAGGAGTGGTGCAAGGCAGGTTCATAGCCAAAAGCAGGCCGGTAACCACAGCCGAGAGATCTCCGACCGTACTCGGAGCTTTCAAGAGATACTTGGTGATGGCCCATTCGAGGAAGACGCAGGAAGCCACGCTCACCGAGAGGACCAACAATTCACTCCATCCATAAAATAAAACCGACACTATAATCGCAGGAGCAAGCGCGATTATCACATCCCTCATCAGCGAACGGGTGCTCACATTGGTATGAAGATGCGGTGCAGGTGATACTAACATAGTATTGCTCATAACTTTACTTACTTCTTAGCAGCGGCGGCTCTGGCACGCATAATTCCCATAACTTTAGCCTTGGACTGACGGATAATATCCAACAGAGGGATATTGGCAGGACAACTGTACAGACAGCAGCCGCATTCGATACAATCCTGAACGGCATTCTTCTCCAAGGCGTCGAAATCCTCGGCGGTACTGAGTCTCTTCAGGAGGAAAGGCTCCAAACCCATAGGACAGGCATCGGCACATCTTCCACACCTGATACAAGCGCTGGCAGGCTTACGCAAGGTAGCCTCCCTGCTAAGATAAAGGATGGAAGAAGAACCCTTCACACAAGCAGCGTCCAGATTCGAAATAGCCTTTCCCATCATAGGGCCACCGCTGATAATCTTCGCAGCCTCTTCAGGCACCCCACCGGCATACTGCGCGATAAAACTCAGTGGAGTTCCTATACGGAAGAGATAGTTATGCTGCCTTTCTACAGGAAGGCAATCTCCAGTAACAGTCAAAGTATTGGTAATAAGAGGCTTATTCTTCTGAACTGCCTCATATACTGCCAATGCGGTAGCCATATTCTGAACCACTGCGCCTACGCTGATAGGCAAGGCTCCGGAGCCTACCTGCCTTCCCATCACAGCATCTATAAGCTGCTTTTCTCCGCCCTGCGGATAACGCTTCTTCAGAGGCTGCACGTGAATGTTCACGTAAGGGAGCTCCGCAAGTGCCTTATTCATAGCCTCTATCGCCTCCGGCTTGTTCTCTTCTATGCCAATTACCGACTTACAGCCACCCAGAACCTTCTGCATAATGGCCACGCCGACCAGAATCTCCTTCGTTCTCTCCAGCATTATGCGATAATCGCTGGTAAGGAAAGGCTCACATTCTGCCCCGTTGATAATCAAGCACTCAGCCTTGCTCCCAGGAGCCGGATTAAGCTTCACGTGGGTAGGGAAAGTGGCTCCGCCAAGTCCCACAACTCCACATTTTTTCACTCTGTCGAGAATCTCCTCCCTGCTTTCAGGAAGAGCAGTAATAAGTTCCGGGGAAAGGTCTATGCCCTCAGCCCACTCATCGCCCTCAACTGCTATCTCTATGTGATTTACCGGCCTTCCGACGATATCCGCGCGAGGGCCGATAGATTTTACCGTACCACTGGCAGGAGAATGCACAAAGGCGGAGATAAATCCGGCAGGCTCAGCTATGACTTGGCCGGTTTTCACCTTATCCCCCACTGCCACCACCGGAGTAGCCGGAGCCCCCAGGTGCTGAGCCATAGAGACATACACGGTCTGCGGAAGAGGAAGAGTCTCTATCGCACAATCCCTGCTGAATTTGGAATCTGCAGGATGGATACCACCTATACTGAAAGTCAACTTACGCATTGTTCACCTCCTTGGCCGCAGCTGCAGCCTCTTTAGCCTTACGATTACGCTCTGCGATTCTCTGCTTGATCAGCTCCTTATCCAAAGGCTTAGGGAAATTCACGCCGTGGATGGCTCCAGTAGGGCAGACAGCCTCGCATTCGCGACATAATTTGCATTTTTCAAAATCTATGTATGCCAAGTTCGACTCCAGCACGATGGCTCCGTGCGTACAGGTCTTGACACAAAGTCCACAACCGATGCAGGCTGCGGCGCAGGCTTTCTTAGCTACAGGGCCCTTGTCTTTGTTACGGCAGCTCACATACACGCGCATAGAGCGAGGCCCCTTGTTCCTAAGTTCGATAAGCTGCTTCGGACAAGCCTTCACACAAGCCCCGCAGGCTGTACACTTGCTCTCGTCCACTACCGGCAAACCGGTCTTAGGGTCCATACTCAGAGCTCCGAAAGAGCAGGCGGCCACACAGTCCCCGCAGCCCAGACAGCCATAAGTACAGGCAGTGTCCCCGCTATAAAGGGCAGCTTTCACCTGACAGGAAAGAGCTCCGTCATAGGTGTTCGTCTTAGGTCTGTTCTCGCAGGAACCGTTACAACGCAGGACGGCCACCATCGGCGCCTTTTCCTTCAACTCATAACCCAATATTCCCGCCACTTTCTTCATAACTTCGTTTCCACCTACAGGGCAGTAGATGTTATCCAGGTTCTCAGCCTTGACCGCAGCATCGGCAAAAGCCCTACAACCCGCAAAGCCACAGCCACCACAGTTCGCGCCTGGCATAGCTTTTTCCACGTCATCGATACGAGGGTCTTCCTCCACCTTAAACTTCTTAGCCACCAAAAAGAGGACAAGAGCAAGGACGAGTCCCAAAGCGGACAGGATGACGACAGTCAAAATAATTGTATCCGTCATTTCTTCTCTATATAAAAAGTATATTCTTTCTTCACTTGTTTCCTAAAAAGGAATAGCAGCAGATAATAAAGCGCTATCACTCCTATGGCTCCAATCCCACAGATCAGCTCGGAGACTCCCAGCCCCGTAAGGATAAGGATAGCCGCCATCATCAGAATGAGAGGCAGCACATAGGAAAGCCAAACCGCCTTCATTCCCTTAGTGCTTTTTAGAAGCACCCAGACTTCCTCTCCTATTTCATAGCCCAGAGTGGCAGGGACTTCCACGAGTTTTTTCTTCACTTCGGACATTCCACACAAAGAAGCCGCCGAACAAGACCCACAGGCTTCCTCGGCTATTATCTCCACTACTATCGTGGAAGGATTGATATCCACTATCTTTCCGCTATGTCTTATCTCTTCATCTACCACGGTTCTTCCGGAGTTATATCTGCAGATACATCATTCATCTTAGACTCGACCATCTGGGCATTCTTATAAAGGGAATCGTTAGTCTCCACAAACTGAAGTCTTTCGCCCTTGTAAGACATTTCTACAGACTTGGTCTCACCATTACGGTGCTTGGCTATAATAATCTCAGTCTTCTCCTTATCCTCCGCGTTTTCGCTAAGTCCATTAGCGTCAGGCCTGTGGATAAAAATAACCATATCGGCATCCTGTTCTATGGAACCGGACTCACGAAGATCGGAAAGCATAGGCCTACCGTTACCCTTCTCCCTTTGGACCACGTTACGGGACAACTGCGAGAGCGCAATTATAGGAATATTCAACTCCTTCGCTGTGACTTTAAGCTGACGGGAGATGGCAGCCACCTCCTGTTCTCGCACTCCCTTGGATTCCTTCGGGCCCTGCATCAGCTGGAGGTAATCCACTATCACCATACCTAAGTGCTTCTGCTTCCAGAGAGCCTTGACCTTTGAACGAAACTCCGATATCGGAAGTCCTGGAGTATCATCCACATAAAGCGGAGCCTTCTGAAGTCGAACTATGCTCTGCTCCAAAAGAGTCCACTCGTCATTCTGAAATTTTACACTTCCCTTTATCTTATCGGCGCTCAGACCGGACTCCCTGACCATCAGACGATTAGCCAACTGTATGGCAGACATCTCCAATGAAAAGAAAGCTACCGGCACGTGATGATCCACAGCCGCGTTCCTGGCCAGGTTCAAGGCAAAGGCAGTCTTACCCACAGCAGGTCTGGCCGCCAGAATGATAAGATCCGAAGCCTGCCAGCCATTGGTAATGGCATCCAGGGTAGGAAAGCCTGAAGGAACTCCGCCAAGTCCGCTTTGAGTCTGTGCGGCATCCAATCTGCTTAGGGCTGCATTGATAACGGAACCGATATCCTGAACACTCTGTCTTCCGAGAGAATCCGTGGCATTATAGACCTTATTCAAAGCCCCATCCACCAGATCATCAAACTTGATATCCTCAGAATAAGCATCTTCCAGAATCTTATTAGCCGCGGTGATAAGGGCCCTCTGCACAGCTTTCTGCTTCAGAACCCCCACATAAGTCTCGACATAAGCGGAACTGCCCAGTTTACCGGACAAGTCCGCCAGCACCGGCATACCGCCTACGCTCTCCAGCTTTCCCTGTGAAATGAGCTTGGTAGATACCGTCACCAGATCGATAGGCAAATGCTCCATAAAGAGGGAGTACATAGCCTCGAAGATAAGTCTGTTCCTCTCAGAATAAAATGCATCCGGCTTAAGTTCCTCCATAACCTCATCCACACAGGAAGGGTCCAGGAGCATAGCACTCAAGACGGCCTCTTCATTTTCAAGAGCCTGAGGAGGCAATTTGCCGATGTTATCGGAAGACATTATTCAGCGTTCGCAAGTGGGTTCACTAAAATACGGCCACAGTTCTCACAGATGACCAGCTTATTACCCGAAGCGATATCCACAAGTCTTTGAGGAGTGATGGCATTGAAACAGCCGCCGCAGGAATTCTCATATACAGACACCACTGCGAGATGATTATGCACGCTGGCACGGATGCGGTCATAGGCACTGAGAGTCCTCTCGTCGAGCTGGCTGCTGTATTTAGCCCTCTTATCCAGAAGCGCCTTTTCCTCATCTGCAGTAGAGCTTACGATATTCTCAAGCTCTGCCTTCTTCGCATTCAAGTCCTCTTCCCTGATAGTTATACGGTCGTTGATAATCTCAATGGCATCTTTCTTCTCTGCGATAAGCATACGGAGTTCGCCTATGTTCTTCTCGTGAATCTGACGCTCATAACCCAGATTCTCCAACTCCTTGTTAATGGAATCAAACTCGCGGCTGTTAGCGACCTTACCCAACTGCTCGTGATATCTGTTATACTCCGCATCTACATCCACAATACCCTGCTTGTGCGCTTCCACCTCAGCTTCCAGACCACCTATAAACTCGCGGATGGAAGCGATCTTAGCCTTAAGGGAAGTGAGTTCCTCCTCTACGGTCTCAACCTCCTGAGGCAGGGCTCCACGCAAATTGATAATCTTCCCTATCTCATTATCTGTCTGCTGCAGGGCATAAAGCACCTGAAGTTTTTCAGAGACAGAAAGAGAACCCTCTGAGAAGTTCTTAGAAAGGGAAACGAAAGTTTCTCTCTGGTCGATAGGAGTCTCGACCCTGTTAATTTTTGATTTGTCTGACATATCTATTTTATGATTATTTCGTGGGTTGCAAAGTTAAAAAAAAGTTCCTTAATATTACAGACTTTGTTTGATTTCCAGCAACTGAGCCCGGATATCCTTCAAAGTCACTATCACCTTATCTCTTTTATCGTATTTCGGGTCTTCGGACTTAAGTTTCTTCAAAGCCCCGTCTATGGTCAATTTCTCTTCCTTCAGAAGATGACTTATCAGTTTCAGCATCTCCACGTCCTGCTTATGGAAGAGGCGGTTTCCCTTCGCATTCCTATCCGGCTTGACAAAATCCGAAAAGCTGTCACTCCAGAAACGAAGACAGCTCTGAGTCACATTCAAGATCTGGGCGACCTCCTTCATACTGTAGTAAATCTTCTCCATAAGCCTCTAGTCCATAGATTGTTCGGTATTGGTGGCGATGTACAGCATATTAGCATACTCTTCCACTCCGACCGAAGCGAAAAAATAATTCACCGGATCCTGATACTCTCCATCTTTTATGATTTCATAATGAAGATGAGGAGCAAAGGAGGAGCCGCTCATTCCGCTAGCGCCTATCTTTTGGCCCGCCTTCACCTTCTGCCCTTGCTTAACCGAAATGGTAGAAAGGTGGGCATATCTGCTGACATAAGAGGAAGAGTGAGTGATGGTCACGGTGTTTCCAAGCCCGTTGTTACTCTTCTCCACCTTGCTCACCCTGCCATCCCCTGCTGCAAGCACTGCTGTACCTGCAGGCACTATGATATCCAGTCCATTATGTCTGACCCTGGCCTTAAGCACAGGATTAATCTTCATCCCCACCGATGCCCCCAACTGAGTGAAAGATATCTCGGAAAGAGGCAGGTGCATAGGTGGCATAGAGACTCCATCCCCCGCCACTTTCTGCAAAGACGATAGCAGTTTGGACTCCACCGTAAAGGTCTTCAGATACATCGAATCAGATTTAGCGGAAGCATAGGCTATAAGACTGGTATTCTTAATGGTGTCATTATCATACACTGAGGTAAGAGTCTGAATGGGGTCCACGCTAGGAGCCTTGCTGTGAAAGACCTCGCTGTATATCTCCCCGTCCTTGAGCTCAAGTCCGCTAATGGCATCATCCAGCAGTTCCTGACTTGGAATCAACTGAGGATAAAGCTTTTCATACATTTTATTCTCCCGCTTGAGCCTACCCTCCATATCTGTATTTATGGCCAATGCGAACACGGCATAGACCAGCAGCGCGAGGACCAATGCGCAAAGCGCCGCCGTTCCAATGAAACGCAGCACCCTTCCCAAAGGCTTGTCTGACTCCTTGAAGAGAAAATCCGAACCTATTTTATACAAATGGCTCATTTGAACGCGTAATTCTCAAAGTTATTCACCTTATCCACCATAGCCTGATACTCTTCCGGTCCCATAGTCAAATCCATAAAGGACATGGGGTCTATCTGTTTCCCCCTGTAAATCACTTCGTAATGAAGATGAGGACCGGTGGAAGAGCCAGTATTGCCCACAGTTCCAATCTGCTGACCCCTGCTGACCACATCCCCCTTCTTAACGTCGATATTCTGCATATGGGCATAACGAGTCTTATAGCCAAAACCGTGATCGATTACGACTTCATTACCATATCCGAAGAAATTATACTTTATCTTCTCCACAACCCCGTCTCCGGTACTAAAAATCTTCGGACCCACTTTTCCGGTGGCGAAATCTACTCCCTCGTGGAAAATTCTCCTGTTCTGTATAGGATGATGCCTATAGCCGAAAGGACTGGAAATCCTATAAGTTCCCTTCTGCGGAACTATAGGAGGCACGGAAGGCATACAGGAGGTAAGCTTGTCCGCGTGCTTGGATACCATCATCACCTCATCCAAGGCCTTGCTCTGAAGGAAAGAACGCTTGGTTAGTACATCCATACGCTTCACCGTCTGCTTCAAAAGCGCTGAGCCGCCAAGTTCATCCAGATAGGCGTATCTGTTCACTCCTCCAAAACCGGCATCTTTAAGCGCCTGAGGTATCTCTTCCAGACCGAATATGGATCTGTACACGTCATCGTCTCTCTTCTCTATACCCTTAAGGGCGTTTTCAGAGGCATCCAGATTATGATTCAGCAATTCAAATTTAGCCACCCAGGCGGCATTCTCCTTCTTAAGTCTGGCAGTCTTAGGCAGATCCAAGCCTAAAACCTTGGTATAAAACCAGAAATACAGCAGGACAAAGCAAAGCACACAGGAGACAAAACCCGTCACCTTCAGGAATTTGACCCAAAAAGAATCCTCGTGGACTTCGTAGAGCAAAGTCTTCTCGTTATATACGTATTTGCTGAATCTTCCCATTATTTATTTCTTAATCTTTCCAATTCTTCCCTTGAACTACCATTGAGGGCCTTCCACTGCTCCAAATCACGGGCACCCCTGAGGAAATCCTCCACTTTCATCCGTTTCTTTCCACTGAGTTGCAGGTCTTTGACAGATATGGCGCCATACTTAGCCGCTATGGCCAGATAAGTCTTTCCGTCAGTGAGCACAGTGCCAGCTTCGAGTCCCTCCGGACAGGAGATAATCTCGGAAGAGTATATCTTCAGAGACACTGTCTTCTCCTCCCCTATCTGAATCTGAGTATAGGCGCAAGGATATGGGCTCAAGCCCCTTATCAAGTTATGTATCTGAAGGGCAGAATCCCTCCAGTCTATACTCTGAAGCTCAGCCGTGAGCTTAGGCGCAGGCTTAAGCACCTCGCTTCCCTGAACAAAACTCTTCTGGACTCGGGTCTCGACATTGCCTTCTATGATACCATCCACAGTCTGAAGCACCAGCTCTGTACCTATCTCCATAAGTTTGTCATGAATGCTTCCGGCATTATCCTCAGGATTGATTCTGCATTCCTGACGAAGTATGATTCCTCCGGTGTCTATGTTCTGGTCTATCATAAAGGTCGTGGCACCTGTCAGTTTCTCACCGTTGATGAGAGCCCAGTTGATAGGGGCAGCCCCCCTGTACTGAGGCAGCAGGGCGGCGTGCAGGTTAAAGGTCCCGAGCCTAGGCATCTTCCACACCTCTTCCGGAAGCATCCTGAAGGCCACCACCACGAAAATGTCAGCCTTGAGAGCCTTCAATTGGCCCAGGAATTCCGGATCCTTCAGCTTAAGTGGCTGAAGCACAGGAATGTTATGCTCCACGGCATACTTTTTCACCGCACTCTCGTTCACCTTCAAGCCCCTTCCGCTAGCTTTGTCAGCTACAGTCACGACTCCTACGACCTTATAGCCTTTCTTTACGAGGGCATCCAGCGGTGCCACTGCAAATTCAGGCGTACCCATATATACTATTCTGGTCTTATAGAACAGACCTTTAATCTTAGAAAAAATGGTTCTGAATTTAATCTTCATACTGTCCATACTAAATATTGAAGCATCGTGCACTGCCCTCCAAGACAGATAGATACCTATAGGGAAGAGCACAAGAGATGAAATGAAGCTGCCCCAAAAAGGCTGCACCGCACCATCATTGGCCAGCTTGGTGCCACTGATGTCAATCACCCAGTACAGCACAAAGAAGAGCACTGAGATAATGGCGCTCGAACCCAGGCCGCCCTTCCCTATCAAAGCCCCCAGCGGCGCCCCGATAAAGAAGAGAATAAAACAGGCCAATGCTTGGGCAAAGCGCTTGAGTATCTCCACGGCAGTCCTGCGCTGATAGAAGTGATCCACATAGTTCTCCGTGCTGAAACCAGTAATTTCCGACGCCATCTGATTAGCCTTGTCCCTGGCTTTCTCCAGGGAGGAAATTTTAGCTTTTCGGCTTTTCCACTTCAGGTAACTGTCTGACTCATAATAAGTCTTATGCAGCGAGGCGAAAGCCGTGTCCAACTGGGCCTTCTGGCTAAAGAAAGAACCCTTGCTCAAGGTCTCGAAGTGCCTCTGGTCTGCTCCTGAGGTCACAGTCCTTAGAGAATCGTGCTCGTGGGCCAGTGAATTCAGCTTGCGGGCCTTTATCTGATTACCGTAGCGGGCATCATCAGACTTCTCGAAGGCATAATTCGAAAGGGATATTACAAGTTCCTGCCGGTCAAAGGATATTCTTTGAAGCTGCCTTTCGGTCTCAGAGCCCTTTCGGCTGTTATCCTCCTGGTAATTCGTTCCGTTGTAGAGGGTGAAGATAAGGTAATCCTTGGCCTTGGAAAGCCGCATCGTAGCAGAATCGGCTACAGTCATAGAGATGTTTCCCTTTTTCTTCGTATGGTCGTAAACCATAACCGAATACATCATCCCCTCCTTATTCTGGTCCTCAACCCTTATCACATAATCCTCTATTCCGTCGTAGAAAGTACCTGAAGGAATCTTAATCTCAGCCTTAGTCTTGCCAATGTCGTCACGAAGGGTGTAAATCTCATTGAAAGCCTTAGGCACCAGGTTGTTACCTATGAAGAAGGCGCCCACCGCGATAAAGGCGGAGACTATGGTAAGCGGAACCATCACCCTGACCAGGGACACTCCGCTCGCCTTGATGGCCATCAGCTCATTATTCTCTGTCATCTGGCCCAGAGTCATCATCGAGGAGAGCAGAGTTGCCAGCGGCAAAGCCATAGGCAGAATGGTACAGGCTCCCCACATCAGGAATTCCATAATGACCTTAAGACCGAGTCCCTTTCCTACCAGTTCGTCGATATAAAGCCACAGGAACTGAAGCACGAGGATAAACACGACCACCATCAGCACCCCAACGAAGGGGCCGATGAAAGCCTTGAGTATGAACCTGTCCAGTCTCTTCATAAAACAGACTATTCCCGTGAGATGCTAATTCACTGCCAATTTTTTCAAACAATCCAATGCCTGTGCCAATCCTTCAAGGTTCTTTCCACCCGCAGTGGCGATTCCACTCTGTCCGCCACCGCCACCCTGAATGAATTTGGCGGCTTCGCGGATATCCTTGCCCGCGTTCTTGCCTGCGGCCACCAGGTCTGCCGAATACATCAAGAGCAACTGCGGCTTACCCTCAAACTCATAAGCTGCCACGATGGCAGTATTCTTCAACTCCTTCTGCAGCATCAGAGCGGCATCGCGTACGATGGAAGGGTCCCTTCCATCCTCAGGCAGATGCTTGACCTCTATGAGTCCCACGCCGTTCACCTCCTTGGCCATAGAGGACAAAGCCTTGGCCAATTCTCCCACCTTCTGCTTTGCAAAAGCTTCAGCCTGCTTCTTGTAAGCGGCATTCTCGGTGATAAGTTTCTGTATGGCCCCTGCGAGGTCCGGAATATTATTAAAGAAAGAACGGGCAGTTCGCAGGGCCTCCTGAGCAGCCTCAGAATAGCGCTCGGCATCCACTCCGGTCACGGCTTCGATACGACGGACTCCGGCAGCGATGGCGCTCTCAGAGACTATCTGGAAATAACCGATGTTACCGGTGGCGGAGGTATGACAGCCACCGCAAAGCTCGACGCTGTCCCCGAATTTTATCACCCTCACCCTGTCGCCATATTTCTCGCCGAAGAGAGCGATGGCTCCCATCTGCTGAGCCTGCTCCATAGTGGCATCCTTATGTTCTTCACGAGGATAGTTCTCCCTGATGAGCTCGTTCACGCGGTGTTCCACCTGACGAATCTGATCCTGAGAGAGTTTCTCGAAATGAGAGAAGTCAAAACGGAGATAACTCTCACATACATAAGAACCTTTCTGCTCCACGTGTGTTCCGAGCACTTCACGAAGCACCTGGTCGAGAAGGTGGGTGCAGGAGTGATTATTCTCAATCCTTCTTCTGCGGGCGGCATCCACTACCAGAGTGAAATCACCCTCACAGTTCTGTGGAAGGCTCTTTGCCACGTGAATGGTGAGATTATTCTCCTTAACTGTATCCAGAATCTCTATCTTTTCTCCATCAGCAGAGATGATGTAGCCGGTATCGCCCACTTCACCACCCATCTCTCCGTAGAAAGGAGTGCGGTCGAAGACGAGCTGCAGGCTCTGACGGTTCTTCTGAACCACTGTGCGGTGCTTAAGGAGCTTGGCCCCTTCCACACAAGTCTGGTCATAACCCACGAAGCGGCTCTCTCCCTCGTGGAACTCGGTCCAATCCCCAAATTCGTTCGAAGTGGCATTGCGGGCACGCTCCTTCTGCTTTTGAAGCTCAGCCTGGAAGCCCTCCAGATCGACCTTAAAGCCGTTCTCCGAAGCTATCAGCTCGGTAAGGTCTATAGGGAAGCCGAAGGTGTCGTAGAGCACGAAGGCATCGACTCCGCTGATGGTCTTGCTGTCACGAGACTTGGCCATGTACTCATCCAGAAGTTTGATACCCCTGTCCAGAGTACGCAGGAAAGCCAATTCTTCCTCTCTTATCACGGACTCTATGAGTTTTTGCTGACTGACAAGCTCCGGATAGGCCTCGCCCATATCAGAGATGAGCTGAGGGAGCAGGCGGCAAAGGAATGGTTCGGTGAAACCCAGGAAAGTATAGCCGTAGCGCACGGCGCGACGAAGTATCCTTCGGATAACGTAGCCGGCCTTGACATTGGAAGGGAGTTGGCCGTC
This sequence comes from uncultured Bacteroidales bacterium, assembly GCA_945983015.1. Taxonomy (GTDB): domain Bacteria; phylum Bacteroidota; class Bacteroidia; order Bacteroidales; family UBA932; genus Cryptobacteroides. The sequence continues at coordinate 18,824 of CAMFSN010000016.1, forward strand.
AGCGATAGAGAAAGCGATGGCGCGGATATGGTCGGCGATGACACGCATGGCCACATCACACTTGGCATTCTCTCCGTAAGGGTGACCGCTGAGCTCACCGATTTTAGCAAGCATGCCGGTGAAAACGTCGGAATCGTAGTTGCTGTTCTTCCCCTGAAGCACGGCACAGAGGCGTTCGAAGCCCATTCCTGTGTCTATGTTCTTCGCCGGAAGACTCTCCAGATGACCGTCGGCCATACGCATATACTGCATAAACACGATATTCCAGATCTCGATGACGTGAGGGTCGGATTTGTTCACCAGATCCCTTCCGAGAATGCCTGAAGCCTTCTCTTCCGCAGTTCGGATATCTATATGAATCTCGGAGCAAGGACCGCAAGGTCCGGTATCTCCCATCTCCCAGAAATTGTCGTGCTTGTTACCCAGAAGTATGTGATCTTCAGGCAGATGCTTAAGCCAAGCCTGACGGGCTTCCTCATCCAGGGAAGTTCCGTCTTCAGCGCTTCCCTCGAAGACTGTGGCATAGAGCAGGGTCTTGTCTATCTTATACACCTCTGTGAGCAGTTCCCAGGCCCAGTCTATGGCTTCAGTCTTAAAATAATCCCCGAAGCTCCAGTTTCCCAGCATCTCGAACATAGTGTGATGGTAGGTGTCGTGTCCCACCTCCTCGAGGTCATTGTGCTTACCGCTCACACGAAGGCATTTCTGACTGTCCGCCGCTCTCTTATAAGGGGCTTTGGTATTCCCCAGGAATATATCTTTAAACTGGTTCATACCAGCATTAGTAAACATTAGGGTAGGGTCACCTTTAACCACCATAGGTGCCGAAGGCACGATGGTGTGACCTTTTGAAGCATAAAAATCCAAAAATTTCTGTCGGATTTCCTTAGATGTCATCATATCAACTCAAGTTTCACAAGTAACTAATAATATGTTATTCTGAGCCTTTTGCACACTTTAAGGCATAATCGCGCAAAGATAGCAAATAATTGGCAGATTTCCGAGAGGGAATTGGCAGGATTATTGCCTATGAAAATTGGGAGATTAAACACATAGTTATGGAGAAGAAAAACTTACTTGCAGCATTGGCCTTGAGTGTGGCCATTATTTTTTGTGGGGCTATGCTTCCACTTGCCGTCAAATCTTTTCGTTCCTTCGACAGGACGGTTAGCGTAAAGGGTCTATGCGAAAGGGAGGTGGCAGCAGACAAGGTTATCTGGCCGATTTGTTTCAAAAACGTGAATGACGACCTGGGTCAGCTTACTGCACAGATGGACAAGGATAAGAAGATTATACTGGATTTTCTGAAAAAAGAAGGCATAGGCGAGGGAGAGATTACTGTCAATGCTCCCTTTATCTCCGATAAATTTGCCTCAACTTACGGAATGGATAGAAAATACCGCTATATCAGCAAAAGTGTGATTACCGTATGCTCCCAGCAGGTGGACAAAGTGACGGAGTTGAGTTCGAAGATATCGGAGCTGTTGAAAATGGGCATTCTGATAGGTGGAGAGAACGAATGGGATACTGCAAACCAGCCTCGCTACGAGTTTGAAGGCCTGAACGATATCAAGCCGGAGATGATTCAGCAGGCGACTGCCAATGCCCGTGTGGCTGCGGAGCAATTCGCCCAGGACTCCGGCAGCAAGATTGGCAAGATAAAAAGCGCCTCCCAAGGGACTTTTTCTATCAGCGACAGGGATTCCAATACCCCTCAGATTAAAAAAGTAAGGGTGGTCAGTTCGATAACTTACTGTCTGGACGAATAATTTTTTATCTTTGCGGAAAGATTTTCCGCAGAATTGTTAAGCAACTTAGCATTCTGGCGGGCAGTTTGATGATACTGTCCGCTTTTTCTTTGTCCGCTCAAGAGTATAAGAATCCTAAGATTTGTAATTAACTTTTTCGACCACTTTAAATACTTTTATTTCAACACTTTAAGTTACAAAAAAGTGATCAAAAAAGCAAGGGTAATTCATTGATTTTCAATGAATTACCCTATTATTTTAGCACAAAATTTGACGAAGAACCAGCAAATCGGGGTTTTTACTTACCGATGGTGTCTGTGAGATAGGTTTGGTGAGCAAATCGGGGTTTTTACTCACCGCAGGGCTCTGGGAGATAGGTTCCGTGAGCAAATCGGGGTTTTTACTCACGGGAGATAAGTTCATAATCCATAAGATAGACAATTCTGGCACTTCGGGAGAGCAGGATGAAGGGAATTGGCCGTTATAAAAGAAAAATTTTTTGCATTTGTGAAAATTATATCTAAATTTGCAATCCTTTTTGAGGAGGAGAGGTGGTAGAGTGGTCGATTACGGCAGTCTTGAAAACTGTTGAACTGAAA
>CAMFSN010000017.1 GCA_945983015.1 uncultured Bacteroidales bacterium
TTCAGATATATACTCACCCATTACATCCAGGTCCTCAACCAGCGGTCTAACTGCAGCAAGAGCTTGATTATAACGTTCATAACTGTCAAAAGTAATATCCGCGTAAAAAAAGTACTGCCACTTCTTCCCAGGAATAGGCAGAGACTGAATACGCGAGAGATTCATATCATAAAAAGAAAGGATAGTCAGAATATGAGCCAAAGACCCCGGCTTATGAGGCAAAGTAAAACAGATGCTGGACTTATTAACCCTATTCAAATCTACCTCAATCTCGTCATCCACTATTAAAAAGCGAGTAAAATTCTCCTGAAAAGTCTCGATGTTAGACTTGAGAATCTCAAGTCCAAAACTCTTGGCAGCCACAGCCGAGGCCACAGCTCCCACTCCCAAAGTACCGCTTTCGGCAAGTTCCGCCGCGCTTTTAGCCGTATCCTCCGACTCCACCACCTTTATCCAAGGGCACTCGTTCTCGAAAAACTGTCTCGTCTGATTAATGGCCATATAGTGGGTCCTGACCTCTTTGATATCCTCCAAACGCTGCCCCTTGACAGCCATAAGATTCTGATGGATATGAAGATATATTTCCCCCTTCACCCTTTTGTCATATCTTCTCAAAAGATCGAAATTGGCCAAAAGACCACCGGAAGTGGTATTCTCCACAGCTATGATAAGAGCCTCAGCCTCAGATTGCTGAAGGGCTACGAACATCTCCTCGAAAGTCGCACATTCTAAAATTTCAGGCTCACTCTCTCCTCTCTGTTTATAAAATTCATAGGCCGCTTCCTCGTGAAAACTTCCGTGAAAACCCTGAATAGCAACTCTTTTCCCCATAGTATAATACACTCAGTTTCGCAAGAAAAATTTAGGGCTAACTTCGTCTTACGAAAACTATCTTTCTAAACAAAGTTCTACCGGACAGTGATCCGAGCCCAAAATCTGGTCGTGAATCTCCGTGGATACAATCCTGGACTTCAGAGCCTCACTGACTATAAAATAATCTATACGCCAACCCACATTCCTCTGACGGGCGGCTGCCCTGTAGCTCCACCAGGAATACTTCACCTCCTGTGGATGCTGATACCTCCAGGAATCCACAAAACCCTCGGCGAGAAGCTTGCTCATCCCATCCCTTTCTTCATCGGAAAAACCTGCGCTGAAATGATTTGTAGCAGGATTCTTCAAATCAATCTCCTGATGTGCCACATTCAAATCCCCGCACATCACCACCGGCTTTCGCTGTTCCAATCCCTTTAGGTATTCCCTCAAGTCAGCATCCCACTTCATTCTGTAATCCAGACGCTTAAGTCCGTCCTGAGAGTTAGGTACATATACGTTCACCAGAAAGAAATCCTCGAATTCCAAAGTCACGGCCCTCCCCTCGTGGTCGTGAGAGTCGTGCCCCAAGGCATGCCCCAGACCGTAAGACACTGAGAGAGGTTTAATTCTGGTGAAAATAGCGGTTCCGGCATAGCCGGGTCTATCTGCATAATCCCAATATGACTCATAGCCTTCGAAGGCCAAATCTATCTGCCCCTCTTTCAGCTTGGTCTCCTGAATACAGAAACAATCGGCATCCAGATCCTTAAACACCTGGGCGAAGCCCTTTCCCACCACAGCCCTAAGGCCGTTTACGTTCCAGCTTACTAGTCTCAAAGGCTCCATTCAACTCCGTCTTTAGTATCTTTAACCTTGATGCCCAATTCATTGAGACTATCTCTGATATGATCGGAAGTAGTCCAGTCCTTCTCAGCCTTAGCCTTTGCTCTCTGCTCCAGCACCATCTTCATCAGTCCGTCAATCACATCGGAGGCAGCAGCGGAATTTTCATCCTGAAGTCCCAGAACTCCGAAAACTATATCGTCGAAAATCTGACAGAGTGCCTGCAAGTCCTCTGCGGCCAACTTCACTCCGCCTGCTTTGGCGGTATTGATTATCCTAACCAGCTCAAAGATGGCAGAAAGGGCTGCAGGAGTATTCAAGTCATCGCAAAGAGCTTCATACACAGCTTCATAGGCCGCCTTAATCTCAGGATTAAGAGCCCCACAAGTCTGAGGATCCACTCCAAATCCCCCTTCTTCTCCAGCATGAGCCCCATACTTATACTCAGGAGCCTTTCTCCCCGCCAGGGCATAGAGGTCACGGGCAGCCTGCATAAGTTTCGCAAGTCCCTTCTGGGCGGCCTGCAGAGCCTCATTCGAGAAATCCAAAGTCCCGCGATAGTGGGCCTGAAGGATGAAGAAACGTATGGTCATAGGGCTGTAGGCCTGTTCCAAAGCCGGATGATTGCCGCTGAACATCTGAGGCAGGGTAATGAAATTACCCAGACTCTTACCCATCTTCTGTCCATTGATGGTTATCATATTGTTATGCACCCAGTAATGTACACCTTCGGTATGGCGGCAAGCCACGTTCTGAGCTATCTCACATTCGTGGTGCGGGAACATCAGGTCCATTCCGCCCCCGTGTATGTCGAATTCGCTTCCCAGGTACTTCTCCCCCATCACCGAGCACTCCAGATGCCAGCCAGGGAAACCTTCGCTCCAAGGTGAAGGCCAATGCATAATATGTTCAGGCTCAGCCTTTTTCCATAGTGCAAAGTCGTAAGGAGCCCTCTTGTCTCCCTGTCCGTCCAGACTTCTGGTGCCCTCCAGAGTATCCTCCAGAGAACGCCCGCTGAGCACTCCGTACTTGTGATCCTGATTATATTTGCAGACATCGAAATAGATGCTGCCATTGCTTTCATAGGCATATCCGGCGTCCAAAATCTTCTTCACGGCCTCTATCTGCTCCAGAATGTGCCCGCTCGCCCGCGGCTCTATGCTCGGAGGCGCCACGTTCAGCGCCCTCATCGCCTCATGATAGGCCAATGTATATGTCTGTACCACTTCCATCGGCTCCAACTGCTCCAGCCTGGCCTTCTTCGAGATCTTATCCTCGCCTTCATCGGCATCGTGCTCCAGATGTCCCACATCAGTTATATTCCTGACATAGCGAACCTTATATCCCAGATGCTGAAGGAATTTACTCAGTACGTCGAAGGTGATTCCCGGCCTGGCGTGTCCCAAATGAGCCTCTCCATAAACAGTAGGGCCACAGACATACATTCCCACCCTCCCCGGGTGAATAGGCTTGAAGACCTCTTTCTGGTGGCTCATCGTATTAGTAAGTCGCAGAACTCTCATATCGTTATAATACATTTAGCCTACGAAGATACGAAATTTATTGCTATCTTCGCAGCGTGATTTTAAGCGGAAAAGAATTATCAGATAAAATAAAGTCCCAACTCGCTGAAGAGGTGGCGACTTTCCCCGCCCAGTATGGCCGCGTGCCGCACTTGGCAGTGGTCCTGGTGGGTGACGATCCAGCCAGCGCCACATACGTACGAAACAAAGGCAAGGCCTGCGAGAGGATTGGCATAAAGAATACTACGATACATCTACCCGCAGAGACGAGCGAAGAGGCACTGCTGGAACAGATCAGGCTTCTGAACGAGGACGAAGGAGTGGATGGAGTACTAGTGCAACTCCCTCTGCCAGAGCATATTGACGAACTGAAGGCCTTGTATGCCATAGCTAGGGAAAAGGATGTGGACGGCTTTCATCCGGAGAATGTGGCAGCCCTTTGGCGTCGCCGCACGGAGCCGGAACTGAACCCTCAGTACTGCGTGCCTTGCACCCCTAGAGGAATCATCCGCCTGCTTAAGGCCGGCGAGGTAGAGATCAGCGGAAAGAGAGCAGTAGTGGTCGGAAGAAGTAACATCGTCGGACTGCCAGTGTCGAAACTCCTTCTGAATGAGAATGCGACAGTTACCATCTGCCACTCTCACACCATTGATTTAGGCAGCATCACCAGAGAAGCTGACATCCTGATAGTGGCTGTGGGATGCGCCGGACTGATTAAGGAAGATATGGTTAAGGAAGGCGCCGTCGTGATAGACGTGGGGATGAACCGAGACGAGGAAGGAAAACTCTGCGGAGACGTGGATTTCCAGAATGTCCAGAAGAAAGCGAGCATCATCACTCCTGTACCTGGAGGTGTTGGCCCTATGACCATCTGTTCCCTTATGGAGAACACCATAGACTGCTTCGTAAACAGAATGATATAATATGAACGAGAACAAAAGACTGGAAAGCCTCGACGCCTTCAGAGGCTTCGATATGATGTGGATAATGGGAGCCTCTTCCATATTGGTAGCCATCTGTTCCCTCTTCCCTGGTGGAGAAAACTGTTTTCTAGTCCAACAGATGGATCATGTGAAATGGCACGGGCTGGCCTTTATGGACCTGATCTTCCCTACCTTTCTATTCATCGCCGGCATCTCCTTCCCTTACTCTTTCGCCAAACAGAAAAGCCTTGGTCACAGCAGCAGCCAAATTCACCTGAAGATATTCAAGAGAGCTTTCCTGCTCGTGCTTCTAGGACTGCTGTACAATGGAATTCTATCCGATTTCACATTATCCAATATCCGTTTCTGTAGCGTTCTGGGCCGAATAGGTCTGGCTTGGATGCTCGCAGCCCTGCTCTTCGTACATTTTTCCAAAGGAGTCAGAGCCGGCATCTGTGCTTTCCTGCTCATAGGCTACTTCCTGCTGCTGAAGCTCTGCATCGCCCCTGGGGCTCCTGCCGGAGCCGACCCCTTCTCCTTCGAATGGAACATCGCGGGATGGCTGGATAGCAAAATCATCCCTGGAAGACTATACTTCGGGAGTTTCGACCCTGAGGGCCTGCTGGGAGTGATTCCTGCCTGCGCCACTGCTATGCTGGGAATGTTCACCGGAGAATTTGTCAGGGAGTCCAAACTGACTGGCGAAAGGAAAAGTCTATATATGTTCCTTGCTTCCCTGGCCCTCCTGGCTCTGGGACTGGTCTGGAACATCTTCTTCCCTATTAATAAAATGCTATGGAGCAGCAGTTTTGTCTGCGTGGTAGGAGCCTACTCCCTATGTCTTTTCAGCATTTTCTACTATGTGATAGACGTCAAGGGACATCGCCGCTGGGCCTTCCCTTTCAAAGTGATAGGACTGAACTCCATAAGTATCTATATGGCTATGGAGTTCATAAACTTCGGCTTCACGACCAGAGCTCTGCTCAAAGGCACGATGGCCCTGCTGCCTGAAGCCTGGGGAGATTTGCTGTTTTGTCTTGGAGTCTTCCTGCTGAGATGGGCCTTCCTATATTTCCTCTACAAGAAAAAGATTTTCCTGAAGGTCTAGACGAAATTCTTAATTTCCTGTTCCCTGCTCTCAGGGCAGATAAGAATCTTCCCGTCCTTCACTGCAACTATATAATTATTCAGGCCAATCGCGATAAGCCTTTGGCCTTCTTCAATGGCACAGATACAGTCCTTGCAATCGTGCAATTCCACGCTTCCGGACTCCTTACGGTACTGCTGCAGCGAAGCCCAGGTACCCAGATCACTCCAGCCCAGGTCTTCGGCTATCACATAGATATGCTCGGATTTCTCCATCACGGCGTAATCTATTGAAATCTTCTCGCAAGTCGGGAAAAGCTCGTCCAGACGAGCCTGTTCCTGCTCAGTATAGAGATACTCTTCCAAGCTATCCATCACGGAAGAAATCTGCGGGGCGTGACGACGGAGTTCAGATAGAATGGTCTGCACCTTCCAGATGAAAACTCCTGCATTCCAGAAGTAGTTTCCTTCCTCGAGATAAGCCTTAGCCGTCTCCAGATTAGGTTTCTCACAGAAACGATTCACCTTCACAATACGGGATTTGACGGGATCGCTTGCACAGATGTAGCCATAACCCGTCTCAGGACGATTCGCTTCAATTCCTATGGTCACTATCCTGTTTTCATCCGAAGCCTCTATGAAATCCAGAGCAGTTCTGACTATGTCCACATATTTGGCCTTCTCCAGCACCAAGGCATCGGAAGGAGTCACCACCACGGAAGCCCCGGGATGATGGAGGGCTATCTTCCTGCAGGCATAGGCTATGCAAGGGGCGGTATTTCTGCCTACCGGCTCCAGAAGGATATGCTCTAATGGCAAGTCCGGAAGCTGCTCCTTAACGATAGATTCGTACTGCTTCGAAGTCACCACCCATATATTCTCTATGGGACAAAGTGGCAGGAAACGTTCTACTGTACTCTGTATCAAGGTCTTGCCACAATTCAGCACATCCACGAACTGCTTAGGATACTGGGGTGTGCTTAAAGGCCAAAGACGGGAGCCTATTCCTCCCGCCATTATTACTATATGAAGTTCAGACATTTACTCAATATTTAGAGATTTCTGCAACTTATTTATCCAATACCGAATAGACCGAATTGTTACTCTTATACTCCGGAACTATCCTCTTCATCTTAGCCACGATCTCCATAGGGTCGTAACGGTTAGCGGTGTCGATCAGGTCATCAACCCAGCTGTCAACCTCACGGAAGTCATACTCCCGCACCTCCGCTATCCTTATCTTTTCGTGGAAAGAAGGCTTGGTGGTCTCCTTATCGCTGAGGGTCTCCTCGTAAAGTTTCTCCCCATCCCTAAGTCCGGTATATTCTATCTTCACATCCTTCGCTCCACTCAGGAAGATCATTCTCTTCGCCAAGTCGGCTATACGCACCGGCTTACCCATATCGAAGACGAAAATCTCTCCGCCCTTACCCTTTGTGCCTGCTTCCAGAACCAGCTTACAGGCCTCGGAGATAAGCATAAAGAAACGGATAATATCCTTATGGGTAACTGTTACAGGACCTCCGGCCTCAATCTGCTTTTTAAAGATAGGAATCACAGAGCCATTGGAACCCAACACATTACCGAATCTGGTAGTCACAAACTGAGTATGACCTTCCCTAACTCCAATTTCCTGTGCCCTATTCAGGCTCTGCACATAAATCTCGCAGATACGCTTAGAACAACCCATCACATTGGTAGGATTAACCGCCTTGTCGGTAGATACCATCACAAACTTATCCACTCCGTATTCCACAGACAGATCGGCAATGTTCCTGGTTCCACGGATATTGTTATGCACGGCGGCGCTCGGATTATCCTCCATCATAGGAACGTGCTTGTAGGCAGCGGCGTGGAAGACATATTGAGGACGATAAGTATCGAAGATAACCCTCATCCTGTGCAGAGAATCTATGGAAGTAATGATGGTATGGGCCTTGATGTCAGGAAACTCCTTAGCCATCATCAAACGAATATCGTGCTGAGGCGTCTCAGCCTGGTCTATCAGAATGAGTTCAGCAGGCTTGAAAGAAGCTATCTGACGAACCAGCTCACTGCCAATGCTTCCGGCAGAACCTGTTACCATAATGCGCTTTCCGGTCAGTTCCTTAGCCACTGAATCCATATCCACGCTAATCTGCTCTCTAGGGAGAAGATCCTCAATCTTTATATTCCTAAGACTATAAGCTGGCTCCTTTTCAGAATCCGAGCTACTCTTCATAGACTGCTCCACCAAGATATTCACGCCTGCGTCCAAGATAGTGTTATGAAGCATTTCGTCTCTTTTGACTTCCTCCACCCTGATGAGTGGCACCAGCACAGACTTAATCTCCTGTTTCTCTAATACCTGGGCCAATTCTGAATTGACTTTATAGACCCGCTCTCCGAGCAAAGATTCTATATCCAAATCAGAATCGTGCGAAATGAAGCCCTTCAACTTATACTTTGCAGGTTTATCACTTCTTATGCGCTTGGCCAATGATACTCCCCCGTCCCCTATTCCATAGACCAGCACATTTTCGGCGTTTTCGGTATTAAATCGGTCATAAACCGTCTTTACCATGACTCTAGCCGCCCACATCAGAAGGGTAGATGCCACAAAAGTGGTGAGCATAATCCTGTAATCAAAGAGTACAGGGGCAAAGAATCCGGCCAGAATCTGAACTATGTAACACGATGCTGTAGCAAAGAAAAGAGCCAAGCCTACCTTCTGCAAATCTAAAAAAGAAGAATACCTGATAATTCCCCTATAGGTTTTGAATAATCTGAAAAAGATAACATATACCAGAAGGAAAACTGCCAGATACGCTGCAAAAGTAAGAGAGTTAGAAATCAGTTTCACTCGACCTTCGAATATCAAAATGGTGGCCAGATAAGACAGGAGCACCATACATAGGTCAAATGCCAAAATCATCCAATAAGGCGAACTCTTATGGCTAAAATACCAGTTCGCGATGCCTTTTTTAGATTTAAGGGTTTTATTCATAAGCGATTAGTGACTACTGATGCAAATATACGAATAAAAAATGATAAGAGAGTGGTTATATTAGGCAAATTGCCAAACCACCCTCTTATCGAAAAAAACTATAAACTAAAGCTCGTTCAGTTCATCCACAGCTTCGTCCTTACGGCTTACCACTATATCCTGGTAATCCTTCAGACCGGTACCTGCCGGAATGAGATGACCGCAGATGACGTTCTCCTTAAGGCCTTCAAGATGATCTACACGACCACGAATGGCAGCCTCGCTGAGCACCTTGGTAGTCTCCTGGAAGGATGCGGCAGAGATGAAACTGTTAGTGCGCAATGCAGCACGGGTAATACCCTGAAGCACAAGTTTAGCAGTAGCTGGACGAGCCTCACGAGCGACTACAGCTTTCAAGCCCTGACGTCCCAAAGACTCATTCTCACTGCGAAGCTCTCTGGCTCCTATGATATCGCCCTCGGCAAACCTCTGAGAATCCCCAGGATTCTCTACATAGTATTTGCCATAAATGGCATCATTCACGTCCATAAACCTCATCTTGTCCACAAGTTCCTCTGGCAGGAATTCAGTATCACCGGAATTGGTAATCTCCACCTTGCGCATCATCTGGCGAACTATGATCTCAAAGTGCTTGTCGTTGATCTTCACACCCTGCAGACGGTAAACTGCCTGAACCTCATTCACGATATACTCCTGAGCCTTTACCAGACCGAGAATATTCAGAATGTCAGATGGAGAAATTCCACCGTCTGAAAGCGGAGTACCAGCCTTCACATAATCATCCTCCTGAACCAGAATCTGTTTGGAGAGAGGCACGAGATAATGCTTCTCGACTCCAGAGCGGTTCTTGACGATAATCTCACGGTTACCTCTCTTGACAGTACCCATTATTACCTGACCGTTAATCTCGGAGAGAACTGCAGGACTGCTGCTTGGGTTACGGGCTTCGAAGAGCTCTGTAACTCGAGGCAGACCACCGGTAATATCGCTGGCCTTACCAAAGGCACGAGGAATCTTGATGATGATATCGCCGACCTTGACCTCGGTTCCGTCCTCAACCATTACGTGTGCCCCTACAGGGAGGTTGTACTGCTTGATGATGGTGCCGCTGGCATCCACGATATCCACTGCAGGGCTCTTAGTCCTGTCCTTGGTCTCGATGATGACCTTGTCGTTGGAGCTGGAATACTCATCCGCAGAATCCTTGCGATAGGTTACACCCTCGACCATATTCTCGAATTTCAGAGTACCGGCAGCCTCCACGATGGTAGTGGCGTTATATGCATCCCACTCGCAGATGCGGTCTCCCTTGGATACCTTGTCACCTTCCTTGAAGTAAAGCACGGATCCGTAAGGAATATCGTACTGAGAGAAGGTGATGCCTGTGTTCTCATCCACGATGCGAAGTTCAGTCATTCGACCTACCACTACGGTCTGTACTCCGGATTCAGTCTCACGCTCGATGGTACGAAGCTCTGAGAACTTCAAGATACCTTCATACTTGGAATCGATGCTGGAATCAGCTCCGGAAGAAGAAGCGGTACCACCGACGTGGAAGGTACGCAGGGTAAGCTGAGTACCAGGTTCACCGATGGACTGTGCGGCGATTACACCTACAACCTCGCCCTTTTCCACCATACGGCTGGTGGCAAGGTTACGGCCATAACACTTGGCACACACACCCTTACGACTCTCGCAAGTGAGCACTGAACGAATCTCGACGCTCTCGATAGGGAGGCTGTCGATGAGTTCTGCCTCAGCTTCACGAATCTCTTCTCCGGCACGGATGATAAGATCGCCTGTAATAGGGTTGAAAATATCGTGTACGGAAGTACGTCCGAGGATTCTTTCTCCCAGGGACTCCACTACCGTATCCTTATCCTTTATGGCAGTAGCCACCAGACCGCGAAGCGTACCGCAATCCTCCTCAGTGATGATCACGTCGTGTGAAACATCTACGAGACGGCGGGTGAGGTAACCTGCGTCAGCGGTCTTAAGAGCGGTATCAGCCAAACCCTTACGTGCACCGTGGGTACCAATGAAGTACTCGAGCACTGTCATTCCTTCCTTCAGGTTGGAGATGATAGGGTTTTCGATAATGTCGGCTCCGGAAGCACCTGCCTTCTGAGGTTTTGCCATAAGTCCACGCATACCGCAGAGCTGCTTGATCTGCTGGGTTGAACCACGGGCACCGGAATCCAACATCATATATACCGGATTGAAGCCCTGCTGGTCAGAGGAAATCTGCTTGCCCACTATGCTGGTCAGGTTGTTATCCACTGCAGACCAGAGATCCACGACCTTGTTATAACGCTCCTGATTAGTGATGAAACCGAGGGCATAGTTACCCTTGATCTCCTCGATCTTCTTATAGGCGTCGTTAATAAGGGTCTGTTTCTCTGCAGGCACGATAACGTCTCCCAAGTTGAAGGAGATACCGGCACGGAAGGCCTGGTAGTAACCGAGGTTCTTGATATCGTCAAGGAACTTGGCAGTACGGGTCACACCGGTGTGTTTGATCACATTGGTAATGATGGTACGCAGAGGTTTCTTACCGAGCAGCACATTCACGTATGGCACCTCGTCCGGAACATATTGGTTTACAATGATTCTACCGGCTGTGGTCTCAACCATCTCGTAACCCTTCGAAAGATCCTGCTTGTCCTTAGGAAGGCGTACCTTGATAAGGGCGTGCATATCGATCTTCTTCGCATCATAGGCTATGATAACATCCTCAGGACCGTAGAAGCACATTCCCTGACCCTTGGCATCCGGACGAACCTTTGTGATATAGTAAAGTCCGAGCACCATATCCTGGGAAGGCACCGTAATAGGGGCACCATTGGCAGGATTAAGAATGTTATGCGAACCGAGCATAAGGAGCTGGGCTTCCATAATGGCAGCATTTCCCAAAGGAAGGTGCACGGCCATCTGGTCACCATCGAAGTCGGCGTTGAAGGCCGTACAAGCGAGCGGATGAAGCTGAATGGCTTTACCCTCTATCATTCGAGGTTGGAAAGCCTGAATACCCAGTCGGTGCAGGGTAGGGGCACGGTTAAGCAGTACCGGATGACCCTTCATCACATTCTCGAGGATATCCCAGATTACTGGATCCTTGCGGTCCACAATCTTCTTAGCGGACTTAACCGTCTTGACGATACCTCTCTCTATGAGCTTGCGGATGATGAACGGCTTGTACAGCTCAGCTGCCATATACTTAGGCAGACCGCACTCGTGCATATTAAGTTCAGGACCCACGACGATAACTGAACGTGCGGAGTAATCCACGCGCTTACCGAGGAGGTTCTGACGGAAGCGACCCTGCTTACCCTTGAGGGAGTCGGAGAGGGACTTGAGAGCCCTGTTCTGCTCACTCTTGACTGCAGAAGACTTCTTGGAGTTATCAAAGAGGCTGTCCACCGCTTCCTGAAGCATACGCTTCTCATTACGGAGGATGACCTCAGGAGCATTGATCTCTATGAGTTTCTTAAGACGGTTGTTACGGATGATAACTCGTCTGTAAAGGTCGTTGATATCGGATGTGGCAAAACGGCCGCCATCGAGAGGAACGAGAGGACGCAAATCCGGTGGAATGACCGGAATTACCTTCATAATCATCCACTCAGGACGGTTCTTACCGTTAGACTCCTGGAACCACTTGACGATCTGAAGTCTCTTCAGAAGTTCAGCTTTACGCTGCTGGGAAGACTCTACGGCAAGTCTCTGGCGGAGTTCTTTGCCAAGTTCGTTAACATCTATCTCCTTCAAGAGGTCATAGATACCCTCTGCTCCCATCTTGGCGATGAGTTTGTTAGGATCTGAATCCGGAAGATTCTGGTTTCCCTTATAGGTAGAACGCAGATCCATCAACTCGTCTTCAGAGAGCAAATCCATCTTATGGACCTCCTTGCATTCGCCTGGTCTTACCACTATGTATTTCTCATAGTAGATGACAGCCTCCAATTTCTTGGCAGGCAGACCGAGCAGAGCGGAAATCTTGTTAGGAGCGCTCTTGAAATACCAGATATGAGCTACAGGAACGGTGAGGTTGATGTGTCCCATCCTCTCACGGCGAACCTTCTTCTCAGTAACCTCCACGTGACATCTGTCGCATACAATGCCGCGATAACGGATGCCCCTGTACTTGCCGCAGTAGCACTCGTAATCCTTGGTAGGTCCGAAAATCTGTTCACAGAACAGACCTTCCCTCTCAGGCTTGTAGGTTCTGTAGTTGACAGTCTCAGGCTTTACAACCTCTCCGCAGGACCTTGCTGTAATGTCCTCCGGAGAAGCCAGAGAGATGCTGATTGTCTGGAAATTGCTCTTAACCTTTGTCTCTTTATTATTGAAAGTAGGCATATTTCTATCTAATCAAATCGTTAATTAATCCAGTGTAACCTTAAGACCAAGACCTCTGAGTTCGTGCAGGAGCACATTCAAAGACTCTGGGATACCGGCTGGCGGCATAGGGTCGCCCTTGACGATAGCCTCGTAAGTCTTGCTTCTGCCGGTAACGTCGTCGGATTTTACTGTAAGTATCTCCTGAAGGACATTGGCTGCGCCGAATGCCTCGATGGCCCATACCTCCATCTCTCCGAAACGCTGACCTCCGAACTGAGCCTTACCACCCAGAGGCTGCTGGGTAATAAGAGAGTAAGGACCGATGGAACGGGCGTGCATCTTGTCGTCAACCATATGACCAAGTTTAATCATATAGATGACACCCACTGTAGCACACTGGTCGAAATAGTCTCCGGTACCACCGTCACGAAGCTGGGTCTTACCGAATCGTGGCAGACCTGCCTTGTCGGTAAGTTCGCAGATCTCGTCGATGCTAGCACCGTCAAAAATAGGAGTACTGAACTTGACACCCAGTTTCTCGCCTGCCCATCCGAGCACGGTCTCGTATATCTGACCGAGGTTCATACGGCTTGGCACACCGAGAGGGTTCAGAACGATATCTACAGGTGTACCGTCAGCAAGGAATGGCATATCCTCCTGGCGAACGATCTTGGCCACGATACCCTTGTTACCGTGACGTCCGGCCATCTTGTCACCCACAGTAATCTTACGCTTCTTAGCCACATACACCTTAGCGAGCTGCATAATTCCGTTAGGAAGTTCATCCCCGACCTTTATCTTATCGGTCTCACGCTTACAGATGGCTTCTTCAGTCTTATAGGTGAGGCAGTAGTTGTTAATAAGGTCGCGAATCATTTCGCTGTTATGAGGATCTGTAGTCCAGTCGCTGGAGTTCACGTTCAGATAATCAATGCTCCTGAGAAGATCTGCTGAGAACTTCTTGTCTTTGGCGATAAGCTCCACTCCGAAGAGGTCGAAAACTCCGTTGCTCTTACGGTTCTTCGTAAGCACAAGAAGCCTCTGGATGAAGTCGGCGCGAAGACGCTCAACCTTCTGCTCGAACTCGGCCTGTCTGAGACCGATTCTGGTAGCCTGGTCAGCCTTGGCTGAATTCTTGCGGCCAGACTCCTTGGCAGGCTTGGAATAAAGAGCTGTCTTGATTACAGTACCGGACAGGGAAGGATTGGCCTTAAGAGAAGCATCCTTCACGTCACCGGCTTTCTCACCGAAGATGGCCTTGAGAAGTTTCTCCTCAGGTGAAGGATCAGTCTCTCCCTTAGGAGTAATCTTTCCTATCATAATGTCACCCGGCTCGATATGGGCGCCGACCATCACGATACCGTTCTCGCAAAGACGCTTGGTAGCATCGTCGCTTACGTTAGGGATATCGGCAGTGAGTTCTTCCATACCGCGCTTGGTATCACGCACTTCAGTGAGGTATTCGTCCACGTGGATGGATGTAAGCACATCCCATTTGACCATCTCCTCTGAGAGCACGATGGCGTCCTCGTAGTTATAACCCTTCCAAGGCATAAATGCCACCATAAGGTTACGTCCGAGTGCCAATTCTCCTCCCTGAGTTGCGTATCCTTCCGTGAGCACCTGTCCTGCGTGAACCCTATCTCCCTTGCGGACAAGCGGAATCAGGTTAACCGTGGTGCTCTGGTTGGTACGACGGTAGTTAGGAAGTCTGTAAACAGTCTCATCTGCACTGAAGCTGACGAATTTCTCCTCTTCGCTAAAATCGTATTTGATACGGATTTCATTAGCGTCCACATAAGATACGACACCATCACGCTCTGCCACATACTGGGTACGGCTGTCCTTGCAGACTCTCTCTTCCAGACCGGTACCCACTATAGGGGACTCAGGCTTGATAAGAGGAACTGCCTGACGCATCATATTCGCACCCATCAATGCACGGTGAGCATCGTCGTGCTCAAGGAATGGAATGAGGGAAGCGGCCACAGACGCCATCTGGTTAGGGGCCACATCCATATAATTCACTTCTTCCTTGGTCACTACAGGGAAGTCAGCCTCAAGACGGCACTGGATACGCTCGGCGAGGATGTTACCCTCGTCATCCATCTCGACATTGGCCAGAGAAACGAGTTTATCCTCTTCCTCCTCAGCGCTCATATACTTATAGCCATTCTCGCTCAAATCCACCTTTCCGTTCTCCACGTTACGATATGGGGTCTCGATGAAACCGAGAGAATCAATTCGGGCATAGACGCAAAGGGATGAGATAAGTCCGATGTTAGGACCTTCCGGAGACTCGATAGGACAAAGACGGCCATAATGGGTATAGTGCACGTCTCGAACCTCAAATCCGGCGCGGTCGCGGCTCAAACCCCCAGGACCCAGGGCGGACAGACGCCTCTTGTGAGTAATCTCGGCCAGAGGGTTGGTCTGATCCATAAACTGGGACAGCTGGCTGGTGCCGAAGAAGGAATTGATAACTGAAGACAGAGTCTTGGAGTTAATCAAGTCGATAGGTTTGAACTGCTCGGAATCCCTGACGTTCATTCTCTCGCGGATAGTGCGGGCCATACGGCTCAAACCCACGCTGAACTGATTTGCAAGCTGCTCACCTACTGTACGGACACGACGATTGCTAAGATGGTCGATATCGTCAACACTAGCCTTAGAATTTATAAGCTGAATGAGATATTTGATAATCTCAATGATATCTGTATTAGTGAGAACACGGGTGGACGGATCGATGTCCAATCCGAGTTTTTTATTCAGACGATAACGTCCTACATTACCCAGATCATATCTCTTCTCTGAGAAGAAGAGCTTGTCGATGACGTCACGGGCTGTATTCTCATCAGGTGGTTCAGAATTACGGAGCTGCTTGTAGATATAGCTGACAGCTTCCAGTTCCGTATTTGTAGGGTCCTTCTGCAAGGAGTTGAAGATGATACTGTACTCAGCGGTGCTAGCCTCATCTTTCTGAAGAAGGATGGATTTGGTATCCGTATCGAGAATGGCTTCGATGGAATCGTCATCCAATTCCTCGCCTCTTTCCACGATAGGATTTGTACGTTCAATAGGGATTACCTCACCGGTATCTTCGTCTTCGAAGTCTTCCACCCAAGTCTTCAAGACTTTGGCTGCAAGTCTGCGCCCCTTGTTAGCTTCAAGATTCTCCCTGCTGACCTCTATCTCGTCAGCTAGATTGAAGATATCAATGATATCCTTATCAGAGTTATAACCGATGGCCCTGAGAAGAGTAGTTACCGGAAGTTTCTTCTTACGGTCGATGTAAGCATACATCACATTGTTAATGTCGGTGGCGAACTCTATCCAGGAGCCCTTGAAAGGAATGATACGGGCTGAATAAAGTTTGGTACCGTTAGTGTGCATGCTCTGGTCGAAGAATACACCAGGAGAGCGGTGAAGCTGAGAAACGATAATACGCTCCGAGCCGTTTATCACGAAGGTACCGGCAGGAGTCATATAAGGAATGTTACCAAGGAACACGTCCTGTACCATGGTATCGAAATCCTCGTGCTCAGGGTCCGTGCAGGAAAGACGAAGTTTCGCCTTCATAGGCACGCTGTAAGTCAAGCCTCTCTCGAGACACTCTTCGATAGAATACTGAGGGGGATCGATAAAGTAATCGATAAACTCTAGTTTATAGTTATTCCTCGTATCCTCAATTGGGAAAATTTCCTGGAAAACCTGATACAACCCTTCATTTTTTCTGTTCTCCGGAGTGGTCTCGAGCTGGAAAAAATCGTGGAAAGATTTCAGCTGGACCTCGAGCAGATCAGGGTAATCCAATATTTTTGATGTGGCGAAATTTATACGCATTGAGAAAAAAACTTTTAATACGGAAAAAAGGTTTAGAGCCTATTACCCCAGCTCTAAACCTGTTGAGTTCCCTTTTTCAAGCAGGGAAGAAGCTGAACTTATTTAAGTTCAACCTCTGCACCAGCCTCCTCAAGAGTAGCCTTGAGCTGCTCGGCCTCAGCCTTGGAGATCTTCTCCTTAACGGTAGAAGGAGCACCGTCAACGACGTCTTTAGCCTCCTTAAGACCAAGTCCAAGAGCCTCTTTGATGACCTTGATAACCTGGAGCTTGGCAGCACCGGCTGATTTGAGGATTACATCGAATTCGGTCTGCTCGGCCTCAGCCTCGCTTCCGTTACCACCATCAGCGGCAACTACAACTGCAGCGGCTGCTGGCTTGATACCATATACTTCTTCGAGAACTTGTGCAAGTTCCTGAACGTCTTTTACAGAAAGGTTTACCAACTCTTCTGCAAGGGCTTTAACATCTGCCATAATTATATACTTTTTTAATTGTTAATATTTACTTGATAATTAAGCCTCGGCAACTGGTTCTGCAGGAGCTGCGACGAAAATTTTCTCATCCTCAGCCTTACCTTCAGCAGCATTCTGAAGAGCAGAAACCACGTTGCGGACAGGAGACTGGAGAAGACCGATGATATCACCGATGAGTTCTTCCTTGGTCTTGATAGCTGCGAGCTGATCAAGTTTGTCGGCCCCCAAATAAGCGCAACCCTGTACATAGGCACCTTTAACTTCCGGCTTTGGAAGACCCTCCTTAAGGAGTTTCTTGATAAGCTTGCCAGGAGCAGCAGGTACGGTGGTGTACATAATGGCGGTATTACCTACGAGTGCAGCGCTAAGAGATCTGATCTCCTCGTTCTCACTCGCTGAGATAACGTGATTGAAAAGAGTGTTCTTTACAACACAAAGTTTAACACCCTGGTTGAAGCACTCGCGACGAAGCTTGGTAGTCTGACTTGCATTAAGTCCTGAGATATCCGTGATATAGAAATCAGGATACTCGCTAAGCTGAGCTGAGATGCTTTCAATAATCTGATTTTTAAGTTCTTTCTTCATAATATTGAATTTTTACTCAGCACCGTTAAGGAATGCTTTCAAGTCAATTTTAATACCTGGGCTCATAGTGGTGCAGATAGAAGCACCGAGCATATAGTTGCCCTTCAAAGACTGAGGTTTGAGCTTGTTGATGGCGTTGATAACCTCTGCAGCATTGTCTCTGATCTTCTCAGGAGCAAATGAAACCTTACCGATAGCCGTGTGAATAATACCGGTCTTGTCGACCTTGAAATCGATCTTACCACCCTTAACTTCCTTTACGGCGTTTCCTACTTCCATAGTAACGGTGCCGGTCTTAGGGTTAGGCATAAGTCCGCGAGGACCGAGAACTTTACCCAGCACACCGACTTTAGCCATAACGGAAGGAGTACAGATGATGACATCGACATCAGTCCAACCGTTCTTAATCTTCTCGCAATACTCGTCCAGACCTACATAGTCTGCACCGGCAGCCTTAGCCTCTGCCTCCTTATCTGGAGTACAAAGCACCAGGACACGTACGGTCTTACCTGTTCCGTGAGGAAGGGTAACGACGCCACGAATCATCTGATTTGCCTTACGAGGGTCAACGCCAAGGTTTACTGCGAGTTCTACTGAAGCATCGAATTTGGTGAATGTAACACCTTTCAAAAGATTACAAGCCTCAGCGAGAGAATATGCCTTAGATGGCTCATATGTAGCCAAGGCAGCTTTTTGATTCTTTGTTAATTTACTCATAATGCTTGTGATCTTTAAATATCCTTAGGGAATTCTCCTGTAACGGTGATACCCATACTTCTAGCTGTACCTGCCACCATCCTCATAGCTGAGGCGAGAGTGAAGCAGTTGAGATCCGGCATCTTGCCTTCTGCGATCTCCTTAACCTGATCCCAGGTGATGGATGCAACCTTGTTACGGTTAGGCTCTCCGGAAGCTGTAGTAATATGAGCTGCTTCCTTAAGAGACACTGCAACCGGTGGTTGCTTTACTTCAAAAGTGTAGGACTTGTCATTATAGACAGTGATGACTACAGGAAGAATTTTTCCTGCCTGGGCCTGCGTAGCTGCATTGAAAGCCTTGCAGAAATCCATAATGTTAAGGCCCTTTGAACCGAGTGCCGGTCCTACCGGAGGTGCTGGATTAGCAGCTCCACCTTTGATTTGAAGCTTGATATATCCGGTAATTTCTTTTGCCATAATACTTTGTTATTCTTTAGTTACTTGTGTAAAGCTGAGCTCAAGCCCCGTCTTTCTGCCGAAAATGACGACACTTACCTTCACTTTGCTTCTGTCCTCCAGAATTTCGTCAATAGTGCCACTGAATCCGGCGAAAGGACCATCAGTAATCTTCACGGACTCGCCAACTTCATAGTTGACCACAGTCTGTGCAGCACTGTCGGCATTTTCGTCCTGGATTCCCAGAATCATCTGAGCCTCTTCCTCACGGATAGGCACCGGAATCCTCTCGGTCTGGGCGCCGATGGTTTTCTTTTCTGTCAGAAAACCTGACATTCCTGGAACCAGATTACGGATGATGTTCTCAAGTTTGGCACACAGCTCGCACTGGATGAGGACATAGCCAGGATACAGCAGCCTGTCGGCTACTGTTCTCTTTCCATTACGGGTGACAATCTCCTTCTTCACAGGTACAAGCACCTGTCCAACTTGTTCAACGAGGCTGCTCCTCTCGATTTCTTTCTGGAGATATTCTGCAGCCTTTTTTTCTTTTCCGCCTGCTGTCCGCAGAACATACCATTTCATTTCGCCCATAGAAGTACGATAATTACAATGTATAGATTACAGACATCAGAGATTGGAAAGCGAGGTCTATAAGCCAGAGCACGACAGCAAGCATAACCGTAGTGACCATAACCAGAAGAGCAGAACTCTGAAGTTTGCTCCAGCTTGGCCAGGTAGTCTTCTTGGTCAGCTCTACAAAAGACTCTTTAAAATAGTTTGTAAACTTACCCATCTTTACATTTAATGGACACGGCAGATTGGAAGCGGAAAGTCGTGTCTGTTAAACAATAATCAAAGCGTAACCTTTGATATCTTGCAGGGGAAGCAGGATTCGAACCCACATCGACGGTTTTGGAGACCGCTGAACTACCCTTGTTCTATTCCCCTAAAAGAGGTGGATTCCCTATGGAGGGAAACCACCTTTGATTTATTAGGCGAGGATCTTGGTAACCTGACCTGCACCTACTGTACGTCCACCCTCACGGATAGCGAAACGAAGACCTTCGTTAAGAGCTACTGGAGTGATGAGAGTAACATCGATCTCTACGTTGTCACCTGGCATAACCATTTCTACACCTGCAGGGAGAGTAATCTCACCGGTAACGTCAAGAGTACGAATGAAGAACTGAGGACGATACTTGTTGTGGAATGGAGTGTGACGACCACCCTCTTCTTTCTTCAGGATATAAACCTGGCCGAGGAAATGGGTGTGAGGAGTGATGGAACCTGGCTTGGCGATAACCTCACCACGTTTAACCTCCTTCTTGTCGATACCACGGAGGAGAAGACCTACGTTGTCTCCAGCCTCACCCTGATCGAGGAGCTTGCGGAACATCTCGACACCAGTTACAACGGTCTGCTTAGGCTTGTCGCTGAAACCAACGATTTCAGCAGGATCATTGACATGGATGGTACCAGTCTCGATACGTCCGGTAACTACGGTACCACGACCGGTGATAGAGAAGATGTCCTCGATAGGCATAAGGAATGGCTTCTCGTTCTCACGAACTGGAAGTGGAATGTAGGTATCAACAGCGTCCATAAGTTCCTTTACCTTCTCAACCCACTGAGGCTCTCCGTTAAGAGCACCAAGAGCTGAACCACGGATTACAGGAGCGTTGTCACCGTCGAAATCGTATTTGTTAAGAAGGTCACGAACCTCCATCTCAACGAGCTCGAGCATCTCCTCGTCGTCAACAAGGTCAACCTTGTTAAGGAAAACGACCATCTTAGGAACGTTAACCTGCTTTGCAAGCAGAACGTGCTCGTTAGTCTGAGGCATAGGACCATCAGTAGCGGCTACCACGAGGATAGCACCGTCCATCTGAGCAGCACCGGTAACCATATTCTTTACATAGTCGGCGTGACCCGGGCAATCGACATGCGCATAGTGACGATTAGCTGTCTGGTACTCAACGTGTGAAGAGTTAATGGTGATACCACGCTCTTTCTCTTCTGGAGCGTTATCAATCTGATCGAAAGAACGAGCTTCGCTGAAGCCCTGATCTGCCAGCACCTTGGTGATAGCAGCGGTAAGAGTTGTCTTACCGTGGTCAACATGGCCAATTGTACCAATGTTAA
>CAMFSN010000018.1 GCA_945983015.1 uncultured Bacteroidales bacterium
AAGGCCGAAATTTTGCGTTTCGGGCCAAATATTTAGCAAAAACGCAAAAAAACGGCTAAAAATTGCTCGCGGGGGGGGCACACCAGACAGCACTACCCACGATGGAAGAGAGGCTCTGCTCACGGAGGGTGAGGATCGGCTAATACTCACCCATATTTTTAGCCGAAAAGGAGGGAGCAGAGGATGGTGGAAAGGCTTAGGGTCAGACCTACCATACTCTCGTAAGGGATAAGAGAGAGCCTCTCCTTAAATGGCATATAGACACTTCCCGCCGTAGCGTGGAAGAAAGAGCCGTGAGGCAGGTGGTCCAGAACAGTAGCGCCGGAATTGGTAAGGGCTGCTCCCCAGACTCCTGCAAGACCGGTAGCCGAGATGGCGTCAGCAAAGGAGGCCGAGGCTATGGTAGCCCCAGCAGTAGTAGAAGCGGTGGCAGCACACATCAATGCGCCAGAAAGAGGCGCCATCAGAGTGCCGCTGACATTCCAGCTTCCCAGCCAGCCTATCACCACATCTTTCATATCCGAAGCAGAAATCACTCCTGCCAGAGTACCTGTTCCTATCAGCAGCACTGCCACAGGAGCCATCTTCGATAGTCCATAGTCCAGACTCTCGCGAATGCTCTTTATGGAGCAGGTAGCAAGAAGAGTGACCAGACCTCCCAGAGGAAGCGCTACGAGAGGGTCTATCACTATGCCGCATATAGGTCTGAGCGCCAGAACCAATACTGCAAAAAGAGGCCCCGCCATACTCGCCCAGAAGGAAGGAAGACTCTTGTTTCTTTTCTCACTGCCAGAATCCTCAAAGCTACATACATCTTTTTTCGAGCGAAGCAAAGGAACTATAAGAAAAACAGTCACAAGGAGTCCGACTAGGGCAGGAAGGACTCCAGCCGCCATAACGGAAGCCAGCGGAGCGTCGTAATTCTCCGCGGCGATAATGGTATTAGGATTAGGCGAGATGATATTTCCACATTTTCCTCCGCCGATAAGGGCCAGAAGCAGTTGGGGCCTTGAGAGCCTCAGGCGCGAAGCCAAAGAAAGGGCTATAGGGGCCACAGTTATCACAGCCACATCCACGAATACTCCCACTGCACAAAGTATCATAGTGGCCAGGGCCAGGGATAGAAAAACGAAACGGGAGCCAAGCTTTCTTACGATAGTCTCCGAAATGGCCTCCGCCGCCCCGCTTATTATAAGGGCACCGGAGAGAACCCCCGCCGCGATTATCCTCAGGACCGCCGGAGTGATGGATTTTACCCCGTCAAACATATCGCCTACAGTCTCCACCAGAGAGCCTGAGCCCAGAACACCTCCTATCAAAGCTCCCAAAATAAGGCTATATACAGGAGATACTTTCTTAATAATCAAAAATATGGCTATAGCCAATCCCAATATGGCCGCCAAACTGCTGCTCATCATAATTCAAAAATATCTTCAGCAAGAGAAGCCGCAGCAGAGGCTACGTTAGAGCGAGCCACCTCAGTTCTCATAACATATTCCAAATCATATTCCCCGCTAACCGCAGGAACTATCCTTTTAAAAGCCGAGCTGTCCTCTACCCCGCTCAGGTCCACACAACCCCCTATGGCATAGACAGGTATCCCTTTCGCCGCAGCGTGAGACATCACCCCGAAAGGAGTCTTGCCCTTGAAAGTCTGAAAATCTATCCTTCCCTCTCCGGTAATCACCGCGTCCGCTCCTTCTATAATCCTATCGAAGCCTATAGCCTCCAGCACCATCTCTATCCCAGGCTTCAGACAGGCCCTACTGAATGCCAACAGTCCCCCGCCCAGGCCTCCCGCAGCGCCGCTTCCGGCCACCTGCGAGATATCCCTTCCAGTGCTGTATTTTATAACTTCGGCAAAGTGAGCGAGCCCCCTGTCCAGTTCTTGGACCTGCTGAGGATTGGCCCCCTTTTGAGGAGCAAAAACAAAAGCCGCCCCCTTGGGCCCGCAGAAAGGAGTGTCCACATCACAGGCCACCGTAAAGCTAGCCTCTAAAAGCAGAGGGTGAACTGAAGAGGAATCTATGACACTTACTTTACAGAGATTCTCCCCACAGCCTCTCAAGCACCTTCCTTCCGTATCTAAAAAATGATAGCCCAGGGCCTCAAAACAGCCCATTCCACCATCATTGGTAGCACTGCCACCCAGGCCAAGAAGAAAAGAAGTGCAGCCCCTGTCCAAAGCATCAGCAATCAGCTCTCCAGTTCCAAAAGTACTAGTTTTCAAAGGGTTTCTCTCCTCTTTAGTCAAAAGAGGCAGGCCGCTTGCAGTAGCCATCTCCAGCAGAGCCGTCTTACCATCGCCCAAAATCACATAAGAGGCATCAATCGACCGCATCAGGGGATCGTGAACCCTGCATTTAATCAATTCCCCTCCCAGAGAATCCATCAAGGCCTCAACTGTTCCCTCGCCTCCGTCAGCCACACTCAGTTTGATACACTCAATATCAGGGCAAACAGATTTCAAGCCCTGTTCAATACTGTCTGCCACCTGGGCGGAAGAAAGCGAACCCTTAAAAGAATCTGAGGCGATAACTACTCTCTTCATAAATTATATCATTTCCTTATCCAGACCTTTTTCTGTGATATTGTAAGCCGCACTCATCAAAGGACGATACTTCTCATATACTTGCAGGCATTCCCTTACACTGTCTCCAGTCGGCTCCGTAGCATAAGACTCGTGAGAATTGACCCAATCCCACTCCCAATCCTTTGAACTTTCATCAAAGGCCTTCTGGTCAAATTCAATTCCACTCTCCATAGCGCTTTGGACAGAATCGAAAAATCTCTCCCATCTAGGACGATAGAAGCCGCTCATCATCCCACTCCACTGACGACAGGCATAATCCCTTATGCGACAATCCTTATTCCCCCACAAAGTAAGCAGATTCCTGGCATTTCTCTCGCACAGATCCTTTTCCTGCGAACTGTCCCCAAAACGCCTGGCATCAGAGAGCCATCTGCCCAGGAGAAATTCCTTTCTAGTGGATAGAATGCTTTCCATATCGTCCATCAATGAAAGAAAATCAGCAGAGCGCTCTTTAAATAGAGCCAAATTCCCCGATTGATATGCTTCAAAGGCAGCCTGCTGAACGACAGAGGCGTAATTGGCCAGCATCTGACGGCTCACATCCACCAGATCGTAGCAGAAACCGTCGCTGCAAGGAGCCTCGAATTCCCGCGCACAGGAAATGAGCAAATCCCAAGCCTTGAGCAAGTCAGCGTTATCGTAATGGATATTCGTATTGGTAGTGCCTCCCGGGTTTAAGGCAAAGCAAGGGCGGCCTGTGAGGATTGATTCCTGACCTCCATTGTTCACAGTATTTTCATAAGCGCTGCGGAAAATGATCTGCCAAGCCTCAAGTGCCTGAGAATCTTTGCCGATACTTCCATAGCGACGACTCAGATAGTCCTTCAGGAACTCGTCCGTATCTATAGGGCTGTCCCTCCAGACATTCTCCAGCATCAGGGCGTATATGGCAGGATTCTGCTCTATGCCTTCCATAGTAAGGCCAATTCCCAGCATATTCAATGCCTGAGGATTCTTCAGCAGCAGAGCGGGATCATTGGCCACACTTGAAACATTTCCGGAGAGAGTGATATTCTGCCCGAAGTTATGCAACATACACCAGATCCACGGCTTGCCATAATAGGAATTGGTCCTGTTCCAGACAGGAAAACGTTCGCTCCAGAGGTCCAGAATAATCATTCCCTCGTCCGGAACGCCCGAGAGCAGGGCCTCGATCTGAGGTAGGCCCCAGAAAGCCCTCTTATGATGGAAAAGCCAGCCCTGCATCACCCATACGGCATCCGGGTCCACTTCCTTCATAGCCTGATAGACCTGGGAAGACATTCCACTCAGGTATAGGGAATCATTCTGCGGAGGAAGGTTTTCGTTGAAGGTATCTGCAGTATAGAGGTGATTAGTTCCATATAGAGCGCTCTGCTCCTCGAGGAACTTCTTGCCGATCTCATTAAACATCGGCTCATCCGGCTGAAGTATGCACACAGGGTCGAAATTCACCCAAGTAGTAGTCTTCACCTTCACATCGGGAAATTTCTGAGGGAAAGTCGGAGGAACGTGTCCGGTAAAGGCAGGCAGGACGGGGCTCATACCCAAAGACCTTTCTGCATATAAAATCCTTTTCTGAAGTTCCTCGTGCTTATCCATAAGATTCTGAGACAGAGGTCCGCCCCAGCCATCCAGATTCCCCATCCAGAACCAGTTGAAATATGCCGGCCCGCTGAAAAAAGACTCCAGTTCCTCGTCTGTAAAACCCAGGGACTTATAAACTCTCTTCCATACTGAATTCTGTCCTGTTACCGCCAAAGGCATATTAATGCCGTTCATAGCCATAAAGTCTATCTCCTTCTGCCAGCGTTCAAAATCCCACCAGCTCATAGTATAGTTGAAAGTACAGTAGTTCAGGTAGTAGCGATATTTGTATGGAGAGGTCTTTTTAATAGTGCCTGTCGGCAAAGGCAAAGGCTCAGGAAGATTCTCAGAAGAACCGCACCAGCTTCTATGCCAAAAGCAATAATCTTCCAGATACTCCCTAAGGGCGGAAGCTATGCTCACTCCATTGTTTCCTTCCAGCAGAATCTTATTTCCTTCAGAAGAATAGGCAAACCAGTCCTTTCCATCTTCCTGCTGCGGATTAATCCTGACTTCGAAGGAGCGGGAGGCCTTCCTTCCCACTACTCTCTCTATGAGTTGACGGGAAGCCAGGCTCTGCTCTTCGACTGAAAATTCACTTTTAGTGGCATCGAGAGCCTGGTGGCAAGAACAGGCTAGCACAACTGCCAAAACGAGATAAAATAGCTTCTTCATACTATCTTAAAGAGTTCAATAATAAGTCGATAGCCTCAAGCGGCTGCTCGAAGGCCTGCTCCTTTCCATCGTAAGGAGTATTTATCCAATTCTCCTCCCACTCATCCAGTTTTTCTCTTTCAGAAGAGAAATAAATCTGAATCCTAGGAATATAATAATCCCTAATCAGACCGGACCAAAAACGGGCGGCATAATCTTCCTGCCAGCCTCCCCAGGTGGTGATAAGACGCTTGGCATTTGCTTCATAGAGATCTGCACTCCTAGAATCGCTGGCACTGTCTCGGGCGAATTCCACCCAACGCTCCAGAGAATAGTCCGGATGGGAGGCGAGGAGCCTATCCACCTGAAGCAGAATCTCCACAGCCTTGTCCACTTCCTTACGAGAGCCAGTGGCAAGAGCCTTTTCATAGTGTCTGTCAGCGAGTTCCGCCAGCCAAAGGGCAGCGAATTCCACCGCATCGTCCAGGTAAAGTTCCGACTCAGAGCACTTGTCGGCACAGGAGAGGAAAAGCGTTAGTCCCTTATGAAAATCCTCATTCACATCGTGTCTGCTGACTCTTCTCTTATCCGGCACCACTGTCTGCCAAGTAAAACGAGGGTAAGAATAGAGGGAAGAATACACGCTCCCCCTAAACAAATCCCAAGCTTGCAACATCTCCTCTCCGTCATAGCCGTAGCGAGCCAGACAGTACTCCCTTATCCATTCATCCAGATCCTGCTCCTGAGAAGTCCAGGCCATATCCGAAAGCAGTTCATAGACCACTTCGTTATTCTCTATGCCTTCCGGCGCTATTCCAAATCCTATCAGATTATCGGCCAAGCCTTCTGCAAAGGCAGCGCTTGCGCCCTCTGCGTACATCTGCAGTTCTCCGGTAGGAATCACCTTACCTCCGAAATTAGGCACATAACTGTATATCCATTTTTTCCCGTGGAAAGCATTCTGCACCCTCCAGGTCTGATCCGTATGCCAAACCCACTTTGGGTAGTCGTTCCCTAGGTCTATTATTATCATCCTATCATCAGGGACTTTAGAAAGCAGGGCCTTCAGCGATTCCGGATCCCAGAAATCGTGCTGATATCCGAAAGTCCAGCCCTGAGTCACCCACACAGCATCCGGATCTCCGGCCTTAATCGAAGACCAGATGGCCTCTCCATATTGAGCGAGCACTTTATGCTTTCCTTCAGTGTCCCCTGGCTCCACAGGCAGTCTCATCTCATTAAAACTATCTGAAAGCCAATATTTTGCCTTTCCAAATTCCTTCTCCCACTCCTGAATGAAGAGTTTTCCTATCTCCTGGAAATAAGGCGAATCCGGAGCAAGGACGCAGGCATTGTATTTATCTTCAAAGCCGCCCCAATGCAGAAGGGTAGCTTTAATTTCAGGATGTTTCTCCATAAAGGCAGGCGGAACAAAACCCGCAAAAGCCGGAGCAACAGGCTCCATACCCAGAGCCCTCATCCTGTCGAGTATCTTGTGTTGAAGTTCTATCTGTCCCTCGTGCCACTCGTCCGACAGAGGACCGTCAAAAGAGTTCAAGTTTCCCATTCTATGCCAAGGCAGATGTGCTGCACCGGTAAAGAAGGCATCGGCTTCTTCCGAGCTTAGGCCAAGGGACATCCACACCCTTTTTGCTATAGCTTCGCTCGCAACGCTGGCAAGAGGCATATTGAAGCCGTGCAGGGCCATCCAGTCCAGTTCCTCGCTCCATCTCTCCCAGTCCCAATATGGGGTCGTGTAGCCGAAAGTGCAGACATTCAGAAAATACCTGAGTTCATAAGGCGAAGTCTGGCTCTCGCAATAGTCCGGCCACTGCTCGGGCATACTGCCATTTTCCCCTGCCCAGGTCTGCATACAATGGCAGGACCTACGCCAATATCTGTTGAAAGCATAGCACATCGCAGTAGGGCTGCTTCCGGATATGTGCAGATGCCCGTCTGTGGCCTCAATCTCATAACGATCACATTTTCCTTGAGGAGTTATGTATGTGAATGTGACATTTTCCAGCTCCCCCACCGTCCTTTCAATGGCCTCCCGCGCAGCCTCTGCCATCTCTTTTTCCTTCGCTGCCCTACAGGACGAAAGACAAAGGGCAAGGGAAAGAACAGCAGCGATATACTTGAATGCTTTCTTCATTTCGATAAAAATTAAAAATGGACCGGTCAGGCCTAAAGCCCGTACCGGTCCGTTCACCTTATTATTTATTTAAGAATCTCACACTGAGTCTTTACTGCAAAATAAGCAGGTTTCATAAAGAGGCTTTTAGCACCCTCAATATCCATAACCTTCCAGTCACCCTTGGTAGAGTCCATAGTGAAGAGATCTGCATCGTCAGGAAGTTGAAGAACCTGAACGAGGCCGTAGTAGTAGGTAGAAACAGCAGCATCACCCTCACCGGACTTCCTTTCACTGCGGATGATGATGTAGTCACCGGCACGGAAACCCTCTGTAGGAGCAGAACCAGCAGTCTGACCTGCATTTGTCCAACGACGGAGATAGGTCTTTCCTCCAAGAGAAGTTGGCTCATTCTCAACGCCGAGAGTAGCATTGTCGAAATTCTCCTGAATCTGCTTCAAAGCCCAGAAAGCCTTGATCTGACCAAGATTAGTCTCGCTGGATTCACCGGCAGAAAGCCAGATACGGTCTACCAGTTTATACTTGGCCTCGTCATATTTCTCACCGATCCAACTGCCGCATACAGGGATAAAGGTGAAGTCATAATCGATATTGTCATCGAGAATCTGCTTTCCGTCATAGTTTGCAATATCGCACTGACGCCCGGTAGTACCTCCACCCAAAGATTTATTCCTGCAACCGGAGAACATATAACCTCTCTGTCCGCCGATATAGGTAAGAGAGCCATCCTCCTTTGGTTGAGCATCAGTCTTCTCAAGGCAGTTAAGCCAGCACATAGAGGCATTCTGGCCACCTACTTCAAGGAGTTCATTAAGGGAAAGAATGTGCTCTACCTTATCTGCGACCTTCACACCGTGCATAGAGAAGAAGGATTTGGTATCTGAACCGGCACCGGTATTCTCTACAGGATATGTTACATTATCGTTCACATTGTGAGCCACCTTGTTGTCAGCATAAAGTACGACTGCGTCGTTTACCCAGGCAGTACCCTTAGGCTCACCTGTCACGGTAACTGGCAGATAGAATGGATTGGACTTCTTCTCGGCAGCGAAAAGTACTACCTCCAGATCTGTAGCATCCTGAGCATCGGCGAAAACCTGTACTGATACGGCAAGACCTTCCTGAGCGAAAGCCTGCTCCTCACCAACAGCCTCGTAAGTGGTTTCGTCCACTTTCTTAACGGCTTTCACAACTACTTTGTCAATAGCAGCTTCAGTAACTGCAGTAGCCTCAACAGTTGTAGGCTCGCCATAAACCAGTTCGAGAGACTCCTGAGCGAATTCGAGAGTAACATCAAGCGGTTTCACGGTGTTGTCTTCACCGGCATTCTTGTTACAGCCTACAAATAGCAGAGCTGCAAGCGAGAGATAAAACAATGATTTTTTCATAATAATAATGATTAATGGGTTATTAATTAATAGAGTATAATTTCTGATTTCACAGGGAAATGATCCGAGAGCTTTACCTCGGTGCAGACACTAGTGGAAAGCAGTTCCACCCCAGCGGCAGGCTTAGACCAGATGTAATCGATCTTAGTCTGAGGCTTCATAGTGCTGAAGGTCAGGTCCGTATCCGTCAAATTCTTCCAATCTCTAGCCAAAGCCTTCATCTCCTCGGAGTCCGGCTCGGCATTCATATCACCGCAGAGAAGAATCTGATTCTTCACCCCCTTAAGGTATTTGTTTATAAATCGAATCTGCTCCTGACGCATCTGAGAAGTCTTAACCTCCAGATGAGTACAGACAAAAGTAATTAGCTTCCCCGAAGGCAGTTCGACATCTGCTATAAGCATACTTCTCTGCTCGGTCTTTCCGTCATTTGGCAGCAACACCCTTTCACTTCGAAGAATAGGATACTTGCTCAATATGCCTATGCCATAATAGCCTCCTGCGTAATTTATGGACTTTCCGTAGAGCCCGAACATTCCGCTCCAGTATGCCAATTCATTTATGAACTTCACCCCATTCTGGTGAGGCGCTCTGCTTCTATGGGTAGCCCAGTCGCACTCCTGAAGAGCCACAATGTCCGGAGCCTCGGAAGCTATGTACTCGCCTATCTGCTGCATAGTGGCAAGTTCTCCAAAACGCAGATTGTAAGTCATAATCTTTAAAGTATCCCGCCCCGCTTCCGCATTAGCGGCAAAAAAGCTGAAGCAAAGGGTTAAAACACTGATTATAAATTTTTTCATTTTTACATCCATTTTTCTATATAGATTCTATAATACGGAAGATTCACTTTCTTCCCGCTTTCGATATTCCGACATACATAAGAGGCCGGCAGCACCACGATAAGGTCCTTTACTGTCTGGCTGCTGCCAAGCCTATGCACTCTCAGGGACATACTTTCGAAATACTCCTGAACTGCCCCGGCACTCTCAGCAGGCACAGTTCCCACTATCATCATATCCGAGAGCAGGCGGACTTTCTTCTCGAGAAAAATCCTTTCTGCCGCCTTCTCGTCAGGTATATAGGAAGTGGCAACGCAGAGTTTATCCGTAAGGGTGATCGGAAGTTGTATGGTGCAGCCCGAAAGGTAAGTCCCCTCCTTTGCGATTCCGTCGTAATCAGATATGGGATAACGGGTTACCATAGCGGTCCCAGGGATGGTTTCAGCTTTTGCGGCAGCGCTTTGGGCAAAGTAAGGGAAGGCTGAAACCTGATAGGCTATTTTAGTGGCGGCCTGCTCTTCTGAAATCTGATAGTCAGCCCTGTCGAACATATAGACAATGGAGCGCTTACCACTCTGGGCCTTGATATAATCGGCGGCCACACCTGCATCTCTGGAGATAAAGAAATTTCCTTCATCCTCCAAAGTAGAGAAGAAGTCAATGATAAAGACATTGGCCTCCTTTGTCTGCTCAGGAGGAGTAGGATACTCCGGCTGAGGATCCGGCTTGTTAGAATCCGCAGGCTTGTCCGAAGGCGAACAGGAAGCCAGGCAGAGCAGAATGCTGAGATGTATGAAATACTTATAAGGAGTCATATCAATTGGCATTAAATACTAGGTCGGCGAGAACGAAACAATGGTCGGAGAGCTCCGGATATGGGAGAATCTCGTATCTGGTCCAGCTCCACTGCTTAGGGAAACCCATCACATAGTCCAACTGACGATTCGGTCCGCTGGAGGGGATGGTGTTTCCGCTGCCCGGGGCGATTTCCTGCCACTTTATCTTCGCATACTTGATGGGATCGCTGTCAGGAGTGGCGTTGAAGTCCCCTATCAGAAGGGTAGGGGTGGTGGTATCCTCAGCGAAAATGGCGGAGTTGACGGAAGCTATGTGCTTGGTGGTCAGATCAGCAGTCTCCAAAGAGAGATGAGTGGTAGCCACCCTGACTATAGCCCCTGAAGGCAGTTCCACATATACCCAGCCGGAAGCCCTGTCCTCGCGGGTGCCAGAAGCGCTGAAAATCGTCTTCTGAGCCTTGAAGAAAGGGTATTTGCTCAGTATGGCAGTACCGAAACCACCTCCCTGATAAGTGAAGGATTTACAGTAGTATGGGAACATACCGCTTTTTATGGCCACTTCGTTGAGCCAATCCCTTCCTCCGTTTCGGATAGTCTTATAATCCACCTCCTGCAGGCAGACAAAGTCAGGATCATAGTCCTTTATTATCTGAGCGTAAGGTTCAGACTCATTATCGGCATAAGAGGCTCCCTCCTTGATGTTCATAGACATAACTCTGATGGAGATATCCTGTGCGCCCATCTTCAGAAGAGGTGCAATACAGAAAAGGGCTGCGAGCCAAAGCTTTTTTCCAATTGTTCTCATATCAATTCCATCCAGGGTTTTGAGGCGCAAGATTAGGATTCAACTGCATCTGCTTGAAAGGCACTGGGAAAAGGTAATGCTTTTCCGGATTGAACTGGCGACCCTCTTCTATAAGAAGGTACTGCTGTCCATTTTTCGTTTTCCAGGAAAAAGTATTATCGTTTAAATTCACGGAAAGACGGCTTTGGTCAAGCCAGCGTTTATTTACACCCAGAAGATCTTCTGCCAGCAGTTCGCCCTCTTTCCAACGGATGATATCAAAGAAACGGTGTCCTTCAAAGAAGAGTTCCACTCTGCGTTCACGACGGATTTCAGTCTTAATGTCGGAACCGGCAGGAAGATTGCTCAATTCCAGATGTACCATACCCACACGGTCGCGGAGTTTGTTGATACTAATGTCCAAATCCTCCTGAGTGAGTTGGCCCAAAGCCTCTTTGGCCTCTGCATAGTTTAGCAGCACTTCGGCATAACGCAGCATCACAATATCATTGTCATCGTGGCCCACAAACTGAACAGTGGAAGGCTCAACATACTTTCTCATATAATATCCTGAATAGGTCATACAACCCTTCTTGTCATTGACGAACTTCGGATAAGAGAATACGGAGTTGTCATCATTGAGAATATCTCCATCTTCCTCTCCTTCCCAAGGAGTTCCCGGAGGCAGGATGGACTGGCACATACGGGGATCTCTGTTCTGAAAGACTTCCTCGTAGGTATTCACAGTGGAAGGGTCCCAGATCTTCCCATCGGCAGTAAGATAAGCCTCTATCATAGAGTTCGTAGGGACAAATCTGGCGTAGTCGTTAGGCACCCAGCACTCTCTGGAAAGATTATGACTGGTACGGGCAGTTTCTCCCAACTCGTAATTATAGATATAAGATAGCAGGATTTCATTATTGGCGGCATTGCGGGAGGCTCGTGCCGTATAATTGAACATATCCATATAGTCAGACTCAGGATGACCGGTGGAATAAACTCCATAATATGGATTGGCCATAGCCCTCTCGCAGGCGCTAATCGCCTCTTCGTACATCTCGTTATAGAGATATATTCTGGAAAGCAGGGCGAGAGCCGCGCACTGGGAAACCCTTCCGAATTCTTTAGATGCTGCTTCAACATAAAGAGGCAAATTCTCGTAATGCTCCTCGAGATCTTTGGTAATATTCTCCACAATCTTCTTTTTCGGATCTCTTTCCCTGTACACATCCGGCGATTCCACACTGAGTTCATCGGTGATAAACGGAACATCTCCGAAATAAGTAGTAAGAACCCAATAGTTGAAGGCGCGGTAAAAATAGGCCTCTGCCGCATATCGTTCCCTAATCTCCTCACTGACCTTCTCCGCCCTATGATAATTATTCAGAAAATAATTGATTCTGCCCAAATTATTGTAAGCATTCACCCAGATGGAGTTGATCTGAGATGTCTCGGTAGTATAATTACCTCCGCCTATAGTTCTGAAAGCAGTGGTAACTGCCCAAGGAGCACTGTCTCCCATTATTTCAGTAATGTTCATCCAATACTTACCCTGAAGCGAAGCAGTGAAGCAATTGGCCACACTCCTTACATGTTCTTCGGTCTGCCAGAAACTGGCATCGGTCATCTCATCCCTTGGAGGACACTCCAGGAAGTCGTCGTTACAGGAAGAAAGTCCCAGTATGAGGGAGCTTACCAATATGATATATATCTTTTTCATACTACTTGAAAGTTAAATTCAATCCTACTACGAAAGTCTTGACCTGAGGATAATAGCCTCCGGAAGAAACCGGTGTCTCAGGGTCATAGGCATAGAAAAACTTACTGAAAGTAAGGAGGTTATCTGCAGAAAGATAGATTCTGCACTTATCTACCCTGGCATTTCTGAGCAAATTTTCAGGGAAGGTATAACCGATCTGGACATTTTTCAGTCGCAGATATGAAGCATCCTCCATCCAATAAGTAGAGAAGGTTTCCTGATTGAACTTAGTATTATAGGTAAGACGAGGGTAAGAAGCATTAGGATTAGGGTTGCTTACTACATTGTACCTGTCCAGATGTACCTTCTGAGGATAAGCAGCCATATCCTGAAGGGCGTGTCTGGCAGTACCCATCAGATAGCCGTCGCACTTGCCTACTCCTTGAATTACGAAACTGAAATCAATACCCTTCCAGCCGAAATCCCCTCTCATACTGTAAGTGTATCTAGGGATATTGCTTCCGAGCACTTTCTTGTCATATTCCGGAGTAATTCGACCGTCCGGAACACCGTCAGGTCCGCTGATATCCTTGTACTTGATATCTCCCGGCTGATAGTCATTACCCAGGATTACAGGGATGTTTGGCAGACTGTAAATATTGTTCTCAGTATCGGATATCTTAAAATCTTCCGGAGTCATAAGGCCGTCTGCCACATAGCCATAGAAAGCGTCTATAGGATAGCCCACCATTCTGACCTGATATCCGCTGAGGTCCGGAGCATTGCCTGCCAGATCGACTATCTTGTTCTTCACATCAGAAAGATTGAATCCGAAACTGTAATAGAAATCTCCCTTTTGTTCTCTCCAGGCGAAATCCATCTCCCAACCCTTATTGTTTACCTTTCCTGCATTCTGCTCTGAAGGTTTGGCTCCAATCTGAGCAGGATAATTCAATCTCAGCAAGATGCCTTCGGTATTCTTATCATACCAGTCGAAACTGAAAGTCAACCTGTTATCCAGCATAGAGAGGTCGAATCCCAGGTCGAGCATCTTAATCTTTTCCCAGGAGAGATCCGGATTGGCCAGGACACTCTGGGCATAGCCCATAGTCGCATCAGTTCCTATCAAAGACAAAACCCTGTCATCTGAATTACCCACTCCAAAGGTCTTCAGCACTGCCAGATAAGGATACTCGGAAGAACCCACATACTGATTTCCGAGCATACCCCAGGAAGCCCTTAGCTTAAGATTATCCACATAAGGCTTGGCAAAGGCCATCCAGCTCTCTTCAGATAATCTCCAACCACCTGACACTGAAGGGAAAAGACCACCTCTGTTAGCTTTGTAGAAACGAGATGAAAGATCATATCTGAGATTGAACTCCAGCAGGTATCTCTCATCATAATTGTAACTCAACCTTCCGAATCCGGACCTGAGAGCCCATCTGGAAGAGCTGGCGTCATTACTCATAGTAGAGGCGTCTCCCAGAACCAGAGAAGGGTCTTTCTCTGTGGAGAGATTTGTACGGGAGGCGTTGAAAGAAGTCCCGTAATACCACTCCTGAGACATACCTGCGACTCCGCTGAAATTGTGCTTGCCGAGACTAAAATCGAAATTGGTCTGCAGGATAAGGGTCTGCTGAGTGTTTCTGACATCTATATCCTTTAATGAATTTGGATCCTGATACTTGTTTACTGCCCCACTTTCAGGATTGGTGAAAGTGATGGTCTTTTTCAGTATTTCCCTCAGCCCATTGTAAGAAGTGAGATTATATGTGGCAGACAGGTCCCAAGACTTATGTATCTTCATCTTCAGAACTTCCATCAAGGAGAACTCATCCGAAGAATTGGTGGAATAACCACCGTCGTAGAGAACTGCCACAGGATTGGTATTTCCTCCGCCGTAAGCCCAGCTTCCATCTGTATATTTCACAGGAGCATTAGGAGCAATTCGCATAGCGGTATAGATGGCACCTCCACCATTGGTAAGAGAATTGACAGGCGAGGTCACCTTTCTGGAAGTATAACTGATATTGGAGGACAGAGTCAGGATATCTATCAGTTTGGTATCCATCTTATACCTTATGTTATGTCTCTGCTCTCCAGTGGAAGAACCTACGGTAAGACCTTCCTGGTCGAAATAGCGGTAGGAAAGCATATAAGAACCACCGCCTGAGGCTCCGCTCAGAGTAAAATTGTAATTCTGCTGAGGGGCATAATCGTTCAGAACCTGAGATATCCAGTCGGTATCTGCGAAGTAATTCGGATCAGAATTGGTCCGGACTTTCTCGAAAATCTCTTCGGTCCAGGCAGCTGGAGTGCCGACATTCTGGCGAGCCTCATTGTCCAGAGTCATAAACTCTATGGCGTCGCACATCTGAGGAAGTCGAGTAGGGGTCTGCAATCCGACATAAGCCCCGAAAGTTACCTTAGAGTTGGACTCAGTGAGCTTACCCAGCTTTTTTGTCGTGATAAGCAGGACTCCGTTCGCGGCTCTGGAACCGTAAATGGAAGCAGAAGCGGCATCCTTGAGCACTGACACACTTTCGATATCTTCAGGATTGATGGTGGCGATGTCCCCTTCCACACCGTCGATAAGGATGAGAGGATTGGCATTTCCAATGGTGCCGACTCCGCGCACGCGGATGGTAGAGTTCGACTCACCGGGCTGGCCGCTAGGGTTGACCACCGTAACTCCCGGAAGCAGACCCTGAAGACCGGTAGCGACACTGGCGATCGGTCTGGTAGAAATGTCTTCACTGCCCACCATAGAAACGGAGCCGGTCAAGTTCACTTTCTTCTGTGTACCGTAACCCACTACGACCACTTCGTCCAGAAACTCAGCGTCCTCCTTGAGGATGAGATTAAACTGTCTGCGGGAGCCGACTTTCTCTTTCAGACTTTGAAAGCCCATACACATAAACTCCAGGACGCAATCCTCAGATGGAACTTCCATACTGAAATAACCATCTTCATCAGTGACAGTTCCAACCGAAGTGCCTTCAATGACCACTCCGACACTTGGAATCGGAATATTCGACGAATCGACCACCCTTCCTTCAATCCAGATAAGATTAAATTTGTCGGACTTGCTCTTCTCCTTAGTCTTTACCGTCAGGACTATCTGCTTGTCCTCCTTGATTTCGTATTCGATGCCAAGTCCCATTACGAGATTGTCCATCACCTTTTCGATACTTGCATTCTCCACTTCCAAACTCACTACGACATCCAGATTCGGAAGCAGACTGCTATAGAAAAAGCTATAGCCACTCTGCTTTTCCACCTCTGCCAATGCCTGTCTGAGAGGAAGCCCATCAATGCTGACACTCACCTGAGCTGCTGAATTTATAGAAGAAAGTCCCAACAGCAAACTCAGAACCAAATAGAATAGTTTATGCCTCATATATTATCATAGAATTTATTCTCTTTCAGAAAAGACGATAACATTTCCTTCCAACACATAGTCCACAGGAGAGGTGTTTGACACCAGTTCCAAAACATTGTTCAAGGAATTGTTTCGGATAAGTCCCGTGTAAGTATAGGCCTTTATGTCCTCACTTTTGAATAAGACATCCACATTATACATTCTGGACAGACCCTTGGCGAGTTGTTCCAGTGACTCATCCGACAGAAGAATCTCACTGCTGCGCCACGGCACCAGGTGCTGCAGGTCAGACGCCATAGCGGTGCTCATCACGCCGCTCCTTCGCTCCAGAACCGCCTCCTGGCCATAGTCCAGATATGCGCTTTGCTCTTTTGAACAGGCCAATACCCTTCCCTCCACCAGTGTCGCACTGACTGTGCTCTCTTCCAGATAATTCCGGACATTGAACTGTGTTCCCACAGCCGTCACTTCCAATCCGGAAGCCTTTACCACGAAAGGAATCTTCTTGTTTTTAGCCACCTCGAAATAGGCTTCGCCTTCTAATATGATATCTCGGTTTTTCTTATTGAAATCAGAAGAATAGCATATCTTACTGGCGGAATTAAGCCAGACCTTACTGCCGTCTGGAAGTATAACAGTACTCTTCTGGCCTCTTTCCGCTAACACTTCATACTCGAGGACAGGTCTGGTATCCATAAAAATCAAAAGCCCGCTAACTATCAGCACTGCAAGTATAGCGGCAAAAGAATAAGCCCAAGTCCAGGCCGACTTGCCCCTTCGCTGACTTCGCCTCTGCCAGTCTTCCCCGACAGAAATACGATTCAGCAGATTATCCCTCATCTTCTGTTTCCGGCTATGACTAAGACCGTCAACTTCCGCAGGGGAATCCCACAGGCTCTGGCAATATCTGTCAAACTCTGCGTCCGGATGTTCTCCCAGAAACGCATCCAGTTGTTTTTTCTCTTCAAATGAAGTCTCTCCGGAAAGATACTTTTCCAGGAGATCTTTAAAATGGTTATCAGTCATATCTGTATAATGTATCCTCAGATATGAAAAAACCTTACAAAGAGAAGCTAAATTTTTTCGATTTTTTCTTTAAGTCTTTTTTTCGCCCTGGAAAGTTGGGTTTCCACTGTCTTCGAAGAGAGCTGCAATTCCCTGGCAATCTCTGCCACGGAAAGCCCTTCGACAGTGCGTAAGAGATATATGTTTTTCATAGCCTTCGGGAAAGAATTCACCACAGAATCCAATTCCCTTTTTATGACTTCCCCATCGATATTTCCCCAGGAAGGAATCTCCTGAGTTGATTGAGAATAATTGGCATAGTTTACATATTTATCCATCAGTATCATCCGCTTCAACTCCTTGAAGACAGCATTTCTGGCAGTCACATATAGCCAGGCCGGAAGATTGCCATCCGGATCTATGCCTTTCCTATGCTCCCAGAGTTTAACGAAGACCAACTGTGTAATGTCCTCAGCGGTAGATTCATCCCTTATGAGAGAAGACACAAAGGCGTGCACCATCCCTACATACTTGTCGAAAAGTTCTCCGAATGCCAATTTACTCGAAGCATTCAGTTTGGCTATCAGTATGTAATCCACTTCATTCATTAGCAAATTCTCTCAGGCACTGAGCTAAGCTGAACAATTATCCTCCTGAAGGAGAAATCAACTTGCAAACTTACAAAAAAACTGTATATTTGAGCAAATTTAATGATTTATGAAAAAGACATTTATTTTATCAGCGGCTATGCTGCTCGTCGGCATTCCGGTCTTTTCTCAAAATGACATTTCAGGCAAACTTTCCCTTGAAACCGGAGGGGGTTGGGCCGGCCAAATTTTAAAAGTACAGGGTGAACAGGGATCTGATTTTTTCGTAGCTACCGGCTCATCTTCCTGTCTTAGAATGAATTACCATATTAACAACAATTGGGGACTAAGCCTGGAGATGAACTATCAGTGGGCTTCGTTCTCTGAAGCCGACTACTTTGGAGCACTGAATGTGGCAGATGGCGGAAGGTACAAATATGGCCTATACGAACGGTGGAATTCCTACCTAAACCAAAGCCAGAGTAGTCTTATGCTGGGAGGCTTCTACCGAGTTCAGCACAAACGCTTCACGATTGTACCGAGGGTAAGCATAGGAATCAGTTTCCCCAGCACTATGAATTTCGAATACAAGAGGATAAGCAAAAGTGGCGACAGTGGCCCGGAATACTTTTATATCCATTCTCCTAAAGTAGAAGTAAATGATTTCCTGATAAATAGTTATGAAGAGTATAAGGAGGAAAGGCTCCTACAGTTCGGTGCTTCCTGTCAGCTTACTTATAAAGTTTTCAAACACCTTTACGCCTATGTGGAACCAGGTATGAACTACTCTCCCTTCAAGCTAAGTGTGGTCTGCGATCATTATGAGAGCAAAAGGTATTCGGAGCCTTCAAATTGGGTCGAAGCCGTAGGTCAGGGAGACTCCGCGCAGTCTTGGATTAAAGATGAGTCTTCCAAAAGTTCCACTTTAGAAAAGAGAAGTTTCGCACCTTTCTTTTATGTGAATTTCGGAGTAGGTATTAGTTTTTAATTTAGGAAAGCCATTATGAAAAAAATATTAACACTATTTGCGGCGGCTGTTTTCGCCCTTTCATCCTGCGACAAAGGAGACTTTGACCCCATAATAGGTGATGAAATTCCCCCATACGAGACAAATAAGGGATTTTTGCTCTTGAGAAACTACTCTTCCGATTACACGGTATGGTATATTCCGGATAAGGAACACGCCGATAATCTCCCGACAGATAAACTTACAGAGTGGCAACAAATATCTATCTATACTGTAGAAGCACATCAGTCCTACGAACTGACTTACGACAGTAATGACAACTATATCACTCCTCTGGAAACTTACGGAGTGGATGACGAGATGACTTTCTATATATTCAAAAAGTATGTCTGGGACAACCATAGCTGGAGCGAACTGGTGGCTGGCAAACTCTGGGAATGCAAATGTACCCTCAGTGTAGAGGAAGCCTTGGCCCAGAATCGCACCCTTACCTACCCTATGCCTTGATAGTCATCGGAGCTCGTTTGAGCATCCGATGACCTGAAAATAGACTAAAACAGCTGTCCGGGGAGTTTCAGTTTTTCCTTTGGCGGAAACCCTTTGTCAAAGTTTTCGAAATCCTGAGGGTTTTCCTGAGCCACGAAATATGGCTTTGGAGTATGGTAAACTC
This sequence comes from uncultured Bacteroidales bacterium, assembly GCA_945983015.1. Taxonomy (GTDB): domain Bacteria; phylum Bacteroidota; class Bacteroidia; order Bacteroidales; family UBA932; genus Cryptobacteroides. The sequence continues at coordinate 19,030 of CAMFSN010000018.1, forward strand.
CCTCGATCCCATCAAGATAGCCTTCCTGAAGTTCAAGGCAGAGGAAATAGGGAACTACCGAACTGCGCTCTTCCGCATAATAATGAATCCCTTTGGAGGAAGCCAGAACAAAGCCGGCCTTCCCATAGAAATCAATGTTCCCCTCCATACATACTGCCCCAAAGCCCATTTCCCTGGCTTTCTCCAAGGCATAGTTCAGAAGTGCCAATCCGTAACCCTTACGCTTGAACTGTGGTGCAATGCCGATAGGTCCAAAGGTCAGAATCGGGATATGCCTCCCGTCATCTGAGAGTATCTCTGCCCGACAGAAAACTACCTGTCCTATGATGACATCGTCCACCAGCATCACGAAATCCAATTCCGGAATGAAATCCGGATGATTTCTGAGTTGATTGAGCCAGAACAAAGCCGGCCTTCCCATAGAAATCAATGTTCCCCTCCATACATACTGCCCCAAAGCCCATTTCCCTGGCTTTCTCCAAGGCATAGTTCAGAAGTGCCAATCCGTAACCCTTACGCTTGAACTGTGGTGCAATGCCGATAGGTCCAAAGGTCAGAATCGGGATATGCCTCCCGTCATCTGAGAGTATCTCTGCCCGACAGAAAACTACCTGTCCTATGATGACATCGTCCACCAGCATCACGAAATCCAATTCCGGAATGAAATCCGGATGATTTCTGAGTTGATTGAGCACGTAGTGTTCGGTACAACCTGGCTGATACACATTCCAGAAAGCCTCTCTGCAGAGATTTTCTACTATCCTATAATCGTGTTCCGTCTCGAGACGGATTATGTAATTCTTATTCATTGTTATCTTATTATTAAAATACACTAATCAAAGGCCCATCCCCATAAGACAGGGACGAGTTCCAGAAATAATGCGTTCCAGACAAAGAACTGAAGGAACGCTAACGGACAATATCCAAATAAGAATTACGCATCCAATTGTATTATGTGGCAAATATAGATAAAAACCAGCGTTTTTAGGCCGGTTGAATAAAAATCAAGACCCC
>CAMFSN010000019.1 GCA_945983015.1 uncultured Bacteroidales bacterium
CAGTTCTGGACGTGGACTTCGTATGTGTGGTGGCTGACAAGGATGACAAGATAGTGGGCTTTGCCTTCTGCGTGCCGTCCCTTGCGAAAGCCGTAAAGAAAAGCCGGGGACACCTCTTCCCGTTCGGCTTGTTCAGAATCCTGCACGCCCTTAAAAAGAACGACACTTTGGAGGCACTGATGATAGGTATTCTGCCAGAATACCAGAACAAAGGCGCATTCGTGCCTATGTTCCAGTATCTGCTCGAGAATCTGAAAAAGAGACACATTACCAAACTCATTACGAATCCTCAGCTCTCAGATAACGTAGAGGTGCAGAATATGTTCCATAAGTACGAACATACCAACTATATGGTTCGTAGGAGTTATACGAAAGAAATAATATAGCATTTTATGGATAGCAAGGCTAAAAATTACGTAGTAGGCATCGATATTGGAGGCCAGAGCGCGAAATTAGGAATCATAGACAGAAGAGGAAACGTGGTCAGTGAGACTTCGGTAGTCTCTAACAGGCACACAGATGAGCAGGAATTTGTGGATTACCTCGCTGATGCCCTCAAGGCCCTTATAAACAAGGCAGGAGTAGAAGGAGAAGTAGTCGGAGTGGGCGTAGGCGCCCCTTGTGCCAATTATCGCCGCGGCACTATAGATAACGCCGCTAATGTCACCTGGGCCTCTGGAAAGATCGTTCCATTCTCCGAGATGCTATCCAAGGCTCTTGGCGGCATTCCTGTAGCCTTGACTAATGATGCCAATGCCGCTGCCCTCGGCGAGATGTACTACGGCGCTGCCCGAGGTATGAAGGATTTTATAGTAATTACCTTGGGTACAGGTGTGGGAAGCGGTATCGTAATAGACGGCAAGCTGCTCTACGGTTACGATGGCTTTGCAGGAGAACTGGGACACGTGAGGGTGGTAAGATATAACGGACGTCCTTGCGGATGTGGCGGCATAGGCTGTCTGGAGACATATTGCTCTGCAATAGGTATCACCAGAACTGCCAGGGAACTTATGGAGACCTCAGATGAGCCTAGTGTCCTTAGGAGTTTCGACAATCTTACAGCCAAAGATGTTCAGGAAGCCGCATTTGCAGGAGATAAGATAGCTAATAAGGTATATGAGTTTACAGGGAAGATACTTGGTGAGGCATTGGCCGGCTTCATAGCCTTCTCTGCCCCTCAGGCCATCATACTTTTCGGTGGAGTAGCCAAGGCCCGTAGACTGCTCTATGACCCTGCAGTAAAAGCTATGAATGAGGCTGTATGCCCTCTTTGGAGGGATAAGGTTCAACTCTTGTTCTCCGAGTTGAAGGATTCAGATGCAGCTATACTTGGCTCATCGGCCATAGCCTGGGAGCTTTAGAAGAACTAAAGCTCCAGGAGTTTTTCAGTGAGTTCCGGCCATTTTTCCTGAAAGGAGAAAGGTCTGCCTTCAGAGATAAAACAGTGAGTGCTTGTAGCTTTGCATACGAGCACTCCTTTTACTTTCATCTGGTACTCGAAACTGAGTTTCAGTGTGCTCAAATCCTTGACTTTTAATGAAATTTCTATCTCGTCCTTAAAGGTGGTAGGCTTCTTGTAATCTATGCTAAGGGACACGACAGGGGAGACAATACCTTCCGCTTCCATCTTCTCGAATCCATAACCCAGTTCATCCAGAACATAGATTCTGGCTTCTTCCATAAACCTGATGTAATTAGAGTGATGGGTAATGCCCATCTTGTCACATTCGTAATACTTTACGACTCTTTTAAAATTTTCCATAATATAAACTTAATTCTTGTCTAAGTCTTGGGATGAGTTTTTCCTCAGGAGCATCCTTTAGAAGTACAGTCTTATCCTTACCCAGAAGATATACGGAAGGAATGGCCCTGATATTATAGCTATCCATATTTCTAAGTTCCAGCAGGGGATCATAGGCCACTATCCACTCCTTGGGATAATCTCCCAAATGCTCGTGCCACAGTTCTAAATCCTCATCTATATACATCGAAAGCACTTTCAGATGCTTGTCTCTCACTGCCTGGCTTATCAATTCATCCCTGCTCAGAACTTCTATGATTTCCTTGCAGGAAGCGCAGCCGGGGTTACTGAAGAAGAGCAGCACAAACTCTGCATCTATCTCGTAAAGCCTCAGATCCCTGCCTTTCCGGTCCACCATACTGAAATCCCTGGCTTTGCTTCCCACTGCGTTCAGGGCACAACGCCTTGCTATTCCTTCATATCGCTCTCCACCCACTTTGGCTGCCAATTTCCCGAATAGGTCTTCGTTCCTATATGGGGAAAGGGGGTCATAGAGATATTTTTCGGCTAGGGCCAATATCCTTTCGGGATCCTTTCCATAAGCCTTGATAAGAGAGGCTTCGGCTTTATCCAGACTCACTTGTTCACTTATCCATAGGAAGTTGGCAAATTGCCCTTCCACTTGGGCGGCATAGCATTTAGGGCTAAGGGCATCCCAGAAATGCTCCATCAGATAATCCATTTTATCCTGAGGCTCATTTATGATGCCGGGGACATTTGGCAAGCTGAAATTCAAGGAATCAGTCTGAGGCAAAGAAGACTTTCTGGAATTATTTCTGCCGGAGCAGCCTTCCAGAATCATCAAAGCTATAGTCAGGATAAGCAGACAGCCTTTCATCAGCGCTCTATTTTATTCAAAAGTTCGTCAAAGACTTGTTGGTTCTCAGCTTTGAAGCTGCTCCTTATGCTTAAGACAGGATCTACAATGTCCACATTTTTCATCTCTGCGCACATCTCTATCATAATTCTAGCTGCGGAAGGGGCCCAGGAGCCGTTTTCCACTATGGCCACCTTTCTCTTCTGATAAGCCTTGATCTGCAATCTATGCAGAAAATCATACATAGGAGTATAGAGCTGGGCATCGTAAGAGCTGGCACAGAGAATCATCCTGGAAAAACGAAAGGCTTGAGCCACATTTTCAGCCATATCGCTGGTACACAGGTCGGAAAGCAGCACCTTCACGCCCCTTGACTCCAGTTTCTCGGCCAATTTTCGTGCGACCTTCATCGTATTTCCGTAAATACTTGCGCAGGCGATGAAAACCCCGTCTTCTTCAGGCTCATAGGAGCTCCACTTTGAGTATAAGTTCAGGTATCTGCCAAGTTCCTTCGTGAGGATAGGACCGTGCAGGGAACAGATTCTGTGGATTTCTTTTCCAGCAAGTTTCTTCAGTACCCCCTGTACCGGAGCCCCATACTTGCCCACGATGTTAAAGTAATAGCGTCTGGCTTCTGGCAGCCAATCCTTTTCTTCGCTGTCGTCGTAACCACAGAGGGAAAGGGCACCGAACTTTCCGAAGGCATCTGCACTATAGAGCGTCCCGTCGAAACTATCGTAAGTCATTATCACTTCAGGCCAATGAACCATAGGAGCGGTGCAGAATTCGAGTTTGTGCTCGCCAAGATCCAGGCTGTCCCCATCCTTGACTGCAATGCTCTGTTCCTGAGGCAGGCAGAAATCTTCGAAGAACTGCGGCAGCATATTCAGGGCCTTCGCGCTGGCAACAAGTTTCACCTTAGGAAAACTGTCTATTACCCATTTGACAAGGGAAGAATGATCTGGTTCCAGGTGCTGGACTATCAGGTAATCCAATGTCCTGCCCTCTAAGGCTTCCAGCAACTGTGGCTTCCATTCTTCCGCCTTTTTTGCATCCGTGGTGTCCAGTAGGGCTGTCTTCTCATCCAATATCAGGTAGGAGTTGTAAGCCATTCCCTCTCTGAGTTTATACTGATTTTCAAAGAGAACCAGGTCCTTGTCGTCTATGCCGACATATTTTACTTTGTCATTCAATGTGTTATTCATTTATTTATCGTAATGTTGGCTCGCATTTTGTGGTACAAATTTAACTATATTTTATATAATAGTAAAAGATATTGTTATGAGAAAAATCATTACGCTTATCTGCGCTCTGGTCGCAGGACTTGCTATGTTGTCATCTTGTGCCCATCAGGAATTGAATGGCAAGTGGAAGGTCCTCAGTATAGATCAGGTGGAAATCGGTCCAGATATTTTCAATGAAGCCACTCTGGAAATTAACCTGGCAAAAGGGGAGTATTATGGAGTTACAGGAGTAAATCATCTGAACGGAAAAGTGCTGATAGACAAAAATAGGATAGATTTTCAGGATGGTCCGATGACCAAAATGGCAGCAGACCCACATTCGATGGAGGTCGAATCCGCTTATATTCACGCACTGCTGGAAGCTGAAAGCTACAGTTTCGAAAATGAAAGACTCTTACTCAAAGACGGACTCGGGAATACGGTGATGGTTCTCGAAGCCAGATAAGAATAAAAAAAGGCGGCCGAGGGGCCGCCTTAATTGATTGATTACCACTCCAGGATTTTCTTGAAGTCGTAGTCCTCTGGATTTGCCAGGTATTTCTTTGCGGCCTCATAGTCTGCTTCAGTGATATAGTGGCAGATATGATTGTAGTAATTCTGAGCGGTGCCACCTTCGATGTTTACGCGACGAGGTGGAATCTTGCCCTCCTCATTCTGCAAATCGTGCAGGTACAAAGGCTTGGCATCTCCGTTATGATCCACGAATACCATACAGCCGGTTTCTCCCTTTTCAAACAGTTCATATACGCCCATAGCGAGCTCTGTGCAGTAAGTAAGGTCGAAGGCGATAGGGTCTTGGCAACGAACGTCGTATCCGATTTCGATAGGACGGGTTTTGATCTTTATGCCTATCTTCTTGAATTCTTTTTCCAGGATATCGTTGAACATCACAGCCTTGGAAATCTTGCCAAGTTCAGGGTGACCGTGCTCATCGTAGGTTAGATTTGCCCCCGTAGCCTTGATCTCCTCAGGGTCCAGGTCGTGGAATACGCCCTCGGCTACCACTACTGTACCGTAATCAATGCCCAAGAGTTTGCGCTTGATGATGGCGCTGATGGTGAGCTTGATGATTTTGTCAATTCCAATCTGAGTCTTGTTGAACATCTCAGGAATGATGGTCATAGGGCAGTGAGTGGACTCCCCGATTCCAAGTGCAAGGTGACCTGCGCTACGGCCCATAGCTGAGATGAGCAGCCAGTTGCCTGAAGTGCGGGCATCCTCATAAGCGGTACGGGCGATGTGAGCACCTTCGTCCTTGGCAGAATTAAATCCGAAAGTAGGAGTATTGTTTGGCAGCGGAAGATCGTTGTCGATAGTCTTAGGAACGTGAATGTTAGCGATAGGGTATTTCTTAGCCTCCAAGAACTTCGCGATCCTGTTAGCGGTAGAAGCGGTATCGTCGCCACCTACGGTCACCAGGAGCTTGATGTCGTTCTGGGTGAAGAGTTCCAGGTTAAAGTTCTTTTCGAAGTCTTCGTTGGTCGGCTTGAAGCGGCTCATCTGAAGGTAGCTGCCACCTCTGTTGAAGTAAGCGTCTGCCTTGAAAAAGTCGATGTCCTCGATACGAGGAGTCTTTGAGAAGAGTCCGCTGTAACCGCCGTGCAGGCCAATTACGCGATAATCGTTTGCAAGAAAAGTCTTAGCGACTGAACATACGACGGTGTTCATCCCAGGAGCTGGGCCACCGCCACAAAGAATAATTACAGAACCTTTCATTTCTTATATATTATGTTATAAAATTTCGCGACGCAAAAATACATTATTTCCTATAAATAGTAAAATCCTTTGCCTTAACTACCAGGTTCACAGTTTCAGGCAGTGAGCTGTCGGCTGAAGATGGAATGTGTATCTTCAGGGAGACATCGGATTTTTTAAAATTGCAGACCACAAGGGTGTCCTTTCCACGCAGGAAAGCGAAATGATGATTAGGGTCAAATCCTCCTTCCGGAGATTGGCAGTAGCAGAGATCGTAATTGGAGCTCTCTTCCAGTTCTGCCTTCAGGGCCAGGGTCTGCCTGTACTTCGAGAGTACTGCCTTCTGCTGCGGATTGAGCTTTCCCAATGGATTGATGGCTCTGGCAGCATCGAAGATGGAAGTCCGTCCTGCAGCTCCGTCTGCGGCGTCTTCTCCAATCTCCTGCCCGAAGTATAGCATAAAGGCGGTAGGGTAGAACAGGGCGCTCACTCCCAGGGCTGCATAGGCCAGTTCAGGATGATGTGCGAAACGCTTGGAAGCTATTCTCTGCTCATCGTGATTCTCTAGAAAGTTCAGCATCCTGGACTGCAGGGGACCGAGTCTCTGCCAATTGGTCGTGATGTTTCGGGCTGAGGCTCCGGCGCAGCTGACAGCGCGCAGGGTGTCGTATAGGCCGGACTTGTCGTAGAGCAGGTCGAAATTGGCCTGGTAGGAAAAGAGAGAATACTTGTTCATATCATAGACCTCGGCGATGAAAAGCAAGTCAGGGAATTCAGCCTTGGCCGCGGATATGAGGTACTGCCAGAAATCCAGGGGGACTAGCTCCACCATATCGCAGCGGAAGCCGTCCACGCCCATAGATGCCCAGAAACGCAGGATGTCGAGCATTTTCTGCCAATTTTCCCTGCACCCATAGTCTATCTTATCCGTGTCGGTCCAGTCGTAATCGCAGCGTCCCAGAGTTTTGATGCCGCCGTGACTGTCCTGGTAATCAGGGCTGACGTGATTAGGGACAAAGTCTATAAGTACTTTTAAGCCATTGTTATGAGCGCGCCTAATCATAGCCTTGAATTCGTCCAGGCGCCTGTCAGGATCGTCGGCCAGGTATGGATTTACGTCATAATAGTCCGAAATGGAGAAAGGTGAGCCTATGTTACCTTTGACATAAGGGGCATCCATACTGTGACGAATCACACCCGTAAACCATATATGTGTAACAGATAAAGACTTAAGGTAATCAAATGTCTTTTTGTTGAAAGAAGAGAAACGACCTTTTGAAAAAAGTCGGGGAAGCACCTGATAGATAATCATATTATTCAGGAAGTAGTTTTATGTAAAATTCCGTGTTGTCCATTCGTCCGCAGTATTTTTCTGCACCTTTGCCTATGGCGTAAACCGGCACGTGGTCGCCATTATGGTGAATGGTGGTCCAGCCTATGCCGCAGGCTTTGTTAAAGTCATTGCGCTCCTCCACGCTCTTAAAGTTATCGGCCTTTCCTGCCTCTTCCCACTGCTCTATTATTCCAGGCCAATTCACATCGTATCCGTAGTCCGTGCTGCCTACGCTGACTCCGCCGGTCTGGTGGTCTGCGGTAACAAGGATCAGGGTCTGCTTCGGATGCTTGAGATAGAATTCGTAGGCCACCTTGACGGCTTCGTCCATAGCCAGGATAGCCTCAATGGTAGGCATAGTTCGGTTAGCGTGGCTGTCCCAGTCTATCTCTCCGCCTTCGCACATTATGAAGAAAGGTTTGCTCTCGTCTAAGGTGCTAAGACAATTCTTCATCATCTGGGAAAGGCTTACCAGTTCGTCTTCCTCGGCGGCATAATTGGCCACTTTTTCCCTCTTGTCCTTACGCGGATTTGATACCATTACTATCTTGTGGGAATTGGCCTTTTCGAATTCATTCTGTCCAAAGACCACTTCGTAGCCGTATTCCTCCAGATACTCTTCGCTGTTTTTTTCCTCATCTCCAGGTGCGAAATTCAAAAATCCCGAGCCTCCGATAAAATCGAACTTGCTAGCTGGGATCTGCTTGGTGATATCGTAATAGTCTCCTCTGGAAGTGACGTGGGCATAGAATGCGGCAGGGGTGGCGTGATTCAGGGGAACTGAGGAGAAAACTCCGACCTGATAGCCATACTCGTCTTTCAGAACCTGGGCGACACTCTTGAGGGGATTACCTTCGGGATCTACTCCAAGCATACCGTTATTTGTCTTTTCTCCTGAAGCGATGGCAGTGCCGGCTGCAGCGGAATCTGTGATGATGCTGTTAGCCGAATATGTGCTGCACATTCCCAGGTATGGAAATTGGGAAAACTGCAGCTGGGAGCCTCCCAAATTGCCATCCAGATAGGAAAGATAGGACTCGGTCACAGCCACCTGAGAGGCTCCCATTCCATCTCCGATGAAGAGGAAAATATACTTGGCCTCAGGCTTTTGGCTACACGAGCTGAAAAGCAGCAGGGCTGCCAGGGAGAAAAGTGTTAATTTATTTTTCATATCTGTCTCTACGTTTGAATTCTGATAGGGTAAGGGCGGTGGCCACGGCCACGTTAAGGGATTCGGCGTGTGGACCCTGGGCAAAGGAAGGTATGAGAAGGGAATCGGTACAGAGAGCTCTCAGGCTTTTGCTTACTCCCCTGGATTCGTTACCCATAAGGATGAGGCCCTGAGGCTTTAACTCACACTCGTAAATATCCTTCCCGTCCAGAAGTGTGGAGTATATTGGAAGTCCCTTGTTTAAGAAAGTCCGACAGAGGCGCTCCAGGTCTGTATAGACAATACTCTTTCTGAATATGGAACCCATAGAGGCCTGAACCACTTTGGGGTTGAATTGATCCACACAGTCCTCAGAGGCGAAAATGCCATCCACTCCGAACCAGTCACAGATGCGGATGATGGTACCCAGATTCCCCGGATCCCTGACGCTGTCAAGGGCGAGATATAAGCCTTTGCTCTGGATTTCCGGAACTGTGGACGTGTCAGGCATCCTTAGTATTCCCAGCACCGGAGAAGGGGAGGACAGGCTGCTGATACGGCTCATCTGAGCCTCGCCTATATCTTCTGTCCTATAGGAAGCGAGCAATTCGAATCCGCTGTTCAAAGCCTCTGAAAGCATCTTTTCTCCTTCCACGATGAAGGAACGGGACTCGTCTCGGAATTTCTTTCCGGACAAGGCTTTTATGTGTTTGATCTCACTTGCAGATAATTTGCTCATAAATTGCTGCAAATATACTCAAATATTTGCTAAATTTGTCCTTTGATGCAGACTAAAACTCATACTTTTCTCCGCCTGTCACTATCGATATTTTTATCGGCAGTTCTATTTTCCTGCAGTACTACCAGGACTCTGGAAAGTGATCAGTTAAGGCTGGATTCCAATGAAGTGATAATAGTAAATGACGAAAACTTCCCGGCTGCTTCCCTACAGAATTATATCCGTCAAAAGCCTAATTCCAGTTTCTTGGGGCTTAAGCCGATGCTCTATGTCTACAATCTCTCAGATGGCAGTGACAAGGGTTTGAACAAGTTTTGGAAGATCCTTGGAGAAGCGCCTGTGGTTTATGAGCAGAATCAGGTGGAACTCTCCAAAAACAGCATTAAGAATCATCTTGAGAACCTGGGTTATTATAATTCCAAGGTGGAGAGCGAACTGAGACTTAAAGGCCAGGTGGCTAAGGTCAGGTATTATGTTACTTTGGGAGAAAGATATAAGATAGATAGCATTATATTTAATCTTCCTGCCAGAAGAAGGGACTTTGTCTCCGATTTTAATTCCGAGCTCTCCGAGATGAAGATTAAGGTGGGGGATTATCTTTCCGAGCAAAGTTTGGATGCCGAGGTGCAGAGAAGTCTGGCTTCCCTTAGGGAAAAGGGCTATTTTTCCCTGAATATGAATTGCTACAGTTTTGTGGCAGACACATTGGGAAAAGATGCATCCGTGACTTTGGAATATATCATCAGCGAAGATGAAAGACCACTCAAAAAGGCCAAGATAGGTGAGGTAAGCATCAATGTCCCTGAGAATCTGGATGTTCGGGAGGATGTTCTGAAGGGGGTGAACCTGATTATGCCTGGTCAGACTTACAGCGAAAGCGTGGTGAGCAATACTTTTAACCGCTTTTCTTCCCTTAAGGTATTCAAGACTGTGGGGATAGATATGTCCGCAGTTTCCGATGACAAGGTGAACTGTGACATCACTCTAAGCAAATCCCAGCAGCAGGGTTTCAAGACCAATTTGGAATTTTCCACAAATTCTTCTGGTCTTATAGGCATCTCTCCGCAGCTGAGTTTCTATCATAAGAACTTTTTCAAAGGGGGAGAGTGGTTTAACCTAGGCTTTGTGGGGAATTTTCAGTTCAAACCTAATGACAACATTTCCTCCGAAGAATTCGGAACCTCCCTTTCTTTGAGCCTTCCTCGGCTCATAGGAGTGGATAACAGACATATCAAGGGGCCTAATATTCCTCGCACCGAAATCAATCTGGCTTTCAACTATCAGAACAGGCCGGAATATACCAGGAACATTATGTCCACCTCCTTCGGTGTGTCCGGAATTATAAGAGGCAGGTTCTATTATCAGTTCTATCCTCTTCAGTTAAACTATGTGCGTCTTTTTAACCTGAACGAGGATTTTATGAAGAATCTGGAGAAAAATCCATTTATGAAATACTCCTATCAGGACCACTGTGACTTAGGTCTTGGTAGCAGCCTCTTTTATAACAGCAGCACTGAGCTCGTCCCTAAGAGCGACTATCATTCCTTTAAACTGAATTTTGATCTGTCCGGTAATGTCCTGAGTCTTTTCAGGGGCTTGATGAAGCAGAACTCCAGCGGAGAGGCTCTGGTCTTGGGGGCTCCGTTCTCGCAGTATGCCAGAATCGAGGCCAGTATGGCCAAAGCGATCCGTTTCGGCGCAAACGACTCAAAGTCATTGGCATTCAGGCTTCTGGCCGGAGCGGGATGGGCCTATGGAAATTCCACGGCTATGCCGTATGAAAAGCAGTTCTACTGTGGTGGAGCTAGCAGTATGAGGGCTTGGCAGGCAAGGGCACTCGGCCCGGGCGCTTCAAAGATGGATGAGACTTTCAGCATCCCGAGTCAGACCGGAGACATCAAACTGGAAGCGGATATGGAATACCGTTTCCCTTTGGTGTGGAAGCTGGAAGGAGCGCTTTTTGCCGAGCTGGGAAATGTCTGGAAAAGTGAAAGCGGGGTAAGATTGGAGGAATTGGCTGCCGACTATGGACTGGGACTTAGAGTCAACCTTGATGTTCTGCTGCTCCGTTTTGACTGGGGTATCAGGCTCAGAGACCCTTCTCTGGATGGTGATAAATGGCTGGACCCGCTTAGCGCGCTTAAAATTGGCGGAAGCGCCATCAGTTTTGGTGTAGGATATCCTTTCTAGAGCTTTTTCGGGTAGTATTTAGGCCAGCAAGCCTGCAGGTAGGCCTTCAGATTATCTTCGTGACGATTCGGCTGAGGTTCATAAAATACCTTTCCTTCCAATCCCTTAGGCATAAATTCCTGATCTACGAAATGACCTGGGAAATCGTGGGAATACTTGTAGTTCTCCCCATAGCCTATGTCTTTCATAAGGGCTGTAGGGGCATTGCGCAGGTGAAGGGGAACCGCCGCCATCTGATCCTTTGAGACAGTTTCGAGGGCGGAATTTATGGCCATATAGGCGGAGTTGCTCTTAGGGGAGGATGCCAGATAAATGCTGCATTCAGAAAGGGGAATGCGAGCTTCCGGCATACCTATGTTATGACAGATTCTAAAGCAGCTGTCCGCTATGAGAAGGGCATTAGGGTTAGCCAGGCCAATGTCTTCCGCTGCGCTGATACAGAGCCTTCTGGCTATGAACAGGGGGTCTTCTCCTCCATCCAGCATCCTGGCCAGATAATATACGGCGGCATTCGGGTCTGAGCCCCTTATGCTTTTAATGAAGGCGGATATGATGTCATAGTGCATCTCTCCACCCTTGTCGTAGATGGCTATGTTTTTCTGCAGGCAATCACAGACACTCTGGTCGTCTATTACTATCTCGGAAGTCTTAGCGCTTAGGGAATCTACCACTATCTCCAAGATATTCAGGAGTTTGCGTCCATCGCCTCCGCTATGCATAAAGAGCGCGTCGGTCTGTTTGACCCTAATGTTCTTTTCCTTCAGTATCTCGTCTTCCTTTAAGGCTCTGTTTAAGAGAATCTCCAGGTCTGCGGCTTCAAGTGGTTTAAGTACAAAGACCTGACAGCGGGATAGAAGGGGAGTTATCACTTCGAAGGAAGGGTTTTCGGTGGTGGCTCCTATAAGGATGAATACCCCCTGTTCCACAGCCCCCAGAAGCGCATCCTGCTGAGCCTTGTTAAAACGATGTATCTCGTCTATGAAGAGGATAGGAGCAGCAGCGGAACTGAATAGGGAGTTCTGCTTCGCTTTGTCTATCACATCCCTAACGTCCTTTACTCCTGAACTTACTGCCGAGAGAGTGTAAAAATCTCTTTTCAGGCTATTGGCTATGATCTTAGCAAGGGTAGTCTTGCCGACTCCGGGAGGGCCCCAGAGGATAAAGGAGCTGACGTTTCCACTTTCTATCATATTGGAGAGTACACAGCCTTTGCCGACCAGATGTCTCTGGCCGACGTATTGCTCCAAGGTTTGGGGTCTGAGCCTCTCTGGAAGAGGGGGCAGAAGAGTATTCAAATTTGCCATAATCGAAGTCTAAATTACTTATTTTATTCTCAAATCCCAAATTTATGCTTATCTTGGAATGTTTTTATTTATGGGAAAAAGAACTCTGACAGTGTTGTTCCTTTTAGTCTTTCCTCTGTGTGCGATTTCTGCAGAGGAAAGGCTGCCGCTCTCTCTTACCAGGGCAGGACTTGTCAGTTCTTTCAAAGCCCAGTCCCTTAGCATTCTCAGTACTTCTGACAAAAAGGAGAATAGTTTTAACTCTTATAATCTAACTTTGGACACTTACGGACTGTATTCTAATGTTTCCGACTATCCTGGAGTGAAGTTGAACATAGTTCATAATTCCATAATAGACAGCGGTCGCATCAATGATGAGATTGCATATATAATTTATATGGGAGCTGGTGGGGTAGCCGGATATGTCAGGGATTATTCCGCTCTGCCCAGGAATCACGGATTTATCTTTGGACTTAATACCTGCGCCGGAGCACTCGCTTCATTCAGGGGCAGCCGTTTGGAGTTGGGGGTGGAATTCGATGCCGAATGGGCCTTTCAGATAAGAAAGATGGAGGAAAGTGACGGCAGGATTGGCCTGTCCTGGTATGCTAACGGCGTGCTTAGGGCGCTCATACCTAAAATTAGCTTGTACTACAGGTTCAAATGAAGAGAAAGTTGGGCATAACACTATTGTTTCTCTGCTTGAGTATCAGTGCTTGGGCAGGGATTACTGCCTCTTGTAGCTGGGGCTATGGAGCTCAGTTGTATAAGGCTCAGGCTTTCTCCTATACACCTAATCGAGTAGGCTACAGAGTAAGCGAATATGCTTATGGATTTACTTATTTGAGTACTGCCTACCTTAATTTTGCGCTTTCCTACGAGTTTGCCCACAAGGCCAGCATAGGCTTAAAAAGTGGATACAAGGGCATAGATCAGAACTACTCGATAATTCCTCTTGAACTGGAAGCCAGATACTATTTCAAGTCCTATGAAGAGAGTTCAGCCTTTTTGTCTCTGGAGGCTGGCAGCGCCTTGCACGACTTGAACTTCAAGGATCAGATTATCCTCGCCTCCCTGGGCCTGGGCTACAGAGAGCATCTGTATAAGAGCCTGAGCGTGGATTTCTTCCTTAAACTGGATGCTTTCTATGGTCATCCCTTGCCCATAGACAGATATGAAGGGGAAATCCCTCGCTCCCAGCTTTATTTCTCTTATGTGAGCTGTGCCTTCCTGAATCTGGGAATCCAGATAAACTTTTAGAGCTTGATGAACAGGTAGATCATATATGCCAATTCCAATGCGAGCATCGTGTATCCTGCGCCTTTCGAGATTTTCTGCTCTTTCGAAGTGAAGGAGAAGAGGAAAAGCAGCAGTACGCTGGATAGGCAGACAGCCATATCGACATAATTCAGAGACGCCGTGTTAAGCGGCTTAATGATTCCGGAGCAGCCCAGGATGAGCAGGATGTTAAAGACATTGCTGCCCACGATGTTACCGAGTGCGAGTTGGCCTTTTTTCTTAGCGGCGGAGACCACGCAGGTAACCAATTCCGGTAGGGAAGTGCCCAGGGCAAGCACTGTAATGGCTATGAACTTCTCGCTGGCGCCTATCCCCTGTGCTATCTTTACTGCATTGTTTACAAAGAGTTTACCTCCGAAGATCAGACCGGCTAAACCAGCCAATATCATTATGATTGACAGTCCCAAGCCATATTCCTTAGCTTCGCTTTCTTCTTCTTCCAGGTTCTTTTTTCCGGAACGGAAATTATAAACTATATATACGGCGAATAGCAGCAGATAGATAAGTGCATCCAATCTGTTGATCTCTCCGTCCAGGCAAGTGAGGCAGAAGAAGATGCTGATGCCCAGCAGGATGGGGATATCCTTGAATTTGTTGCCTTGAGTGATGGCGATAGGGGATAGCACTGCCGTAAGTCCGAGGATAAGAAGTATGTTCAAGATATTAGAGCCTAGGACATTGCCAATCGCTATGTCGGATGAACCTTCCAAAGCTCCGGTGATACTGACTACCAGTTCAGGACAGGATGTGCCGAAGCCCACTATGATGATGCCTATGACAAATTCGCTGATTTTTAATTTTCTGGCTACGCAGGAAGCTCCATCCACTAAAAAATCCGAGCCGAAGACCACCATAGCCAGGCCTACAAAAAACAAAATAATGTTAAGTGTCATTTTTTCACTAATCTACAAACGTTTTCCACGTGATGCGTATGCGGGAACATATCTACCGGTTGGACATCCGTGATTCTATATTTCTGGCAGAGAATCTCCAAATCTCGTGCCTGGGAAGCCGGATTACAGCTGACATATACTATTATTTCAGGCTCCGCATTTAAAATAACCTGTGCCACGTCAGGGTGAATTCCGGCTCGTGGAGGATCTAGAATGATTACGTCAGCCTTTCCGTGTTCATCTATGAATTCATCTGTCAGTATATCCTTCATATCTCCGGCGAAGAATTCGCAGTTATCTATCTTATTGATGGAAGCATTGACAAAGGCATCCTCTATGGCCTCGGGAACATACTCGATTCCTATCACCTTCCTGGCCTTGTCCGACACGAACTGGGCAATTGTTCCAGTTCCTGTGTACAGGTCGTAAACTGTCTCCTTTCCGCTCAGAGAGGCATATTCCTTAGCGACTGAATAAAGTTTATACGCCTGTGGGGCATTGGTCTGATAAAAGGATTTGGGGCCAATCTTGAAGGTCAGCTTCCCCATCTTTTCATAGATGGCTTCGTCCCCTTTGTACAGGATGCATTTCTGGTCGTTGATAGAGTCGTTCAGTTTTTCGTTTATGACATAATAAAAGGAAGTGATCTGCGGAAATCTGTCAGCTATGGCCTTCAGCATCGGCTCCCTCCCCTCGAAATCTCTTCCGAAACAGAGAATCAACATCACCTGATCATCCTCAGTGGTGCGGATGAACATATTTCTAAGAATACCTCTGTTCTCCCTGAGATTATAAAAAGGAATGTCATGTTCAATGGCGTAGGCTTTTATAAACAGTCTGATGGCATTTGAGGGCTCTTTCTGGAGATGACAGCAATTGATGTCCAGAACCTTGTCAAAATATCTGCCCACGTGAAAACCTAAGCCCATACGCTCCTTGTCACTTATATTCTCCATCTCCTCCTCAGCCTTTATCCATCTGTGATCAGAAGCGCTGAACTCCAATTTGTTACGATATTCCACCGTCTTGTCTGAGCCTATGGTAGGATTAACCTGAGGGACTTCCAGATGGCCTATGCGGACAAGTTGGTCGTACACCTGTCGGGTTTTGGCTTCAAGTTGCATTTCATATGGCAGATGCTGCCATTTGCAGCCTCCGCAGAGTTGGAAATGTTCACAAAAAGGCTTGATTCTATGTGGGGAAGGGCTTACTATCTTCTCGACTCTTCCCTCCATATAGTTCTTTTTTCTTTTAAGTATCAGTACATCCACCACATCGCCCGGAACTGCATATTCCACGAAGAGTACTCTCGCAGTGGCATCTTCGGCTTCCGTGGGTAACTTGGCGTGGGCTATGGCCTTACCCTCCGCCGCCACTCCTTCGATCAGTATATTCTTTAAAACTAATCTTTCTTTCATAATTACTTGTTTATTTCCAAACGATTAGCGGCAAATTCAAAGCCCTGGGCTGTCAGAGTGGTATAGAGAGTCTGATAAAACTCGTGATATACCGACCAGTAATCCTCTGTCTTAACCCATAATTTAATTACAAATTCCACACTATTTGCGTCTATCTTGTTCAAGGCTACAAATGGCTCGCTGATTCTCTTATCCTCAATTATAATCGCATTGACAGCCTTGATGAAAGAATCGGCATCCGTACCGTGAGCCATAGGAACCAGGTAATCTACCCTGCGGGTCTGCATCACAGAATAGTTGTTAATATTACCGGAAGAAAGTGCTCCGTTAGGGATTATGATTACTTTGTTATCGACAGTTATCAATTTGGTGGAAACCATATTAACCTCGCTAACCGTGCCGCTGTAGCCCTGCGCCTCTATGAAGTCACCGGCTTTAAAAGGCTTGAATGCCAGCAGCATAATACCTCCTGCAAAATTCTGAAGAGTGCCGCTGAGAGCCATACCTATAGCCATACCTCCAGCTGCAAGAAGGGCGGCAAGGGAGGTGGTGTTAATACCTAAGGTGCTGATACACAGTGTAATTACCAATATGGTCAAAACCGCTGAGATAAGGGAAGAAGTAAAACTGGCTATGGTCTTATCCGTATGCTTTCGCTCAAAATTACGATTAAGCATATTCTTTACCTTTTTGATAAGCCAGATTCCCAGCAGGTAAATTAAAATGGCGGCGAGCACCTTGAGACCAAACATCAGGGCCGAATGACCAAGTTGGCTGAAAGCTGTTTCGGGGTCATCCTTTAACACTGTGACGAACTGCTCGGTAACGGTTTTTAGGGAATCCGTCGTCTTCTGCAGTTTCTCTTCATCTATTACGGGTAATTGCTGCAATATCATCATAATAATCATTTATAATCGTAACCTCCATTGACTTCTATGAGGCTGCCGTTAACAAAGGGGTTTTCAATACAGAATCTAAATGCATCCACGACCTCTTCAACGCTTGCGAAGCGTTTTAAAGCGGTTTTTTCGCATATCCGCTGCCGGATTTCAGGACTTTTTCCTTTATGCCAATTTGTCTCCACAAAACCCGGGACCACAGCGTTTACGGTAGTTCCGCTGCCCTCAAAGACCTTGACCAGATTCTTACACAGGGCGTGGACTGCCGCCTTGCTTACTCCGTAGGCACATACGCTTGCGTGAGGATTCAGGCCCATCTGCGAGCCTGTGAATATAATCCTGCTGCCGGCGGGGATAATAGGGTAGAAGTCCCTGCACATTATGAAATGGGAATTAAGGCTTAGCTCCATCATTTTATCCCAATCCTCATCCGTATAATCCTGAAAGGACTTGCGTATGCTGGTGCCGGCATTGCAAATAAGACAATCCAGATGAGATATTCTTTCGCGGATACTTTTGATAAAGGCGTGAACCTGCCCTCTGTCAGTCTGGTTCAGCTCAAATAACTCAATTCCCTCAGGAATGTCTTCCGCCTTTTTTCCATAATAGGTGGCAAAGACCTTGTAGCCTTTGGAAAGCAGCATTTTAGCTACGCCCAGGCCTATGCCGGAACTTGCCCCTGTTACGACTGCATATTTCATAATTCTTTATAATTCACCTTACTGTTAAAATTCTCTATGATTCCACAGATAGCCTCGCTTTCCTCGTGGCGGAGTTTGTAGGAATTCTTCCTGCCATTTACTATCATAGACATAAACTCCTGAATTTCATACCTTAAGCCGTCTCCGTCCCAGCTGTAAAAATACTTTCTGTTACGGCTCTGATCCTCATACCTGATTTCGAAAAAGGAGGTCAGCCACCAGGGTGCAGGCACATAGACATAACCTTTGGTGCCGGAAATCACCATATTGCCCTCAGTCTTAACCCCTATTCCCAAGGTGATGGAGGAGGTGGCGTGAGGGTAGTTCAAATCCAGTTTTGTATAGATGTCAACCCCATTTTCTACCTTGGAGTGAAACTGAAAGTCCGAATACTCGCTGCCCAGCAGTTTGATTACGGCCATCAGCGGCAGGGGAGAGTGCTCGTTGAAGGCTCCGCCAGCCTGAGTGGCATCCAGCTCTCTGGTCGGAGCTGACACCATCTTAGAAAGGGAGGTTTTCACATCTACAACCTCACCTATGATACCGCTTTTTACTAGTGTAAGCAAGTGGTTGAAGGAGGGGCAGAAAGCAGTTTTGCCGGCTTCCAGAATCACCAGATTCTTTGAGGCGGCCAGAGCAAAAAGTTCTTCGGCCTGAGAGCGTTTCAAACAGAAAGGAATCTCGCAGAGCACGTGCTTGCCAGCGCTAAGCGCACGCTTGGCATACTCGTAATGACTAAGGTGCGGAGAGGCTATGTAAACGGCCTCTACGCTCTCTAAAAATTCTTCGTAATTATCTGACCAGCAGGCCAATCCGAATTCCTCCGCAAAGGCCTCCGCACTTTCTGCCGGATTATACACGCTGCATATTTCAATGCCGTTTACCACCTTCGCCTCAGGGATGAATCTTCGGGCCATTCTGCCGGAGCCGACTATGCCGAAGCGATATACGGCGTCCTGCCTTTCTCGGAGCATAGTGGAAGAAATACCCTCAGTTCTAGGAAGATAGACCACTTCGCAGTATTCCTTCAGATAGTCGAATTTGCCTTCCCAGTCAGAGCCAATTGCGAATACATCCACGTCAAAACGCTGTATGTCGTCAATTTTCTGGCCCAGATAGTCTTCTATGATAATCTCGTCCGCATAGCCCGTAGCCTTCACCGAGGCCACTCTTTCCAGAACATTGTTCTTAACGTTCAATTTCCCTCTGCCTCTGTCGAAACTGTCGCTCGTAACCCCGACTATCAGATAATCGCCCAAGGCCTTCGCTCTTTGCAGAAGTTTCAGATGCCCTTCGTGCAGCAAGTCAAAAGTGCCGTATGTAATTACTTTCTTCATAAAAAAATCAGCTCCTTCAGGATGCGGGCTCTAAATTACGAAATTCTTGAATAATATGAAAATCCCCCTTTGTTACACAATTTATATTATGTTAAGTTGTATGTTTTA
>CAMFSN010000020.1 GCA_945983015.1 uncultured Bacteroidales bacterium
GATATGAATCAGGTTCCTGAAGACAAGGACTATAAGGATTTCCTGAATCCTGAGAGCCTCGTAGTGGAAAAAGCCTATGCTGAGCCTGCCCTGCTTGAGGATCAGAGCGGGCTCGCCGTACAGTTCGAGCGTGTGGGCTATTATGTAAAAGATAAGGACAGCACTGAGGAGCATCCTGTCTTTAACAAGACCACGAGCCTGAAGGATTCTTTCAAGATAGAGGCTTGATATGAGTTTTACTTCTCTGATTCAAATTCCACTGGCACTTTTTCTCAATCTGGGGGAAGTGCCAGATTTTTCTGAAAGCCCTTCGGATACTCTTCAAAGTGCTATCATTCAAAGGGATAGGTCTGTAGCAGGATATAGGCAGGATACTCTGCTGCTGGAAAAAAATATGGGAGTTTCTGAACTCTTCCTGCAAAGTCCGGCCCTTAGCCTCAGCGATTACGGCTATCTGTCGGGACAGAAGAGCATATCTTTCCCAGGACTTGGCAGCAGCCATACTTCCATCTATCTGGATGGCTTTAAGATAAATAATCTTCAGAGCGGGCAGATAGATCTGGGACTACTTTGTCTGGATAATTATTCCGATATGATTCTGGATTATGCCTCCAGCAGCGTGCAGCTACGCAGTCTCAGCCCTTCCTTAGAGAAAAAGTTCTCCCTGAAGGCAGCCCTGGGGGCAGCTTCCTTCTCTACCTGGGCTCCCGATTTGAGAGTGGATTATGCCTTGAGCCGAAATACTTCTATGTCCCTCTATCTGGGAGGAATTAAAAGTGAGGGGGATTTCCCTTATGAAGGGGGTGTGAGGACTAATAACGACATCAGTCGCTATGCTGCACAAGTCGATTTCAGGGGCAGGGCCCTTAAGGGCGAGTGGTATGCCAAGTTCTCTTTGAACTCTCAGGACAGGGGAGTACCCGGGTCCCTAAGCTATCCAAGCAAGGACAGGCAGATGGATAACAATTACTTCGCTCAGGCTTCTTATAGAGGCTTTATTTCTTCTAATTATGACTTTTCTTTCGGTCTGAGGGCTGCTCTGGACGAGTTGTCCTATCTTAGCGAATACGGGGACAGTGAATATAAGGAGTCCGATCTGCAGTTGGTTTTGGACCAGTCTTACCGGCCATACGACTGGATGGAAGTCTCTTTGCTATGTAATTCTTCTTATGGCAGTCTCGATTCCGGACTCTATGCTTCCGACAGGCTGATTGCTGAGGCGGAGGCTTCGGCTGAACTCAGTTGGAAGGCATTCAAGTTCGATTTGGCCCTGAAATACGCCTATTCTACAGATAATAGCGGGTCCCTCTGGCACACTACAGCTGATGTGCTTTCCCCTTCGCTGGGACTGGTATTCTCTCCTCTTAAGATTCTGGACATTAAGGCCTATGCCAGAAGGGCTTATAGAACACCGACCTTTAATGAGCTCTATTATCCGGGCTATTCTAATCCCGAACTAAAAGCTGAAGATGTCCTGACCAGCGGTCTGGCCTTTGATTATCATTTCAAGGCAGGGGAGTGCTGGAGCTTTTCCTCATCTCTGAACACTTTTTATAATTACTTGAAAGATAAGATAGTATCTGCTCCTGTGGAAGAAGGAAGCTATATCTGGCTGCCTTATAATATAGGAGAGAGCGAGTGCTATGGAATTGGCCTAAGTTTTAAGTCCGAGTTCAGAAGGGAGGAGCTCAAGGCCAGCACTTCCCTTAATTACAGCTATCAGTATTCCTCCGAATTGCCCTATTATACGAGTCATTCGCTCTCGTTTAGGGCTGCGATGGAGTGGAAGGCCTGGAAGGCTTCAGCCCTATGGGCTCTAAGAGAGGGAAGACATACTCCCTATGGAGATATGCCATCCTGGAATACTGTTGATTTTCATATCTCCAGAGAGCTAGGAACTCATTTCAGACTTGACTTTGCGCTGCTTAACATCTTCGATTATCGCTACGAGATGGTTCAGGATTACCCTATGCAGGGCAGAAACTTCAGAATATGCTTGCTATACTCTATGTAGTTCTCAGCGGGATAGCCCTGCCAATTGGGGGAATACAGATGCAATATCTGTGGAGGAACCAGTTAGGCGACGTGTACTCGCTGGGTTTAGGCAGCGCCGCGTGCCTGGGCGCTGCAGCCGCCACTATGAGCTCTTTTTGCTCCCTTACCGTAGGCTCCTTTATCTGTACCCTCATCTGTACCATTATCTGTTTCTTTGTTACCCTTAAGCTCAGTACCCAGAATCTCATAACCTTCGGAATCCTTTTCGGAACTTTCATAGGCTCTCTTGGAACCATAGTGGTAACCAATGCCCCTACTCCCGAACTTATGAAACAGTATTACCTCTGGGGGGCCGCTAACTTTAATCTGGAAGGGGTGACTGGCGCCGACATAATCTTTTCATTGATTCTGTTTATCATCGGCATTGTTTCTGCCATAGTGTCGGCACCTTCGCTTAGTGCCCATTTCACTTCCAAGATAGAACTCAGTCCCTTTAGAAAAGCGGTCCAACTGCTGTCTATAATGTTTTTGGTTACCAGTTCCGTCAGTATCTGCGGGCCGATAGGCTTCGTGTCTCTGGGAGTTCCTAATCTGTCACGTATAGTTTGTAAGAGTACGGACATAAGAAAGCACTATCTTATCAGCTCCCTTATGGGGGTAGGCTTGCTTCTGCTTACCTATCTGGTGGTCAAATATGTGAATTTCGGAATCTATCTTCCTGTCAGCGCCACTATGGCTCTGCTTGCCCTGCCATTGATGGCCATTATTTTCTTTAAGAAGTAAAATTATGCTAAATTTGTCCTTCTATGGATCAGAATGCTTTAGATATATTTGAGAAAACCCTTCAGGATGGCCTGGTGAAGGTCTGTCAGAGTGCGGACCGGCTGAAGGAAGGGCTTTTGGAAAGTCCTGACCTGGAGGCCAAATGGGATGAGTACATTAAGGATTACATCGCTGATGCCGTGGCGAATTTTAACGAGTATCCTGAGGCTGCCCTTGCCTGGGCGGGCTTTTTGGGTATGGGCGTGGCCAATCTTTGGGATAAGAATTGGGACAAGTATAAGCAGGTGCCCTACAACTATTTCTATGGTTCCAGGAACTGGGATGATCTGGATGAACACGTGCTCTACGATATCCTAGCCTTAGATAAGGAGGCGGGGAAGAAAGTCTCCGATATTCTGGACAGTTGCGCTTTGGCCTGTCTGGGACTTATACGGCATCAGGGGATAGAGGCTCAGACTGCCGATGGTTTTTATTGTCTTGCCAGGGCCTATACGGTTTTTTATAGGATAGGGGCTTCTCTGGAACTGGAAAGATGTGCTTACAGGAAGGTGTATGTCAGATAAGATGAAAGTTTGTGTCGGTCTTTCCGGAGGCGTGGATTCCAGCGTGGCGGCTTTGCTTTTAAAGCAGCAGGGCTACGATGTCTTCGCGATGTTTATGCAGAATTGGCACGATACCGAAGGCACTCTCCACGGGGATTGCGAGTGGGAGGAGGATAAGTTCGTGGCAGAGATGGTGGCGCGAAAGATTGGCATCCCATTCTATTTCGTGGATTTGAGTGAGCAGTACCGCCAAAGGGTGGTGGACTATATGTTCAGCGAATATGAAAAGGGACGCACTCCTAATCCTGACGTGCTCTGTAACAGGGAGATAAAGTTCGATGCCTTTTTGGAGGCGGCTAGGCGTCTGGGAGCTACGCACGTGGCTACGGGGCATTATTGCAGAAAGAAAGAGAACCCTGACGGGACCTTCAGTCTGCTGGAGGGCGTGGACCCCGGGAAAGACCAGAGTTATTTTCTCTGTGCCCTGAATCAGGCTCAATTGGAAGCGGCTCTTTTCCCTATAGGCGATTTATGCAAGTCGGAGGTAAGAGAACTTGCCCATCGTTTCGATTTGCCTTCTGCAGATAAGAAGGACTCTCAAGGTATCTGTTTTGTAGGTAAGGTGGACCTGCCAGTCTTCCTGCAACAGAAATTGAAGAGCGTGGAAGGGGATGTGATAGAGGTTTTTGACAAGTTCTACGACGATAATGAGCAGTACAGAAGGCAGCAGAGCTATCTGGAGGAGCTAAGGCAGGCTCAAAGGCAGTGGCGGGTGGAAGACTTCGAGGAGGAGAAATTGGCATACCTGAGCAAGGCCATAAGTTACGAAGGGATAGTCTTTGAGCAGGAGGAGTATAGGAGCGGACGCAAGCATAAGAAGAAAGTTAGAAACAAGGCGAACCCTTGGGGAGTAGTTTTGGGAAAGCACGAGGGGGCACAGTTCTTTACGCTCGGGCAGCGGAAGGGACTTGGCATAGGAGGACATAAGTATCCGGTCTTCGTGATAGAAACGGACGTGGAGAAGAACCTGGTGTACATGGGGGAGGGCGAGCAGCACAAAGGCTTGTATCGCAACGTTTTACGCCTTGAAAATGAGGATCTGCACTATATCCGTGAGACTTACCGTTTGCCTATGGGCGAGTCTCGCAGGGTGAGGGCGAGGCTGAGATACAGACAGGAATTGCAAGAGGCCCTGATGCTTCAGAAAGAATCTGGGATGTATCTTATCTTCGATGAGCCCCAGAGAAGCATAACTCCAGGCCAATTCGCCGCCATTTATCTCGATGCGGCCTCTGACCCGGAGAATGCTGAAGCGCCTGAGTTGATACTCTCGGCAGTTATTCCTGCTTGAATCCTTTTAAAGAACAATAAGTTTTGAGGCCCTCTTCCAAGATGTCGAGGGCTTTTTCCATCTGAGGAACGGAGAGGACATAGGCAATCCTTATCTGATTCTTACCGTTTTCAGGATTCTGATAGAAAGTGGCGATAGGCGTTACCATAGTCGTCTCTCCATCCTTGGAGAAATCGCTGAGCATCCAGCGGGTGAAATCCTCTGCGTCCTCCACCGGCAGGGAAGCTATGGCATAGAAAGCTCCCAAAGGTGTAGGGGAGAATACCCCTGGAATGGAATTGAGTCGCTTGATGGTATAGTCACGCCTTCTGATGTATTCCGCTTTCACTTCCTCGAAATAGCTCTGAGGAGTGTCCAGAGCCCCCAGGGCTGCGAATTGGCCTAAAACAGGAGGACAGAGACGGGATTGCCCAAAGCGTAGGGCGGCGGCGATTACTTCCTTGTTACGGGAGATGATACAGCCTATTCGGACCCCGCATAGATTATAGCGTTTGGATACGCTGTCACATAGTATCACATTCTGCTCCAGGCCTTTAAGTCTGAGAGCGCTATAGTGCTCCTGATCGGTATAGCAGAACTCGCGGTAAACCTCGTCGCAGATGAGGAAGAGCTCGTGTTTGAGACAGAATTCTCCGATTTTCAGCATCTCCTCTCGGCTGAATAGCTTGCCGGAAGGGTTGCAGGGATTGGAGATAAGGACCGCCTTGGTCTTCGGGGTGAGAACCTTTTCCCACTCGGAGATATCCGGAATCCTGAAGCCATCCTTGATGTCGGAATGAACTGCTACCAGATTGATTCCGTTAGCATAACAGAAGGTCTTGTAATTCGTGTAGAAGGGCTCTACCACCATTATGTCGTCGCCTTCGTCCGCCACTATCTGCATAGCCTCTGCAAAGGACTCGGTACCTGCTATGTTTATAAGCAGCTCATCCACTTCCACATCCAGCCCCAGTTTTTTATAGTATTTTTCTACCATAGCCTGACGGAGTTCCATCAGACCCGCGGAATTAGTGTAGGAGAAGTGGTCCATCTCCTGGCATCTGCGGATTACTTCCTGAATCGCACATTCAGGGCTTTTTATGTCTGGTGCCCCGACATTCAAGTGATATACCTTTATACCCTTGGCTTTGGCTGCATCTGATAATGGAACCAATTTTCGTATGGCCGAGGATGGCATTCCTGCCGCTTTTTTGGAAATATGCATAACTATTTGTTTATCTCTATTGTAAGCTCACAATCTTTAATGCTAAGTATGCGGCAGAATAGTCCCATCTCTGCCGCTTTCAAGGCTACGACCTCATACATCCTGCCAGACTGAAAGCTACTGTCAGCCTGTATGTTGATGAAGAGTCTGCCGTTGGAACTAAGTTCATAGTCGCACTGGTGCTTGGGAAAAGCGTAGCTCAGAGCCCTCAGTATGGCTTCAGCCTGAAGAGGATGAGCCTTGTAGCCAGGCTGTGGGTTACGCTCTTCCTGACTGGATTTCAGCAGGGCCTCCAGACCAGGGCGGGATTGGGCGACTTTAGTTCCCGTCCCTTTGCCGAAGATTTCTTCGTATCTGTTTTCCAAATAATTGTCTGCCATCAGAAAGTGATTATTCCTTTATTTACCAATGCCAGAAGCACTGCTGCGGCTATTACCACGAGCAGAAGGACTATGAATGGCAGAGGCGATTTTTTCTTTATGGCGAAAGGATCATTCTTTGAGATGACCTTAGGGTATTTGGCCAGGGAAGTAAGGGTGGCACCGAAGATGGGATTAAGCAGAACTGTGGAGTTGATGGCCCAGCCATTGGCATTAAGGATAGGCCCTAGATTCCTTTTCTTCAGTTTGAGCCAAGCCAGGAACATAGATGGTCCGGAGATTAGCAGGCAGAGTCCTACTATTACCAAAAGTAATGTGTACCAAGGTTTTACCAAGGCTGAAACGGCGTTTAGAATAACGCCTGCACCTACTCCCGCACCGGCAGAGAGGGCCAGCATCGTGGTCGGGTCTAGACCCTTTTTAGGGGCTGCGGCCGCTGCTGCCTTAGGGTCAGGACTGTTTGCAAGGGCAGTCAGATTGGCATTGACCTTGCTCTCCTTCTCGGCGGCATTCTTGTTAATCTTATCGCTGATGGCCTTCGCAAATTTCTTATACGGATGCATAAAGGCCTGCCTGATGCTCGTAGGGTTGTCAATTATCTTAGTGACTGTGGCGTCGTAATCCAGTCCGTCCCTGTCATAGAACACGGCATTCATACCTACGCTCAGATTATCGCTGTCTCCGTCAGTCAGAATGGCAGCTATAGTCAGTTTCTTTCCGCTTTTCTGAGAGATGCAGTCGCAGTAGATGATGTACATTCCGCTTTGTGGCGCCATAGTGGCCTGCTTTCCCATATCGGCTACTCTGATACAGAGTTTGAGGCAGCGCTGGTCGATGTAGAGTTCGCCGGCGTCAAAGACGGATTTCTGCTTCCTGTCGTAGAAAGCCCCGAAGATTACGTAGTTATTAAGGAATTTATACAGGTGCTTGAAAAGTACCATAAATTTGTGCACGTCATCTATGGATTCTGACTCCGCCTTAAGTTCCGCATCCTTTTGGATGAGTTCCAAAAGCGTTTGCTTCTTATTTTCCTTCAGCAGATTTTCTATCTCTTCCAGGCCAATTTTCTCTACCGCACCACCCTCCTTTGCTGCGAGCCAGGCCTGATATGCACTGAATTTGGCTTTAATTGCCCTCCAATCCTCCCTGCTAAGGCTCTCGGCCTTAGGCAGTTCCTTATCCAGAATCAAACTGCGGACTTTAGCGAAAGCTGCAAGCCATTTCGGGTTAATCTTATCCAGATACAGCAGTCCTTCCGCACAAGGGTGGGAAATGAGATCTATGCTGTCCTGCGCCTGTTCGCAAGCCGGATCGTATCTAAAGTATTCGCAACGGCTAAAATACTCCTCCACGATTTCGTCCACACTATTTATGGCATCCAGAGCCACTTGAGTGTCCTTTCCGTATGGTAGATCTTCGGGATGAAGCTTGTCCCTCCAGGCTTTATAGGCATTCAATGCGGCGTAGAAGTCTTCCACTTCCTGGGAACCGATGCCCTGTGCTCCGCTTCTGTCTCTTTTGGATCCTATGCAGGCTATGCATTCCACTATGGCTTTTCTGGCTGCGGAGTCCTCTTCTGCGCTCGCTTCAGTGATTATGGCATCGCCGTTGAAAAGAGTCTTTGCGAAAATGGCGGTGGAATCGGCTGTGTCGCAAAGGCTTATGCTATCTTCCTCCGCCTTGCCCAGGTTAGAGAGGATTTGTCTGGCGCTCTTGAGTATCCTGGCCCCCTCGTGACTTTCAGTGTTAAAGGCTGAAAGCGGAAGAGAGTCCCTTCCTTCCAGAAGCAAGTCTCTGTCTTTCAGGATATCACAGACCCAATTCGAGGCATTGACCACTTCCTTAACCCTGATTCGCTTGTCCTTGTCGCTATCTACTATCTGAAGGAATTCCTTGTCGAATTCCAAGCCGTCCACAGGACAACTCAGGGCAGTCCAAAGTTTTTGATCCAATTCTCCCAGATGTGCTATGTCTTCTCCGCTGCAGATACGCACACGGCTGCTTCCTCCCAAAGAGCAAAATTTCCAAGAATAGTTTGTACTCATATCGTGTAAAATTGATTTGTCTGAACAATCTTCAAAGATAAGTATTTTTTCGGTATCTTTGCGGAGCTTTAATTGAAATCGACTTATTATGCAAGTTAAATTTTTTAAGCAATTGAAAAGGCTGGTCAATATGAATGACCAGATAGACATAGAGGCTGCGAGTGTGGCCATCCGTAATGGAATTTATTTCAAAGGACAGAATGTGTTTATTCTCGCCTGTGCCATCATTATAGCTTCCGTAGGCCTTAACCTTAACTCCATTCCAGTCATCATAGGAGCGATGCTCATATCCCCTCTGATGGGACCTATTCTCGGACTGGGTCTGGGACTCGGAACCAATGACCTTCCACTATTGAAAGACGCCGCGAAGAATTTCGGCATTATGGTGGCGATAAGCATTATAGCCAGCACCATATACTTCATTCTTTCGCCTCTTAATCCTGCCCAGCAGACAGAACTCCTGGCCCGTACGAATCCTACCATCTACGACGTACTGATAGCTTTCTTCGGAGGCAGCGCAGGAATGTTGGAGAATACCAGAAAGGAAAAGGGAACCGTGCTCTCCGGCGTGGCGATTGCCACTGCCCTTATGCCACCTCTCTGTACCGTCGGTTACGGTATCGCGAACTGGGAATGGACATTCGTTGCGGGAGCCCTGTACCTCTTCCTTATTAACAGTATCTTCATCGCCTTGGCTGCGGTGCTGGTGATTAAATACCTCAGATTCCCTATAGTGGGTTCCAGCGATGAGACCAAGCGTAAAAAGACTAACAGGATCATAGCCACAGTGATGGTTCTTATCATAATCCCTTCCATTCTTTCGGCCATCAATATCGTAAAACAGAGCAACTTCGACCGCAGCGTGGATACTCTGGTGGAGAATAACAAGGTGCTTGGGAAGAGCTACATCTTCAACTATACCGTGCATCATAATTCCAAGCTTCCTACCGTGGATATCTTTGTTGCGGGAGAACAGCTTGATGCCTCCGACAGGGACCGCATCTATGCTTCTGCAGAGAATCTGGGTATCAGCCGTAATCAGGTCTTTATTAAGGAAGATGCGGCAGTCAAGAGCAGTTCCAGCTTGGATGCCGATCTGATGAAGGGCATTTACGAGCATAACACTCAAGTGATATCTGATCTGTCAAACCAGGTGGATTCCCTCAATGGTTTGGTTCGCAGTTATAGAAAAAAGGAACTGCCGGCTAAGATGCTTACTATGGAGATCTGTGCCCAGTATAAGAACGTTAAAGACGTGGTAATCAGCAGGGGCAGTTCAGTGGATCCTGTAACTGGAGATGCCAGGGAAACCATAGTCGCCATCGTCAGTGCCGATGAAGCACTGAACGATGAACAGATGAAACGTCTGGGCGACTGGTTAAAGGTAAGACTTGAAGCCGAGGAGTTGATAGTTCTCCAGAGATAGTCTAATAGTATTTATAGAATAGGGACAGGGACTCCATTCCGGCGAAGAGCTGCTTTAGCAGATAGCTTTCGTTAGGGGAGTGTATGGTGTCCCTTTCGAGCCCGAAGCCCATCA
Source organism: uncultured Bacteroidales bacterium (assembly GCA_945983015.1). GTDB lineage: Bacteria > Bacteroidota > Bacteroidia > Bacteroidales > UBA932 > Cryptobacteroides. Next base: position 9,841 of record CAMFSN010000020.1, read on the forward strand.
GGAGTGGGTCGATGCCCAGGATTTTCTGGACTTCAGCCAGGACGGCTATGCTGCCGCCTCCTCTGCTTGGCACCGGCTCTATTCCATATACTTCTGCCATAGCTCGGGAGCCTGCCTTGTAGGCTTCTGAACTGATAGGAATGAGGAATCCGTCGCCTCCTTCGCAGGCCTTGACTTCCACTTTCACCTCAGGCGGGGCTATGCTTTCGAAATGCCTTTTGAAAAGCTCAGTGATTTCTGAACTGAGCTGATTCGGAACTAGTCTCATTGATATCTTGGCGTGAGCTTCGCTAGGAAGAACGGTCTTAGCACCAGTTCCGGTGTATCCGCCCCAGATGCCGCATACGTCCAGGCAAGGTCTGATACCTGTCCTCTCCAGGGTGCTGTAACCCTTTTCGCCCCTGAGCTCGGCTACGTCCAGGAATTTCTTATACTCTTCCAGGTCGAAAGGAGCCTTGGAGAGAAGTGCCCTGTCCTCGTCGCTAAGTTCCACGACTTTGTCATAGAATCCTGGGATGGCCACCCTCTGATCTTCGTCGTGCAGGGAAGCTATCATCTCGCAGAGGACGGTGATAGGATTGGCCACGGCTCCGCCATAGTGTCCGCTATGCAGGTCTTTGTTAGGGCCTGTGACCTTAACTTCCAGATAGCTCAAGCCTCTCATTCCGCAGTTTATGCTAGGAACGCTCTCGCTAATCATAGTGGTATCTGAAACCAGACAGATGTCAGCCTTAAGCATATCCTTGTGCTCCCTAATCCACTCAGGCAGGCTTGGACTGCCAATTTCCTCTTCGCCCTCGAAAATGAACTTTACATTGTGGTGGAGCAGGCCCAGGCGGACTTCCCGCTCGAAGGCCTTGAGGTGCATAAACAATTGGCCTTTATCGTCATTGGCCCCGCGTCCCCAGATGGCCCCGTCGTGGATTACGGGCTCGAAAGGATCGCTGTGCCATTTCTCCAGAGGCTCGGCTGGCTGTACGTCGTAATGCCCGTAGATAAGTATGGTCTTCGCAGAAGGGTCTATGATTTTCTCAGCATAGACTACAGGATTCCCGCGGCTGGGGCTTACTTCAGCCCTGTCTGCGCCTGCTTCCAAAAGTAGTTCGCAAAGTCTTTCGGCGCAGCGCTGCATATCTGCCTTGTGCTCCGGCAGGGCACTCACTGAAGGAATTCTCAAAAGGGAAAAGAGTTCTTCGATGAAGCGCTCTTTGTGTTGTTCGATGTAAGTCTTCATTATAAATTCTGTATAAAATAATCGCTGATTTTCTCGTAGAGATAAACCCTTTCCTTTCCGAACATATTATGCTCGGCGCAAGGAAAAGTGAAAAAGTCTATCTGTTTGCCGGCATCTATGCAGCCCTGTAGGAAGGACATAGAGTGCTGCCAAACTACTACAGGGTCTATATATCCCTGGCAGATAAGGACTTTGCCTTCGATTTCGGAGCATTTTTCCATAAGGGAGCTCTCTTTGTAGCCCTCGGGATTGCTCTGCGGGCTGTCCATATACCTCTCTCCGTACATTACCTCGTACCATTTCCAATCTATTACAGGACCTCCTGCCACGGCGACCTTGAACAGATCAGGACAAGTGGTCTTCAGGCTCAAGGTCATAAAGCCTCCGTAGCTCCAGCCGTGCACGCCTATCCTTTCCTGGTCCACCCAAGGCTCCTGGCAAAGGGCTTTTATGCCTGCCAATTGGTCTTCCTGCTCTACTTTTCCGCAGCAGCGGTTGATGGCCTGTTCGTATGCCAATCCCTGTCTCTGCGTGCCCCTGTTATCCTGCACATAGACTATGTAGCCTCTCTGAGCCATATAGAGCTCCCAGAGCCTGATGTTCCCAAGCCAACTGGAGTTTACCATCTGAGAATGAGGACCTCCATAGACATAGACTATGAGAGGGTATTTTTTAGAGGGGTCGAAATTTAGAGGTTTTATGAGCCGGTAATAGTTCTTGAACTTTCCGTCTGCAGAAGGGGTCCAGCCGAGTTCCATCTCCGGCAGGGCGTATTCTGAGAGGGGGTCAGGGCAGTCCTTTATCAGTCTTTTGAATTTGCCATCCATACTGAAGGCCTTGACCCAGCCGCTCTGGTCGAAACTGCTGAATGCATCGATGTATTCTCCATCGCCCATCAGGATATTATGCCAGCCGCTCTCCTTAGTTAGTCGTTCAGGCTTGGAGACTCTAAGCTTATCGAAAGAAGTTCTGCCGCTTACTTTTATCCTGAACAGATGATTTTCTACAGGAGAAATCTCTGCGGAAGTGTAATAGATGTAATTCCTGTCACAGCCGGCCCAGAATATGTCCGCATCGGTGGGAGTCAGCCTTTTGATATGGCCATCGAGATCCATCAGGTAGAGGTTCTTATAGCCGTCGAGATTGGCCGAAGAATAGACGAAGACATTATCGCTGATAAAATGGGCGCTCTCATAAGGCTCCACCCAGGCATCGTTTTCCTCTTCCAGAAGAGTTTTGAGGAATTTCCCGTTAAGGGCATCGTAGAGGTTCAGGCGAAGATGGTGCTGGCTGCGGTCCAGAACCTGTACCAGCAATCTGTCTTCTCCTGCCCAAGAGACCCCGCAGAGGTATCTGTCCTCCCCGAAATCCGTGCACTCTATTTTGATATGTGCTCCGCTGCCGCTTTCATAGATCCAGAGGCTAAGTCTTTCACTTTCGCCTCCTGCGTACGGGTATTTGATCTTTTGGAAATGCTCTGTCTTTATGTCGTATAGTTCGAAGTCCCTGACTTTGCTTTCGTCCTTTTCATAGTAGGCGCATTTCAGGGCGCTAGGGGAAGGGAAGAAGCCTCTGTCGATGCCGAATTCGTTTCTGCTGACGCTGCATCCATAGCTGACTTGCTCAAAAGAGAGGGCTATACACAAGGTGTCGCCCTTTTCCACATAGTACAAGGAGCCCTCCTTTTCGAAGTAAGGGGAGCTGCTTTTCGGAGCTCTGGGACTGAAAAAACTTTCGGGATACAGGCTTCTGTTAATGGTGGCATCCTCCATACTCAGGAGCTCTCCTTCTGGATTCGAGGCTGCCTTTGTGGCCAATACGCTTAGGCCTAACTGTAAAATGTCAAACAAGATGTTCATATCAGTCAAAGATACGATTTTTTGTTTGTAACTTTGCCCTATGCGCTTTTATTATTTGCTCTTACCCATAAAACTTGACTGGTTTCCTGTCTATAAAAGCCAGATCCCGCTGCATCGTGGGCAGAGGGTGGAGGTGACTTTCAGTTCCAAGACATATCTTGCCGTAGTCTTGGGAGAGGCGCCCGCTGAAGAAATTGCTTCTACAGTCAAGGTTTTGGAGTTGGAGAACATTCCGGATAACATCGCCGACATAAGCGAAAAGGAGTTGAAACTCTGGACTTTCGTCTCGGAGTATTACCTCTGCTCTTTAGGTGAGGTTTACGAGGCGGCATATCCTAAGTATAAGAGGACTTTGGCAAAGAGAAAGAAAAAAACCCTTCAGCCTTCTACAGTGATATCGGAGGAAAAGAGAGCCGAATCCGGTAAGCCTATTCTATACTTCAGTTCTGACAGAGTCCCATATTATCTGAGTAAGCTAAATGCTTGTATCAAACAGGGATTCAGTGCTCTGGTCCTTCTTAGTGAAAGAGAATTGGCATCCATTATGGAGGAAAAGCTCAGCTCTGAGCTGGATGCTCCGGTGCTGCTCTACGACAGCTCTCTCAGCCCAGCAGCGCGGAAAAAGATTACGGAATCTTTGGGAAAGGCTGAGGAGCCGCTGGTACTGCTGGGGACGCGCAGCGCTATCTTCTTGCCTTTTAGGAATTTGGGGCTGGTGATAGTGGACGAGGAGCAGGATCCGTATTTTAAGCAGACTGAGCCTGCGCCGCGTTATAACGGGAGGGATATGGCAGCGGTGCTTTCGAGCATTCATGGGGCTCAACTTATTCTGGGCTCCTTTGCTCCTTCACTTGAGAGTCTATATAATTGCAGCATAGGAAAATACGAATTCCTCGAAGGGGAAAGCGCCTTGAATTGCAAGCTGGAAGTAGTGGATATCAATGCCGAGAAAAAGAAGAAGGGAATGGAAGGGGAGTATTCGAAAAGGCTGCTCAGCGAAATCTCCAGAACTAAGGGCCAGCTTATGATAATCCGTTCTTATAGCTCGGAAGAGTCTGTACACGAGTTTTTTAGGGAGCGTTTTCCGGATTTGGACCCGCAGATTCTCACTGCTCAGGCTGCGAGAAAGGCCACGGGACATTGTACCCTTATGGCTATTCTGAACGGGGATTCGCTTTTTGATTCCGAGGATTTCAGGTCCGATGAAAAGGCCTTTCAATTGCTTCGGAATCTCTCCCTTCGCTGTGACAAGTTATTTATACAGTGTAGCTCATCGGCTCATCCCGTTTTTTCTTCCTTGAAGAAACTAGATTACGAGTATCGTTTGCTGGAAGAGAGAAAAGTCTTTAAACTCCCTCCTTATACCAGAATAGTGGACATCAAGGACCGCAAAAGTGGGGAGCTGGTTCTTCGAGAGGTCTTTGAAAGGGATTCCAAAGCCTCGGAACAGAAGTCGAAACTGCCTCTGCGATATGGGGCTATGTATATCATAGACGTCGACCCACAATAAGCAGTTTTTCTTCCAGGCCCTGTGCCGCGAAGATATGGATTTGCTCTCCATCGGGACTTACCCCGCTTTTGACCTTAAGCCTTGCCCTTAAGTCTTCGCTGCTTATTCCTACAGCCTTTGCGCTTACTTCCGCGCGGGGGTATTTTTTCGACAATTCTGATAGCGCAGCTTTGCTGTATCTGTGTATCTCTATGATTTCAAAACTTTTATATAAACTGCCGAAGTCTCCTTCCACTCTTTTTGGGCTGAGGTACAATTGGCAGTCAGGGCTTAGCTTTTGGGCTTCGCATAGAGTGCAGGCGCAGTTCTGGTATCCGGATTTAAGCACAGCGGCGCAGGGCTCGAGAATATAGCTTAGGCTTTCGCCTTTATAGAAAGAGCAGGCTTTGTCCAGCTTTTCCAAGTCTATGATTTTGCGCTCCTCCAATTCACAGATATAATAGCTCGGCAGATCCACTTTTCCCTTTCCTATCAGCAGGAGTATCTCCTTCACTTCAGCCTTTAGGCTACAGATTCCTATGCTAAGGATGCTATGGCTGCACAATTTTTCTCCTATGCGCCTTTGTAGCATAGAGATATCTGCCATAGGGGAGTATTTGACCAAAATATAGGGGCTGAGGGCCTCCAGGCCTGGGAGAAGCTCCAGAAGATTAGGGCTGCAATCCTCTATCAAAAATACCTTTTTCCCTTCCTTATCCCTTCTGGCAGGATCCAGATAGATGCAGTCGACCTTTAGGTCGGGAAGGCTCTCCGCTTTGATTTCCAGATTATTTACACTGACATTACATTCCCTACCTTCCTTTAGGCAGAGCAGCTGGAAATTTTGCTCGGCTGCTTCGCAAAGGCTTTTCTCCCTTTCGAAGTAGTGCACTTTTTTAAACTGCTTGGAAAAGGCCCAGCTGTCTGAGCCAAGACCTCCGGTCAAATCGGCTACGATGGAGTCCCTGGATAAGAATCGACTTAGCAGTTCGGCTTTGAAAAGAGCGGCACTCTGAGAGGAGGACTGCTCAAGGGCGAGCGCGCTGCTCTGCCGAAGACCCGGGGTTTCAGCCCAGAATGGGAGCTTGGCCAGGAGTTTTTTCTCCTTTTTTTCTTCCATCTGCTGAAGCACTTGTGCAAAACTAGTCTTTGTTTTCGCCATAGAGTACAAATTTGCAAAAAACTTTATAATTTTGCCCTGTTATGATAACACTTATTGTAAGTATCCTCGCTCTCATTGCGGGCTATCTCATCTACGGTCGTATAGTCGAAAGAATTTTCGGTCCAGATAAAGGCAGACTTACTCCGGCTCATAGCAAAGCGGACGGAATAGATTATGTCGTGATGCCATCCTGGAAGGTCTTTATGATTCAATTTCTGAATATTGCAGGTACAGGACCTATTTTTGGCGCTATTCTGGGAGCCAAGTTCGGGCCATCCTGCTATCTGTGGATAGTTCTGGGCTGTATATTCGGGGGAGCGGTGCACGATTATTTTACCGGAATGCTTTCAGTGCGAAGCGGGGGAGCCGGCTTGCCGGAATTGGTGGGAGAGCATCTCAGCAGAAAGGTCAAGCCTTTCGCCATTGCTTTCTCTGCTTTGATGCTGCTTCTGGTGGGAGCCGTGTTTGTCTATAGTCCGGCTCTTATCATAGGAGACCTCACTTCCAAATCCTTCGATACCACTTTTATATGGGTGGCTGTCATCCTTGTTTACTATGTCGTGGCTACCTTTGTGCCTATAGATAAGATTATAGGTAAGATTTATCCTGTATTTGCCATTGCTCTGCTGTTTATGGCAGTATCCCTTCTGGGCTGTCTGCTGATAAAGTGGCCTGCTGATATGCCAGAGATTTGGGACGGACTTCAGAACCGCTCGCCTCAGGCGGGATCCATCTTCCCTTGTCTTTTCATTACCATAGCCTGTGGGGCTGTGAGCGGTTTCCACGCCACCCAGTCCCCTCTGATGGCCCGTTGTATGGATAACGAGAAGCTGGGCCGTCTTGTATTCTATGGAGCTATGATAACAGAAGGAATCGTGGCTTTGATTTGGGCTGCCGTCTCTTCTTATTTCTTCTTCTGCGGAGGGAATGTGGAGATGGGAGCAGAGGGAGTTACAGCAGCACCTCAGGTGGTGACAGTGGTAAGCAAGCATTGGCTTGGAGTATTAGGTGGCCTGCTCGCTATAATGGGAGTGGTCGCCGCACCTATTACCAGCGGAGATACGGCTCTTAGAAGTGTCAGACTTATAGTAGCCGATGCCTTGCATCTGGATCAGGGACCTATCAGAAACAGGCTCTACATCAGTATTCCTATTTTTATCCTGACCGGAGCCCTTTTGTGGTTCAATGTCTCTGATGCGAACGGTTTCGATAAGATTTGGAGGTATTTCGGCTGGGCCAATCAGACTTTGGCCGCCCTGGCCCTTTGGACCATCACGGCTTTCCTGGCTAAGAACAGAAAGAAGGCCTATTATCTGATAGCCCTTCTGCCGGCAGCCTTTATGACTTCGGTGACTTTGACTTATATTCTTACCGCTAAAATAGGCTTCAATCTGCCGGCATCTACGATTCCTTATCTGGGGACAGGCATTTTTGCCCTTTCATTGCTGCTTTTCTATATATTAAAAGCCAAATCTAAGTCCCAGGTTAAAGCCTAGACTAAGGGGGCTGTCTTTGTAGATGGTCTTTAGAGATGAGCCGTCATCGAAATACCATCCGGCAGAGATTTCAGCGAATGCTCCTATCCAATCTTTTATCCTATAGTCCATTCCGGCGCAGGCCTCCAGGCTAAGTTGGAATGGACCATTTGTTTCCCTTTGACTTTCACTGGCCTTTTCTGTCCCTCTGATGAAATAGAGATCCCTGTGATTGATAGCCATACATTTTTCCAGCACTGCACCTGCATTCAGGTAAGCGGAAAAATCTCCGATACTTATAGCCTGAAATCCCAGTTTTAAAGGAAGGCCTATGTATTGCAGCCTTTGATACGATTTTATGTAGTGCTCCTGGCTGCCTTCTCTGAATTCGGATCTGAGTTCCTTGTAACTGAGCCCGCTTTCTATGCTCCAGCGGGGATAGAATTCATAATTGAAGGCCAATCCTAATTTTATCGGACTGAAATGCTGCCTTTCCTCTCTTGTCTGCTCGCCTTTGTTGTAGAGGGCTATGCCAAGTCGGGGATTGTCTGCCCAGCCGTAGCCCTGTGCTCCCGTTCCGGCGATCCCCACAGGAGCGAAATTCTGTAAGTTGCTTTGCCCTGAGTTAGCGCTACCGCTGACTTTGATGCTGATTCTTTCTGTACTGCGGCCTTTCTCCTCTCTCGCTATCGCTTCTTCCCAGCTGAAAATCGGCTCTATTTCAGGCTCTATTTCAGATTCAGTCTCTGTATTATTTATTACAGGCTTCTCTGTTTCGACTTCTTTCTCTCCAGGCTTTTCCTCGGGGATGTATTCTGAAACTAGTTCAGGGGACAGCGTTTTGTAATCCAGATTCTTAAGATTACTGATTTTTGTAAAACCAGGTATTTCTATCTGGTTTTCAGAAAGCAGGATTCTCCTTTCGGGAGAAGATGTCAGTCTGTCTCTTATACACATCTGACGCTGCCGACGAC
>CAMFSN010000021.1 GCA_945983015.1 uncultured Bacteroidales bacterium
GCGGTTTGGGGACTTGCGCCCGTTAGAGTACGTTCGTGCTGGGCGAACAAAATTGAGGCTGAGCAAATAAACTGCTCAGCCTCAATTTCATAACTTTTTATGGAGCACTAAACCATAAGGGCAGCTACGAGGGCAAGAATGGCGTAGAACTCAGGAAGGGCGGCGTAGATCATAGTGTTGGTCTGAACGTCGTGACCCTGGCTGATGCCCACGATACCATTGGCACATACCTGACCCTGACGGATGGCAGAGAAAAGGCAAACCAGACCCACTGCGAGGCCGACGCCGAAAAGAAGTGGTCCCTGAGCGGCGAAGTCCTTGCCGGTCCACATAAGGAAAGCTACGAAGCCGTAGAGACCCTGGGTGGCAGGCATAGCAGAGAGAATCATATAGCTGGAAGACTTTTCAGGGTTCTTCTTAAGAGCACCCTCTGCTGCATTACCAGCGATTGTGGTTCCGATGGAGGAACCGATTCCGGCAAGGCCAAGCATAAGGCCAAGTCCGAGATAACCTAAAATAAGATTGATCATTGTTATAAGATTTTAATTGTTTATTATTTCTTTAATGGATTGTATTTAAGTCCTTTACCTTCATAGCCACTGTTCTTGAAGTACTCCACGAAGGTAAGACGCAGAGGGTGCACGAAGGCTCCAAGGCAGCTCATCAGCAGGTTCAGGATATGACCAAAGAGCAGGATAATCACGTAAGGCAGCCACTGCCAAGTCGGCTCGCTCCCTAGTACCATAGCTCCCAGGTCATTAAAGGCTCCGCCAAGCATACCTCCGGCAAGCCCAAGGGCATAGAGTCGGATGTAACTCAGTACATCGCCCAAGATTCCGGTAGCCATATTGTAAGTGTCCCACAGGCCTGCGCCAATGTTCAACAGAGGATTTCGACCCGGTTTGTTAAAGATGAAGATGCCCAGAGCAGATACTGCGCCTATTCCTATCAGCAGAATCTTAGCGATATTCATAGGAACCCACTTGAGCAGGGCGAGAGAAATGATTATCACGCAGCCCACAATCAGAAGGGTCCAGCCTATGGTGCTGATATTTTCTTTAACTCCAAAGCGTTTGAGATAGCAGACGGTCTTTATTATCATAGCCAGGCAGATATGGAATATACCTATGCCCAAGGCTAGCACCATCTGTATGTCGTAGCCCATCACTTTGCCTGTAAGCATACAGTTCTTCAGTCCTTGAGGTATCCAATCCTGTGATGGCAGACTTATTCCAAAGGCAGTTCCCAGGAAAAAGCCCACTACCAGGGTGGCAACACCCAGAATAGAGATGATACTGCCCATACCTTTGAACATTCCTATCTTCAACCAGCCCTTATTCAAGGCGATTCCCACGAAGATAAGTATGAGGCCATACCCTGCATCTCCCATACACATCGCAAAGAACAGCAGGAAGAAGATACTCAGGATAGGGGTAGGGTCAAATTCATCGTAAACCGGCATTCCATACATTCCGGTCAGACCTTCGAAGAGTTTGGCGAACTTATTGTTCTTCAATTTGATAGGAGGATTGTCCTCCTTTCTGGCCTCTTCTTTCCACCAATACGCGCAACTGCTCTCCAGAGCCTTTTCCACCTCAGCGTCGTTCTCCACCGGAGCGAAAGCCTCGAAACAGCAGATCTTCTGCTCCACAGCCTGTTCTCCTTTCAGAGAAGCCAGGTAAAGGTCCAGAGAGGACTGCAAGTCGACGATTTTCTCTTCCAGTTGCGGAATCTCAGTGCTACGTTCCGACAGGGCTTTCGAATAGGCCGCGATTTCCTTTTCTATCTCTGCCAATTCTGCCTGAGCCTCAGCCTCACTCCTGCCAGGGGCAGGGAGAGCCTTGAGAGGGAAGTCCTGAGCATTTACGATAACGAAATAGCACTGTGAGCCATCGTCTGATATTTTCTGCAGGGCGAAATCCTTTTCCCATTGTGGATCGAATTTCTTCGAAGCGACAGAGTAGAAGCTGAATTCCAGGCCCTTGGCTTTGAGATCCGAGATGGCCTTGGAGTCGAAGTCTCCCCAGACAGACAAGGCTTTAATCTCCTTTTCCATAGCCTGCTTGCGGTTTTGAAGCTCGCGAAGATGCTCATCGCTCCCTTTCTGAATGCAGGAGATATCCTCTTTTATCTCCTTTATCTGTTCCATTATACTCAGAGATTCCTCGTCTATGGCTTTGTGAGAGCGGGTGATATCCACCACTCCCAGTTCCTGAAGCCCCTCCAGGAAAGTCTCTTTGTCTTCATTAAACAGAATGAAGGAGTATTTGCTCATTTTTGTAATCATAGGGCTTGTTCCTCCTCTTCTTGGGCGTGACGAGTCTTGACTATCTTAGAAGAAGCCTTGCTAAGATTCTCCTCGTCCTCCATATATCTCTTAATCTTTCTGATAGCCTCCTGATAGCCAGGAATCTGAACTTTCTCGTAGAGGTTCACTTTCTGGGTGGTCTTCTTACGGTTATAGTCCAATATCCTTCGACGCTGCAGGAAGACCTCTGATTCTATCCCCAGGCGGGTGATGTCTTTCAGAATCTGTACTCCGTCAGCGTACCAGGCAGGCTTGGTGAAGGCGTTGAATTCCCTTAGTTCATAGACTATTTCGTCCAGTTCAGGGATTTTAACACCTGCGACCTTTACAGTACGAAGCTTTACGTCAGTAATCCGGATGAGTCCAGGCTCAAATTCGTTCCAAAGCGCAGAGAGGTAGTCGTAGCTCTGAAGGGCCTGAGCCACTTCTTTTTCCAACTGCTCGCTACGGGCTTTGGCCGCTGCCACACTCACTCTCAGGGCCGACTCCTTGTTCTTAAGGGTAGGGAGGGCCTTCTGACGCACCTTCAACTGTTTGCCCAGATTTGTAAGAGATGTCTTGTTATATTGAAACTTGATGGCCATTAGGCTTTCCAGTATTTATCGATGAGAGATTGTTTGATACCTGTCTCTTCCGGTTTGAAATACTTTGCGAAGAGCTCCCAGGCAGTGTCAAGCATTTCCTCTATCTTAATGTTAACGTCTATGCTAAGCAGTCTGACCGCATATTCCTTGGCATAATCCAGACAGCGAAGGTCGTACTCGGAGAGGTCGAAACCGTTCTCAAGCTTGGTCTTCGCACTCTGGGCATCGGCGTAGAGACGCACTCCGGCATTCATTACCTGGGAGTGGTCTTCACGGGTGACTTTGCCCTGAACCAGCTGTTTCAGACGGGAAAGGGAACGGAAAGGATCCACGATAACCTTGCCGGTGTCGGTGTCGGCCTTCAGGTAAAGCTGTCCCTCGGTAATGTATCCTGTGTTATCAGGAATGGCGTGGGTGATGTCACCGTCGTTAAGGGTGGTCACAGCGATGATGGTGATGGAGCCTCCGCTAGGGAGCTGCACCGCCTTCTCATAAATCTTAGCCAAGTCAGAATAGAGGGAACCAGGCATTGAGTCCTTGGAAGGAATCTGATCCATACGGTTCGAAACTATACTCAAGGCATCGGCGTAGAGGGTCATATCGGTGAGCAGTACCAGCACCTTCTCATTTTTGTCCACAGCGAAATATTCAGCTGCCGTAAGCGCCATATCAGGGATGAGCAGACGCTCTACAGGAGGCTCTTCGGTAGTGTTCACGAAGCTGACTATCTTATCCAGGGCGCCGGCGTTCTCGAAGGCGTGCTTGAAGAAGAGGTAGTCGTCGTTACTCAGACCCATACCTCCGAGGATAATCTTATCCACGTCAGCGCGAAGGGCCACGTCCGCCATTACCTGGTTATAAGGCTGGTCAGGGTCTGCGTAGAAAGGAATTTTCTGTCCGGACACCAGGGTGTTGTTCAGGTCAATTCCGGCTATTCCCGTAGGAATAAGCTGACTAGGCTGTTTTCTCTTGTAAGGGTTAACGGAAGGTCCACCGATCTCCCTTTCTTCTCCTTCCACTTCCGGACCTCCGTCAATAGGGTGTCCGTAGGCGTCGAAGAAGCGTCCGCTCAACTCGTCACTTACCTTAAGGGTAGGAGGAGCGCCGAAGAAGGATACTTCGGCATTGGTCGGGATACCCTCGGTATTCGCAAATACCTGCAGGGTGACCAGGTCTCCCTTGGTCTTTACCACCTGGGCCAATTTTCCATCCACCATAGCCAATTCGTCATTCGTGGCTCCAGGGGCCTTGAGGCTCACTGTAGCTTTGGTAATGGCTTCTAGGTGGGTATAAGTTTTTTGATATGCTTTACTTGCCATTGTTTTCTAGAAGTTTATGGAGTTCATGTTCATTGGCCTTGAATTCTTCTGAGCCGAAGACGCAGTAGTTAATCTGCTTGAGCTGGTTGATAAGTTTCTTGAAGTACTCGCGGCATTTCTGATAGTCGTCGAAATCAAATTCACGTGCGCAGATATCCATTATGGTATTCAGGATATATTTCTGTCTTTCGATAGGGCAGAGGGCATCCACCTGGTCGAAGGCATCCTGCTGCAGGAAGGCAAAGTCTATCATCTCACTCTTCCAGAAAGCAATGTGGTAGCTCATAGGAACGCCGTCATCTCCCAGAATGTCTATCTGGTCCTTCATCTCGCGACCGCGTCTTACGATGTTCTTCGCCTCGATGATCTTTTCCACCCAGCCTTTTTCCACCTTCTCGTCCAGATACTCCTTGATCTCCGGATATTCCAGGTACTTGGAGTAGGAGTCCAGCGGGTTAACGGCAGGGTAGCGCTTCTGGTCGGCACGGTTCTGCTCAAGGGCGTAGAAACAGCGGGCAGCCTTTTTCGTGCTCTCCGTCACCGGTTCCTTGAGGTTACCACCGGCAGGGGACACCGTTCCGATAAAGGTAACAGCACCTCTCTGGCCGTTATTCAGGATAACCATACCGGCGCGGGCATAGAAGTTCGAAATAATGGAGGAGAGGTCCACAGGGAAGGCATCCGCACCAGGGAGCTCTTCCATACGGTTACTCATCTCACGCAGAGCCTGAGCCCAACGGGAGGTGGAGTCAGCCAGCAGCAGACATCTCAAACCCATAGCGCGGTAGTACTCGCAGATAGTCATGGCAGTGTAAACTGAAGCCTCACGGGCAGCTACAGGCATGTTTGAGGTGTTGCAGATGATGGTAGTACGCTCCATCAGATGTCTTCCGGTGTGTGGGTCTATGAGTTCAGGGAACTCGGAGAAGATCTCCACTACTTCATTGGCACGTTCTCCACAGGCGGCCATCACAATGATGTCTGCCTCACCCTGCTTTGCAATGGCGTGCTGAAGCACGGTTTTGCCGCAGCCGAAAGGTCCTGGAATGAAGCCGGTACCTCCCTCCGCGATAGGGTTAAAGCTGTCGATGACACGCACTCCGGTCTCCATAATCTTCTGAGGCCTAGGCTTTTCCCTATATGCTTTCACGGCCACTTTCACAGGCCAATTCTGAACCATCGTCACAGCTTTCTCCTCGCCTTCAGAGTCTGTAAGAACAGCGATGACCGTGTCTATGTTATAAGAACCGGCCTCTTTGATGCTTTTGACCGTATATTCTCCTTCAAAAGAGAAGGGAACCATTATTTTGTGAGGCAGCCAACCCTCCTTGACCTCTCCGAGCCAGCTTGCGGCCTGCACCTTGTCGCCCACCTGGGCTATAGGTGTGAAGTCCCAAAGTTTCTCGTGATTCAAAGGGTCGGTGTACTCGCCACGTTTCAGAAAGACGCCGGTCATAGTGGTAAGGTCATTCTGCAGACCGTCATAGACGCTGGAAAGAAGACCTGGACCGAGAGAGACCTCCAGCATTTTTCCAAGGAATTCCACGCTATCCCCGCACTTAAGCCCGCGGGTGCTTTCGAATACCTGTACTGAGGCAGTGTTTCCGTTCACTTTGATTACCTCCGCCAGCATCTTGGTCCCTTTTACATCGATGTGGCAGAGTTCATTCTCAGCCACAGGACCATCTACCAGTACGGTAACCAGGTTGGAAACTATACCCGATACTTTTCCTGTTGTACTCATTATTCTATGGGTTTTTTATTGTTTCTAATTTCGTTAACCAATTCCTTAAACAACTGCGCACCCCTCTGAGGGTCCAGCTTGAGCCAGCGAACCACTATCTGAAGCTTGGCGCAGAAGGCCAATATCACATCCAAACTGAATACCTGAAGCAGGCAGAGTTTGTCTATCTGCTCCCACATCAGATCATCCAGGGCTCTCTCCCTCTGCAGAATGTCCGAACTGCCCAGGACCTCGAAGACCTTGGCCCTGTCTTCAAACTCTTCCTCCTCTTCATCCAGAATCAGCTCGTCCAGACCTTCTGCTCTGCCGAGTGCTTTGTTCAGGAAAGAGACCTTACAGTTCCTCACCCTTCTGTCATATTCGAAATATGCTTTGACAAAGGCATTGGGACTTTTTCTGGCCTGAAGGTAAAAGTCTGAATTCAAGTTCTCCGGATCGAATCCCTGCTGCAGAAAGTCGAAAATAGCTTTGTCCTTTCCTGAGAGCTGGCTGCGAATCTGATCCAAAACATCCTGATAATCAAGCTCTCCTCTAAAAGAAGAACTGATATCGGGAAGAGATGCGATTATATATTCGTAATTATTCACCGAACAAAAGTTTTTTAGTTACAGGACGCAGATATTCACAGATCAGAGAGTCGAAGGTCTGATCACTAAGGCTGATGAAATAGCTTCCGTCCTTAGGGCCAATGCAGAAGCCGCCCTGCAGTTTTTTAGAAAATTCGGCCTTAATCTCGCTTCCGAGTTCTTTGCCAAGTTCCTTTTTGATCCAGCCTTCCAGTTCTTCCTGCAATTTTTCCGGAAGGATGAGTTTCAAATCGCAACTCTCCTGTGCGGAGAATTTCTTAGCTACCTCCATAAGCAATTCCTTAAGGAGTTTGCCATCAGAGAGCTGTTCTTTAAGGGCCTTATCTACGCAGGCGTGAAGAAGCAGGTCTTCTATATCCTTTTTTGTAGCCTGAAGCGCTTGCTGAGAAGCCATCTTTACGTCAGAAGCGGCCTTGTGACTCAGATCTTGAGCCTGAGCCTGAGCCTGAGCTATGATCTCTGCGGCTTTTTCCTCGGCCTGAGCTATGATCTGGGCACTTTGCTCCCTGGCATCGGAAAGGTATTTGTCGCCTTCTTCCTTTCCTTTTGACAGACCTTCCTGATAGAGCCTGTCTGTGAGTTCTTGTAATTTGTTTTGCATAAATATCTTATATTATATTTTTTACGATAAGAATCCTAGTAGTATGCCTGCAGCCACGGCAGAACCTATCACTCCTGCCACGTTCGGGGCCATAGCGTGCATCAAAAGGTGATTCCCGGGATCAGCTTCCAGTCCCACACTTTCTGAGACCCTCGCCGAGTCTGGTACGGCGGAAACCCCTGCATTGCCGATGAGAGGGTTGATTTTGTTTCCCTTCTTGCAGAACAGGTTCATAAATTTAGCAAATAGTACACCACAGGTGGTGGCTATTATGAAAGACAGGAGCCCTAAAAAGAATATTTTAATGCTCCTTGAGCTCAAAAAGACATTGGCCTGTGTGGATGCTCCCACGGTCAGTCCGATAAGGGTGGTGACTACGTCGATAAGCGGACCGCTGGCGGTCTGGGCCAATCTTCGGGTAACTCCCGATTCCTTCAGCAGATTTCCAAAGAACAGCATTCCCAAAAGCGGAATTGCTGAAGGAACTATGAAGGCGGTGCAGATGAAACCGATGACAGGGAAGAGGATTTTCTCTTTCTGGCTCACCTGACGAGGCTCTTTCATCCTGATGCACCTTTCCTTTTTAGTGGTTAGCAGCAGCATAATGGGTTTCTGGATTACCGGAACCAGGGCCATATAGCTGTAGGCGGACACGGCGATAGCCCCCATCAGCTCCGGCGCCAGCTTGGAACTGAGGAAGATGGCCGTAGGGCCATCTGCTCCACCTATGATACCGATGGCGCCGGCCTCTGTAGGGGTAAAACCCAAGTGTAGCGCTATGATATAGGCTCCGAAGATACCTATCTGTGCTGCGGCTCCAATCAGCATCAGCCGCGGTTGGGAGATAAGGGCGGAGAAATCCGTCATAGCTCCTATCCCCAGGAATATCAGCGGAGGATACCAGCCCTGTCTGACTCCCTGATAGAGGATGTTCAGTACGCTGCCTTCCTCATAAATGCCTATGTTCAGGCCATTCAGAAAAGGAATGTTACCTATGATGATTCCAAAGCCGATAGGAACCAAAAGCAGAGGTTCCCAATGCTTGACTATGCCTAAGACGATAAAAACCAATCCTATGGCTATCATCACCAGATGCTGCCAAGTGCAATTCGCAAAACCCGTGAATTGCCAGAAATTGTTCAAGCTCTCTATTATCTGTTCCATCAGCCCACTATCATTAGTTCAGCCCCCTGACGGACGCTGTCTCCCACCTGCACGAACACTTCCTTCACGCTCCCGTCAGCTGTGGCTAAAATGTCATTTTCCATCTTCATAGCTTCGAGAACGGCCAATTTTTGTCCTCGCTTTACGCTGTCTCCTTGCTTGACATTCAGGGAGAGAATAACTCCGGGGAGAGGAGAGCAGATGCTGCCTGCTCTATGAGCGAGCTCTGTCTGGGAAGTCATCTGAGCTATCTCAGCCTTAGTGGAGGATACTTTTTTAGGGGAAAGGCTTCCGGAGACATCTTCCCTGGATTCTGGAACTTTTACCTCATAGGACTGACCGTTGACTTTGACAAAAGCCTTGTCAGCGACTATGGCTTCCACGCTGACCTGATATGTCTTTGAGTTGATTTCTATCTTATAATCGCTCATATCTTCTAAAATTTCTTTCAGGAGAGCCCCAATCGCTTTCCTGAGGGTCTATGGTGATTCTTCTCTTGCCTTCCTTAAGATGCAGCTCCAGGGCTACTGCTATGGCCGCTGCTATCTGCTGCTCTTCGTCCTGGGGCTTATCCTCCGTATCAGCCGTTGCGGGCTTATTGCTAGAGGCTTTCCTTATAAAATACAGACCTACCAGGCTGTATAAACCATATAGAATCAGCAGGCACAGAAAGACTGTGCTTATGGAGATAAGGCTAAGTATGAGTCCGTGTGGATCGCTGGTCATAGAGGCAGGTTATCGTGTTTTTTAGCAGGCAGTCCTTGAGATTTGTTCTTCATGGACTTGAGTGCTCGAATTATTCTGAATCGGCTTTCGGATGGCTGAATCACATCCTCTATGTAGCCCCTTTCGGCAGCCTTGTATGGATTACAGAAAAGTGAATCATACTCTTCCTCAGTGATGTCCTTCAGTATCCCTACAGCTCCCTTTGCACCCATCACGGCTATATTGGCAGAAGGCCAGGCGTAGTTAATGTCGCTGCGTAGGTGCTTGCTGGACATAACGATATAGGCTCCACCATAGGCTTTTCTGATGGTCAGGGTAATCTTTGGAACCGTGGCTTCCCCGTAGGCGTATAGCAGTTTGGCTCCGTTCGATATTACTGCACCGTATTCCTGCTGGGTCCCGGGTAAAAATCCAGGGACATCCACGAGAGTGAGCAAAGGAATGTTAAAGGCGTCGCAGAAGCGCACGAAACGGGCGGCTTTCCGGCTGGCATTTATATCCAAGGTTCCGGACATATAGGCTGGCTTGTTAGCCACTATTCCCACAGATTCACCTCCCATATGGGCAAAGCCCACTATAATGTTCTGGGCAAAATCCTTATGAATTTCAAAGAAATCGCCCTCATCCACCAGTTCGTTTATCACTTGGTACATGTCGTAGGCCTTGTTCTCGCTCTCAGGGATGATGCTGTCCAGTTTTGGACATAATCTCACCGCCGAATCGGAACTTTCCTTCACTGGGGCTTTTTCCATATTGTTAGAAGGCAGGAAGGACAAGAGTTTCTTAATAGCTTCCAGCAGGCTTTCCTCGTCCGGATAAGCGAACTGCGCTACCCCGCTTTTCTGAGAATGAACCGCAGCTCCTCCCAGACTTTCCTGGTCCACGTCTTCTCCGGTCTGACTCTTGACTACGGCCGGACCTGTGAGAAACATATTCGAAGTGCCTTCCACCATAAAGATGAAGTCGGTAAGGGCAGGGGAGTACACGGCCCCACCTGCGCAAGGACCCATTATGGCGGAAATCTGTGGAACCACTCCCGATGCCAATATGTTTCGCTCGAAGATCTCTCCATAGCCGGCCAGGGCATCTATCCCTTCTTGTATCCTCGCTCCGCCTGAATCATTCAGGCCAATCACCGGCGCCCCCGTCTTCATCGCCAGATCCATCACCTTGCAGATTTTCTCCGACATTGTTTTACTCAGAGAACCTCCGTTTACGGTGAAGTCCTGAGCATAGACATATACAATTCTGCCGTTTATGCTGCCTCTTCCGCTTACTACTCCGTCGCCATCAAAATGTTTTTTCTCCATCCCGAAGTTAGTGCATCTGTGATGGACGAAACAGTCGAATTCCTCGAAGCTATCAGGATCAAGCAAAAGCGCAATACGCTCTCTGGCTGTCTTCTTGCCTTTCGCGTGTTGCGCTTCTATTCTTTTTTCTCCTCCGCCTAGCAGGGAGAGCTCTTTTCGTCTTTGTAATTCTACTATCTTATCGAGTTGTGAACTCATTTTGATTAAGGTTTAATGAGCCACAAAAATAGTAAAAATTATCCTTATCTCAAAGACTATTCCTGATGAGCATCCTTAAGCAGGTCGAGCACTACTTTTACAGGATTGAAGGTCTCGATAGGAACTTCCATAAAGGCGGTAAGCCAATCGGACATAGCACCGTTCCAAAGACCTGGCAGTTCCAGGGCCTTCAACTCTCTTCCCTGATAGCTCTTCGAAGAGATGAATCCTGTCTGTGGGTCCACATATTCGGTGAGATTGAATTTCTCTCCCTTGTAGTCGTGTATGCAGCATACCAGATCCACAGGGTTGAAGTGGGTAGCCTTGCTCATTAGCTCAGGGTCGGCTATCTGTACACTCTCCAGAATCTGCAGGGAAGTGGAGCCCTTGGAATCTCTTATGATAAAAGGACCTCCTCCCGGTTCGCCTTCGTTTTTCACCATTCCGCAGACACGGATAGGGCGGTTGAGTTTCTCAAAGAGGGCCAATGCTCTCTGCTTGCAGTCCTTTGCTTCAGGCATAGTGATGCAGAACTCTTCGGACAGAAAGCTTTCTATCTCGTTGCATAGGGATTGGCATTCATCCGTGGCATACGGGTCGTCCTGGACAGGGTAGTAGCCAGGGATGTAGTTGATAGGGCCGTTGTGGGCAGAGGTGCTGGTGAGCTGCAGGAATTCAGTGATATATCCGAAGATGCGATCTCTGAGCATCAGGGCTTTACCCATCAGGGCCTTCTTATATTTAGAGCAGACAGGCAGGAATCTTTCGTGAGCCACGTTGTCTATGTTCTTTATGCAGATGAGTTCTTCATCCAGTTCATTCAGATTATAGATGAGGGCCCCGTGTCCTGCAGGACGGGTGAGTATGCTGCCGTCCTCCTTAAGGAAAGGCTTGTTCTCAGGGGTGACTGCTATGGTGTCGGTAGCAGGGTCCTGGAAAGTGAATTTGACTTTGTACTTAACTCCGTAGATCTCCTCGTAGTTCTTCTGAACAGCTGCCAGAGCGGCTTTGAAAAGGCGAAGGTGCTCCGGAGAGACGGTGAAGCACAGATTTACGCTGCCGTCCTCATTTTTCATATACTCCTTGCCTTCGATAAGGTGCTCTGCCAAGGCAGTTCTGATTTCGTGTTCGTAGCGGTGGAAGAGCAGGACCCCCTTAGGCTTGCTGCCATAGCCCAAACCATCTTCGCCAAGCAGTAGGTCAGCAGTCTTTACAGGGTCGAAAGGCGCTTTCCCGAACACCTTCTCATCGTAGAAGGCGAATTTTTCCAGATTTTGGGCCAAGGTCTCAATGCTGCTTTCCTTATGGGCAAAGATGTCCTTGAACATACGGGAAGCTGCGCCTGAGGCAGGTACGAACTTGCAGCGTCCATTGACTTTGGCCTTTTGGTCGTAGTCGATATACTCTTGAAGTTTCTTCTCGTCCGGAGCTTCGATTCCGTGAGAAACACTTGCAGGCTCCACGATATCCAGTTGAGGAAAGCCTTTCTTGAAAATTTTGATTTGTTCTTCGTGTGTCATAGTGCTATAGTATGTGAAATTCTCTTCTGTATTTGTATTTAAGTCTCAATTCGGTAAAATTCTCGGGGGCCATCCTAAAGAGGAAGTCGTCCGTAAAGATAGGGTAGTTATACTGGAAGATGCTGGCTATCTGACCCTGGGTTTTTCCCATAATGTCCACTCTGATGGATTCCATTCCCTCTATGTCCGGCTTAGGGAAGAAATCGTAGAGCTCGTTGATTCCGAAGAACCTCGCCATACTTCTGACTACGCAGCGCGTGGCGGAAAGCTTGCTCTGGTAGGAGTAACCGGAGATGTGAGGGGTGCCTATGTCCGTGATATCCAGAAGTTCTCTGTTAATGTCCGGCTCATTGTTCCAGCAGTCTATGATGATTGGCCCCAATCTGGGAGAGGCTTCAATCAGATCCTCGTCCACCACCAGGGCGCCGCTTGCGGCATTGATGAAAAAACTGCCGAATTTCATCTTGTTGAAGAATTGGGAATTGCACATCCCCTTGGTCCTCTCGTTAAGCGGCAGGTGCAGGCTGACTATGTCGGAATTTTCCAGCAGGTAGTCCAGGTCAGTGAAATGGCTTGGGCTTTCGACATTGGACTTTGGAGGGTCTTCGATCAGGACCTTGAATCCCAGGGCGCGAGCAGCGGATTCTATTCTCTTTCCCACTGAGCCATATCCCAGAATGCCGAAAGTGGCGCCACTAAGGTTAATGCTCCTTTTTGCCGCGCAGCCATAGATGGCGGAGAAGACATAGTTGGAGACCGCTCCGGAGATGGTGCCTTTTGCATTTTGTACAAAGATCCCGTGAGAGTTACAGTAGTCCATGTCTATATGGTCTATGCTCACAAGAGTAGTGGCTATCATCTTTACCGAGGAGCCTTCCAGCAGGGCCGCGTCACAGCGGGTGTGCCCCTTGACCAGAATGGCATCGGCATCCCTAAGTCTTTCTGGGATAAAATCCTCCCCACTCAGATATTCGACCTCTCCGAAGGGTTCAAACACTCCGTTGATAAAAGGTATTTCGTTATCTATGAGCAGTTTCATTTGATGATAATTTTCTTTATATATCCTACTTTCGGCTCGTCTTTGATAAATAGTGGGTCCTCCTGAAGACTTTGGTTTATCTTAGCCATTATGGAATTGATGAAGGGCTTGATGGAATTGCGAACCACTGAGGAACTGAGCGTGACATATAGAGTCCCGTCCCTAAAGAAAAGTTTCAGGGTATATGCGCCCACGCCGCTTTCCTTACGCCAGGTCTCGAAAATTCTTCTGGTGTTCAAGGCGGGTGCAGCTTTAAGATACTTGATGTAGGCAAGCATCATATCTGAGGATTCCATTATGCTCTTTCTTTCCATTCTCATAGGCTGAACTCTCCATTTTTCACCTTGTAGCAGATACTTTCGGTCGTGAATTTCTTGATTATGTTCAGGACTCTGTCCATAGAAGTGTCGGAGAGGAAGATCTGGCCGAATTCCTTTCCGCAGACCATCTCCAGGAGTTTTTCACTCCGGCGGAGGTCGAGTTTGTCGAAGATGTCATCCAGCAATAGAATGGGAGGATAGCCGTAATTGCTTTTCATCAGTTCGTATTGGGCGAATTTAAGCGCAAGCAGAAAACATTTCTGCTGTCCTTGAGAGCCGATTTTACGAATTGGCATTCCATTCATCAGGAAGATGAAATCGTCCCTTTGGATTCCGCTTCCGGTAAACTGATTCATATAGTCCTTCCCTCTGGAGGCCTTCAGGAGTTCCGACAGGGAGCCCTTGTGAAGGTCTGAGCGATATTCCAGCTCCACGCTTTCCCGAGATGCGGAAAAGAGCTCATAGTAGTGTTTTATCCTCGGACTTATCTCCTCGCAGAATTTGACTCTCTCTTCGAAAATACGGCTGGCACATCTGTCCATCAAATAGTCAATGCTCTCCAGGACGTCGTCAGTGCAGTTTTCACTTTTCAGAAGGCTGTTTCTCTGGGCTAGAAGTTTGTTATATTTTTGAAGTTCTGTCAGATGCTCCCTGTCCATCTGGGACATTACCGAGGAGACAAAGCGCCTCCTGTCTTCACCTCCCTCGCTGATAAGGGCTGAATCTGAGGGGCATACCATCACTATGGGGAGTTTGCCTATGTGTTCGCTTATCTTTGAGTAGGCCTTGCCGTTCTGAAGCAGTTTCTTCTCTCCCTTGGAATTGACCTTGATGCTGTACTTGTCCCTTATGGAGTCTTCCCTGAGATATGTTCCGGCCAATGCGAATTCATTGCAGGAATGGCGGAAATTGTACTTGTCCGAAGGGCCGAAGGCGCTTTTGGTCATCGAGAGATAGTAGATGGCATCCAGCAGATTCGTCTTACCCTCTCCGTTGTTCCCGCAGACACAATTCATTTCTGCAGAAAAGCTCAGTTCCTGTAGTTCGATGTTACGCCAATTCTGAATCGTTATTTTTTCAAGTTTCGGCATAGCGGATGTGCCTGATTATAAGTTTTTTTAAGTTTTTCTATCGAGTTATGGGTATAGACCTGGGTGGCAGCGAGGGAAGAGTGCCCGAGCATCTCCTTTATGCTGTTAAGCTGAGCCCCGTCGTTAAGCAGCTCCGTGGCTATGGTATGTCTCAGCACGTGGGGAGATTTTCTACAGGTGATGCTCTCTTCACTTCCCAGTTCCCTTTTCACCGCCCTGTCCACATACTCCGGATATAGGGGGATGCCGGAAGGGCAAAGCAGCAGGGGATCCTGAGGCATTCTGTCTTTCAATCCAAGTCTTTTTCCCGCTTGTAAATATAGTGAAATTTCCCGAATAAGGGAGTCTTCGAGTGGAATTTCCCTTTCTTTGTCGCCTTTGCCCCTGACTCTGAGAAGGGAGCGTCGGCAGTCCAAGTCGCCGTATTTGAGGCCTATGAGCTCGCTGCGCCTTATGCCTGTATAATAAAGCAGGCTTATTATCAGTCTGCCAATTATCTTCTCGTAAGCTTTCCCAGCCCCTTTGCCTTCCACCAAGGCGAGGGCTTCTTCCGAGCCATAGAAAGCTGTGCTCTCGAAATAGGATTTGATGGATTCCTGCCTGTAGAACACCGGCAGGCTTTTATCTGTCTTTGGCCGGCTGATGGATCTGAGGGGATTTGAGTTCAAGAGTCCCTTTTTATATAGGTATTTACAGAAACTGCTTAGCACGCTTAGATGCTGACCTACTGTTCTGGCGCTTAACTTTCTGTCTTCTAGCAGATAGACTTCGTAGCTTCGCAAAAGCGATGGGCAAAGGGATGAAAGCAGGTCTTCTCCGTCCAGATAGAGACTGAACTCTTTCAGGGAGTCGGAATAGATCTGCACTGTCCTCGCTGAATAACGCTTGATGCCTTTGATATATTCTATGAAGCTATCTATAAGATCCATCTTACAAAAATACTCTTGTCATACTTACAAAAATATGTAAATTTGTTCTCACCCGCAATTTTCCGTGAGTAAATCAGGCTTTTTACTCACCAGAGGCTCTTGAAAGACAGGTTCCGTGAGTAAATCGATGTTTTTACTCACCAGAGGCTCTTGAAAGACAGGTTCCGTGAGTAAATCAGGCTTTTTACTCACCGTTAGTCTCAGGTCAGATGGTAAAAGAGAAACTACCTAGATCTAATCGGGAAATTACCCTGGTTATAGTAGGAATTGATCTTGCGAAATATCAGGGAATCAATATTGCGGATTACAACTGAGGATTATAGGCGTGAGGCTGGCGGCTTCGAGGGACGTGCCGCCCACGGCTCGGGAGTGGGTGCCGAGAAGCCGTGTAGCCCCCGCCAAAATATTAGATCCGTGAGCAAAACAGGCTTTTAACTCGCCGCTGACCCTTGCAGACGCTATTCTTGAAAAACTCATCGCTTGGGATGTTATGAGATATTAATAGTCAAGCTGATGTGAGAATGAGGATAGCGAAGCCATCAACAGGACTGGTCGGATAAAATAGTTTGCTGTTTTGCGGAATTTAGGGTAAATTTGGGCGGAGCGAATAAAGTGGATAATGACGAAATTGCTGATATTGAATGATGTTTAGATTCCGGAAATACATTCTCTGTATTATATTTCTTTTATCTTCTGGGCTCTTATGGGCTCAGAAGATAAAATATAGTGCCAGAAACGAGTCTGTAGTAATAATTGATGGAATAAATTATTTTGCAGATTCTAAATTATATTTCAGAGTTCAGGATTCGCTCACACATTCTAATATGCCAGGGGCTGACATAGTTTTATATTCTGGAAAAGACAGCCTGTATTTCAGCACTGACAGAGATGGACGAGTAGACACCCCTATCCCCCAATCTTCCGATTCCCTAAGATTCAAGATTTATTTTATGGGTTACAAGACTGCCGAAGGAAAGTTTAAAAGACCTGTTAAATCTCTGGATATCAGTGTTTTGATGGCGGAAGACCCTTCTCAGCTCGCTGAAGTGATTATATCGGGAGATAAAGTCTCTATGGTAATCAAGGGCGATACCACGGTATTCAATGCTTCCGCCTTCTATACGGCAGAGGATTCCCCTTTAAAAACTCTTCTCTCTCAGATGCCAGGAATAGAGTTAAAAGATAATTCCATTATGGCTAATGGAAAGAATGTCAGCAAGATACTGCTGAACGGAAAAGCTCTTTTCGGAAATGATATCACTTCAGCTTTGGACGTGATATATTCTAAAGATGTAAAAAGCGTCAAGGTTTACGACCAGTATGACCAAAACGATTATAGCCTCAGGGACAGTCTGGATAAAAAGGAAAGAGTGATAGATATCATCAGTAAGATTCCATTGGAGAAGATAATGGGGCTGGATTTCGGAGTCTCTGTATCTAATAATAAGGGCTATAATGCCGATATCAACGGGGCTTATTTTGATCTTGACAAGCCGACTTTGAAAATAGCAGGGTTTTATAATAAGGCTCCGGAAGATCCGAATTCTGAGTCAAGTTCCTCCTCCCTTGATATAGGTTCAGAGTACCGCTCTGCAAAACGAAGGCTTAATACAAAGTTTAATTTGAATTTTGTTTCCTCGTCATTGAAGACAAGGGACAGGATGATGACGGAGTTTAATCCCTCTGATTATTTCGAGCAGAAAAGTGAGAATATTGAAACGCTGAATAAGGATAATACTTTTAATCTTTCGACTTCACTTTTCCTTCAAAAGACATCCAAAAACAAGAGAAATACTTTTGACGGGAGTATTTATTACTACCATAGGGATAGGGATCATTTGAATTCGAACACTATGGAGAGCATAATGAATGGAGAGAGTATTTCCATTTCAAACACTGACTATCTGGATAGTTTGAAGACAGATAATGTCAGACTTAGTGCTTCTTTCTTACATAAATTCGCAAAATCCGGACGAAGGTTAAGCTTTAAAGCCTGGGGGGATTTCAAAGGGGATGTTAGCTCTTCAGATAGAAGAGATTTGAATCCTTCCAGTACAAATCCTGTATATCTGGATATTGATTCTAAAGGCTCTGATTACCAGATGTACTTATCCGCTTCATATACGGAACCCTTAACCAAGAGTATTAAGCTATCTTTCAACCTGAATAATAATCTTGATAAATCAACTGTTAACAAGTATGCTTTTGACCATATCCTCGACTATCAGGATATTCTTAATTCAGCCGCATACTCTAACTTTTCCTTAAAGAACTCAGCAGTTGTTCGTCTCTTGTATAAAGTGAAAGACTTTGATCTTAGCATAGGATTAAGTGCCGACGATATGAGAGACCAGCGGCGGGAAAGCATTCCGCTTACTCTGGAAGAGAATAAACATTACTCTCATATATCTCCGCTTCTTAATCTCACTTATTCTTCAGCTTTGATATATTTAAAGCTTTATTATTCGGAAAAGCAATCAATTCCAGATATCAAATCTCTCAGAG
>CAMFSN010000022.1 GCA_945983015.1 uncultured Bacteroidales bacterium
TAGGAGTCCGTCTCGTGGGCTCGGAGATGTGTATAAGAGACAGCATAAAGGCCTCTTCCTTGCTCATCGGAGGCAGTATTCCTGCCAATGCCTTTGCCAATGAACTTTTTCCGCTCCCCGGAGAGCCTATCATTATGAGGTTGTGCCCTCCCGCTGCCGCTATCTCCATAGCCCTTTTCACTGCCCTTTGGCCAATGATATCCGAGAAATCCACTTCGGAGGAGATACGGACCGGATCTTCCGCGCTTTCTCTTCCTCTCACCAGGTACTTGTCCGCATTCTCCCCTCCTTCCAGAATTTCAATGGCTTCTTCCAAAGTATTTACTCCATAGACTCTGATTCCGTCCAGACTACTGGCTTCCATAGCTGACTCAAAAGGTAAAATACAGTGCTTGAATCCATTGCTTTGAGCGAAGTCGGCTATAGGAAGGCCCCCTTTAATGGCCCTGATGGAACCATTCAGGCCAAGTTCCCCCATTATCAAAGTATCCGATATCAGGGGCAGATTCCTTTGGCCGGAAGCCGCCACTATCCCTATGGCTATGGGCAGGTCATATCCACTTCCATTCTTATGCAGATGAGCCGGAGCCAGGTTAATCACTATCTTTTTACCCGGTATATGATAGCCCAGAGACTGCAAGGCAGTAACGGTTCTAAGCAGACTCTCTTTGACGGCGGCATCTCCAAGTCCACAGAGATGTATCCCTATACCCGGGGTTATATCTACTTCCACGGTGACTTTCACCGCATTGATTCCTATGCATTTTGCAGCAAAAATATGTACGAGCATAATAAAAAACGAGTAAATTTGCACTTGATGATTAAAGAAATTCTAATAAAAGATCTCTCGGGGCTGCAGGCAGCCGCCAAGGAGTTTTTGAGCCTTACTTCCGCCCACAAGCTCATAGCCTTCTATGCTCCTATGGGTGCCGGAAAGACTACTTTTACCACTGCTATATGCAGGGAACTGGGGATTGAAGAGGATGCCGTATCCTCCCCTACTTTCGCCATAGTGAACGAATACAGGACTGCAAACGGAGAAAATGTCTATCATTTTGATTTTTACAGGATAGAGAAAGAGGAAGAGGCCTTGGACATAGGTCTTTACGATTATCTGGACAGCGGTTCCCTCTGCCTTATGGAGTGGCCAGAAAACATAGAGTCTCTCCTTCCGGAAGACTGCCTGAAAGTCCATATCGAGGTACTTTCGGACCTGTCCAGAAAAATCACCTGGGAGGAGAAAAACTGATGGCGCTAAACTGTCCATCTATATTATAGACCATCTTCTCCCCTTCATTCCAGAGAAAAGGCGGCAGGGTCCCATCCTTATATGACAGGGCTGCGTAAAGCTTGCCATCCTGCTGAACGGCACATCTGCGGTTAAGCATTCGGGGACCTTCCAATTTGTACTCTTCCTTTTCAAAAAGAGAACTGATATATAGGGCTTGGGCATCCTTGCTCAGGCATATCCCTCTCTCGGGACTTTGCTCAGTATAGTAATACGAAGCTATTCCACTGCCAGTCAGAGTGCTATTATCCCCTCTGCAGATAAGGTCAGCACACATCTCGGAATAATTCGACTTCATATTCAGGATACTCATACAGGAGCCATCGTCAAGGGGAAGAATCTCAGCGCTTAGAAAACTGAAGCCTGCCGGCATAAAGTATGGAAAAAACTGCTCCCCATCACTCAGGCGGTACTGTTCCCCTATCCTTTCCATAGTCCAGAGTTTTCCGCCAATCAGTCTGGCAGCCAGCACCTGTCCGCCACTGATAGATGAAACCTGAATCTCGACCTCATTCTTTACCAGATAAATTAATTTCCGATCTGCAATCTGACAGCTGTAGGAAAAACAGACATTATTCTCGTCCATGTAAAAGTCTGAAGGCCTGCCGTCTTTTTTGGAGAACACAGTTTCTCCATTTTTTCTAACTCGAAAGCCACTTTCCTCCATAGGCAGGTCCATAGTCCAGATCTCTCCATCAAGTTGCAGCATATCCTGGACAAAAGCCTCGGGACTGAACTCGATATAGCCTTCCCCATTTCTTTTGATATAAGTCTTTCCTTCTGCCTTATATGTGGTAAATAGCAGACTGTCTATCAGAAAATGAGTGTCAGGGTCTTCGGAGATTCGGTTCTCAATTGTGCAATCCAAAAGCAAGGTCCTGCTGCCGTTCTTATAGAGGGCAAGCTGTTTGCCGCCTTCCGCAGAATTTATGACAGCGCAGAGATAGAGGTCCTTGTTCTTAGGCAAGACTGGCAGTTCCTCCCCTGGAACAACCGGTTCCTCTTCGGTATAAGGATGATCATCGGATGGATTTCGCTCTCCTCGTGGAAAAGACAGAAAATCTGTCGGTTTGATGGCTTCGCAGGCACAGAGAGCCAATGCGCAAAGCCCGATTTTAACAAAGCGTTTCATAGTCTATCGTTTAATATCGCAAAGCTGGGAAAAATTTAATTATTTCACAAATCGTTCCCCTAGAAAATAATTATATTTGTGACCTGACTCTCGGATAGCTTTATGAACTATTATAAAATATGGCTATATGGAATGATCCTGGCGATGGGGCTGTCGGCGTGTTCGAGCGCTAGGCCAATTCCCCCTCAGGGGATGCGTAGTCCTATACGCCTGGAAAGATGCGAAGCGGAGGCCTTCGGGATGAACGGAGCCATCCTGCAGAAATGTGACTCTGTTCTCAAACAGGATGTACTGGTGGACAAGTCAGTCCCTGGAGCAGTGGTGTGCATAGTGAAGGAAGATAAGATTATTTACGAAAATGCCTGTGGCTATCAACAGCTTATCCCTGAAAAAATCCCTATGGGAACCCAGAGCATATTTGACTTGGCCTCCCTTAGCAAATGCTTTGGAACTGCCATAGCAGTGATGCAGTTGGTGGAGCAGGGGAAAATCAAGCTGGATGAGCCCGTGGACAAGTACCTGAAGGGATATAGGAATTGGCATACGGAAAATGGGAAGGAGCGGAAGATAAGAATAAGGGACTTGCTTACGCACACGGGAGGATTGGCCTCCTATATAAATGTGGATTCGCTCAGCGCGATCTGGGGAGAAGGACAGGCAGACTCTCTTAAGAACTATATAATCAAAGACTTGCCGCGGAAAAACGCAGCCGGAGAAAAAATGATTTACAGCTGTCCGAGCTTCGTTAGCCTGCAATATGTGGTTGAGGAAGTGAGCGGACAGAGGCTTTGCGACTATGTTCAGCAGAATGTGTTTGACCCACTGGGTTTAAAACATACTTGTTACCTGCCCAAGGGAGTGGAAATCCCGCAAGATATGCTGTCGAAGATAGTGCCTAGCGAAGTTCTTATCCCGGGGAAAAGCGCATCTAAGCAGATAAGTGCAGAGACTAAGGCGGGAGAAATCCTGCTTGGGGTCGTACACGACCCTCTGGCGAGAAGATTCAATTCCGGCAACTCGGGCAATGCCGGCATCTTTTCGGATGCGGAAGGACTAGCTGTACTCTGCGCCGCCTTGATGAACGGAGGAGAGTTGAACGGGAGGAGAATTCTTAAGAAAAGCACTGTAAGACAGATGTTTAAGATTCAGGATAAAAAGATAGGTCGCGCCCTGGGCTGGGATTCCAAGTCTCCTTACGCCTGGTTTGTCCCCGAAGAATTCAAAAAGGACAAATGCGTATGTCACAGCGGCTATACCGGAACCTCGGTTATTATTAACCTTAGCAGAAAGACAGCCATTATCCTGCTGACTAACAGTGCCCATCCTTTCGACGAAGGTTCTCCTCTATCCCTTAGGAAAGGGATTCCGAAAGTGGTGGCGGAATCATTTGGAATTTATAGTATTAATTACCAAACCCTATGAACAAATTTACAGAAAAGTACGTGGAGAGTTTTATGGCAGAACTCATCGCGAAGAATCCTGGGGAAAGTGAGTTTCACCAGGCCGTAAGAGAAGTGGTAGAGAGCGTGGCTCCATACATCGAGGCATATCCCTATCTTATAGACTTTAAGATTTTGGAAAGGATGACAGAGCCGGAAAGGGTCATCATTTTTCGCGTTCCCTGGACAGATGACAGAGGCGAAATCCACATAAACAGAGCTTTCAGGGTTCAGATGAACAGCGCCCTGGGCCCTTATAAGGGAGGACTCCGCTTTCACGCCAGCGTGAATCTCAGCATTATGAAATTCCTGGCTTTCGAGCAGACCTTTAAGAATGCCCTGACCTCCCTTCCTATGGGCGGCGGCAAAGGCGGGTCGGACTTCAGCCCCCGCGGCAAGTCAGATGCTGAAGTTATGCGCTTCTGCCAGAGTTTAATGACTGAACTTCAGAAATATATAGGGCCCGACACCGACGTGCCTGCCGGAGACATAGGCGTGGGTGGGCGAGAAATTGGCTATCTTTTCGGCCAATACAAACGCCTTCGCGACGAATTTAGCGGGACCCTCACAGGCAAAGGGCTGAACTGGGGTGGAAGCAGACTCAGACCTGAAGCTACCGGCTACGGCGTCTGCTACTTCGCCCAGGAGATGCTTGCCCTCAAGGGTAAATCCTTTGAAGGACAAAGAGTCATTATCTCCGGCTCCGGAAACGTAGCCCAATATGCCGCCCAGAAAGCGATGAGGCTTGGAGCAAAAGTACTCACGCTCTCTGACTCCGACGGCTTCATCTATGACGAGAAGGGCCTGGATGAAGAAAAGCTCAATTTCGTATTTGAGCTCAAGAACATCAGACGAGGCAGAATCAAAGAATATCTCAGCCGCTACCCTGAAGCCAAGTACTTCCCTGGGGCTAAGCCTTGGGAGATTCCTTGCGACATAGCCCTGCCTTGCGCCACCCAGAACGAGATACAGGCTTCCGATGCCGAGAGCCTGGTAGCATCTGGCTGCTACTGCGTCGTGGAAGGGGCCAATATGCCTTCTACCCCTGAGGCCATCGCCATCTTCCATAAGGCCAGGATCCTATACTCCCCGGGCAAGGCTTCCAATGCCGGCGGCGTAGCCACTTCCGGTCTGGAAATGAGCCAGAACTCCATCCGACAGAAATGGACAGCGGAAGAAGTGGATGCCCAACTCCACAGGATAATGTCAGATATTCACGCCGCCTGCCTGAAATACGGAATGGAAGAGGATGGCTATGTGAACTATGTGAAAGGCGCTAACATCGCCTCCTTCATAAAGGTGGCCGATGCTATGATAGATCAAGGATTAGTATGATGAAAAACACTCAGAGTCAGGACCAGCTTATGATCAGAAGAATACGGCAGATACTTCTGATCTGTAACAATTACGACAATTTCTCCCTGGAGGAGGACGGCCACATAGAAAGCCGTATCCAAGCAGAGTATGCCGACCTGTCTCTGAGCAATCCTCCTTCCTTCGAAAGGGCCGAGTCCACCAAGGATGCCCTCGAATTGATGAAAAGTCAGAGATTCGACCTCATCATCACTATGTATAACGTAGGTGAGATGGACGTATTCGAGTTCTCCGAGAAGGCCAAAAGCCTCAGTCCCGACACCCCTATAGTCCTGCTGAGCTCCTACTCCAAGGAGATTTACCGGCACATCAAGGAGAGAGAAAACAGCCATATAGACTATACTTTCTGGTGGAATAACAACACCGAGCTCATCATCGCCATAATCAAACTCCTGGAAGACAGCCTGAACGCCGACCACGACATATTGGAGATGGGAGTGAGGGCCATACTGTTGGTGGAAGATTCGGTGCGATACTACTCCACCTACCTGCCCCTGCTCTATATGCTGGTGCTCCAGCAGAACCGGAAAGCCATCAAGGACGCCCTCAACGAACAGCAGCAGTATATGCGAAAAAGGGCAAGGCCTAAGATTCTGATGGCCAGATCCTATGACGAAGCCGTAGATTACTATGAGAAATACCGCTCTAACATACTGGGAGTCATCTCCGACATAGGTTTCGTCCTGCACAAGGGAGATCCAGCCGAAAGCGAGAAGAGCGACGCGGGAGTGGACCTCTGCCGACTGGTCAAGGCGGATGACCCGACTATGCCCTTCCTAATGCAATCCTCCCAGGAGAATATGAGATGCGTGGCGGAGCAACTCGGAGTAGGTTTCATAAAGAAGACCTCCAAGACCCTCACCCACGACGTAAGCGAATACATTGGCCGAGAATTCGGCTTCGGAGATTTCGTACTGACTGACCCGAACACAGGAGAGGAGATAGACAGGGCCACCGACCTGCAAGAATTCGAGAAGATCATCGCCGAAATCTCAGACGAGAATTTCCGCAAACTCTCCGAAAGGAATTACATCTCCCGTTGGCTTTACGGAAGAGGCATCTTCTCCATAGGAGACCTCTTCAGGCCTATAGTAATAGGCAAAGACACCGACGTGTCCAAAGTCCGAGAGATGAATGTCAAGGCCATACACGACTACCGCATCAACCAGGGCCTGGGAGTCGTGGCCCGCTTCGACCCTGCCAGCTATAACGACACCATCTGGTTCGCAAGGCTGGGCGAGGGTTCTCTGGGAGGCAAAGCCAGAGGATTGGCTTTTCTGAACCATATACTTCAGAAATACAATCTTTACGACAAGTGGGAAGACCTTAGGGTTCTGGTTCCAAGGACCTTGGTCATCACCAGCGAATACTTCGACCGCTTCATTCTGGACAACGGCTTGCAGTATGTCATCAACTCCGAACTCTCCGACGAGGAGATACTCTCGGAATTCGTGGCATCCACCCTGCCTTCAGATCTGACCGAAGCCCTTCGCATCTTTATCCGCAATGTGCGCACGCCTCTCGCCGTCAGGTCCTCATCCAAACTGGAAGACTCTTACTATCAACCATTTGCCGGAGTCTATTCCACCTATATGATTCCTCACACCGAGAACGAAGACCAAGAGCTCAGACTCCTGTCCAAGGCCATCAAGAGCGTCTATGCCTCAGTGTACTTTGCCTCTTCCAGAGGCTATATAGCCTCCACTGCCAATGTCCTTTCAGAGGAAAAGATGGCCATAGTGCTCCAGGAGATCTGCGGCAGCGAGGACCAGGGCTACTTCTTCCCTACCCTGTCCGGAGTCGCACGTTCGGTGAACTACTATCCTACGGGATATGAACAGCCGGAAGACGGCGTGGTGAAATTGGCCTTCGGACTGGGAAAGGCCGTGGTGGATGGAGAGCAGGTGCTGCGCTTCTCGCCCCGATACCCGAAAAATGTCCTGCAAACCTCTACCCCCGAACTGACGATGAAGGAAACACAGCAGATAATGTATGCCCTGAACCTGCAGGCCGACAAGTTCAAAACCTCGGTGGATGACGCGGTGAACCTGGAAAGCATAAGCATTAGAGACTGTAACAAATTCCGGAATTTCAAGAAAGTGGTCTCCACCTGGGATTACGAGAATATGCGTATGGTGGACTCGCCTTTTCCAAAGGGCCCGAAGTTCGTCAGTTTCGCCCATATCCTCAAATATAACACCTTCCCCATCGCCGATATCTTAAACACTCTCCTGGAAATCACCCAGAAAGAAGTCAAGTGCGGAGTTGAGATAGAGTTTGCCGCCGACTTGGACAGGGCAGATGAGAGGGCCATCTTCAATGTCCTGCAGATAAGACCTATTTCCACAGACGGGCTGAACAGCGAGGTGAACTGGGATGAGATAGAGGAGAAAGTTTCGGAATCCAAAACCCTGCTTAGTTCTGACTGCGCCATAGGCCCGGGCTGGATTAAGGGGATAAGGCATATCATCTACCTTCGAGCTGAAAACTTCGACATACTTAAAACCTCGGAGATGGCCAGGGAGTTGAGCAGATTAAACAGCCAGCTCAGGGAAGCGGGGAAAAGCTACGTGCTCATAGGTTTCGGTCGCTGGGGTTCCAGTATCCCATCCCTGGGAGTTCCCATACAGTGGGGAGACATCTCGGAAGCCAGGCTGATAGTGGAATGCTGCCTTGAAGATTTCAGGGTAGAGCCAAGCCAAGGTTCCCACTTCTTCCAGAACCTGACCTCCTTCAACGCCGGCTATGCCAATGTCAACCCCTTCTCCCGTCCCACAGACTTCTGCGACTTCAAATATCTGGATGCTCTCCCTGCCCTTTACGAAAGCCCTCTGCTCCGTATGGTGGAACTTCCACAAGAGCTGAGCATCTGCTCTGACGGAAGAAAGGGACGCGCCTTAGTTCTGGTATAATCCCAGAGTTTTTATTAAATTTGTGCGAAATGAATATCGCGCTGATGAACATAGGCTTTCTACGCATTACCATCGTGGACGTGTTAGACATTCTGATGGTAGCTGCAGTGATATATATAGCCTTCAAATGGATTAAAGGCTCAGCGGCATTTAACATCTTCATAGCCATTCTGTCCCTGCTGCTGCTCAGGTTTCTGGTAAATGTGATGAATATGAAGATGATGTCAGCCCTTCTGGGCACTGTCATCGACATAGGTACAGTGGCCCTGGTGGTAATCTTCCAGCCGGAAATCCGCCGCTTCCTCTTCAACCTGGGAAGAAAGGCCTTTAACGGCAGGGATTCCCTGCTTAGAAAATTCTTCAGACAAGACCCCACCGCACTCTCGGCCGTATCCATAGACGAAGTGGTGCAGGCCTGCTTCGAGATGGGCGAGCAGAAAGTCGGAGCCCTGATAGTAATTCCACACCAGGCTAGCCTGGAAGACATCATCTCCACCGGAGACATAGTTGACGCCCATATCAGCAAGAGACTGATAGAGAATATCTTCTTTAAGAATTCCCCGCTTCACGACGGGGCTATGATCATAAATGAAGACAAGATAGTGGCAGCCAGATGCACCCTCCCCATCTCTGACAGAACAGACATTCCCGCCCGTTTCGGAATGAGGCATAAGGCGGCGATAGGTGTCAGTGAGAGATACGACGTCTCAGTCATAGTGGTCAGCGAGCAGACCGGCAGGATATCCTTCATCAGCGAAGGGAAAATCAGTCCGGTGGACAATGTTAACACCTTGAAACTCCTTATAAGCGATGACAAGAGCAAGAACGGAAGCGAAGATAGGCTTTGATAAGGTACGAGACTTAATCTCAGACAGGTGTCAGACCGATTATGCCACCAAAAGAGTGGCGGACGAGGAGTTTTCCACAGACCCCAAAGAGATTAGACAGAGGCTTGCCCTAACGGACGAGATGCGTCTGATTCTAATGTTCGAGGACTCCTTCCCCCTAACAGGCTACATAGACAGCCTGCCCTTTCTCAAATCCCTGGAAAAAGAGGGGAGTTGCATCGACCTCATATCCTTAGGCAAACTCAGCACCCTGCTGGAGATATCCAGGAAGCTGAATAACTTCTTCTCCTCCATAAAGGACGGGGTCTATCCCCTGCTGGAGAAGAAAGTGTCCCACCTGGCAATCTTTCCCGAAATAAGAAGACGCCTTGAAAATATAATAGACAAATACGGCGAGATCAAGGACTCCGCCTCCCCAGAGCTCCTCCACCTGAGAGGAGAAATCAGAAGCAAGGAGGAATCTGTGGCGAAAAGAGCCGGAGCCATCCTGAGGAAAGCCCAGGACGAGGGAATCTCCGAGCCAGATTCTAACATTAACATCAGAGACGGCAAATTCCTGATTCCGGTAAACACTTCCCACAAGCGCAAGCTCTCCGGCTATGTCTATGACTGCTCTTCCAGCGGCAAGACCACCTTCATCGAGCCCACGGAGATAGTGGAACTCGAAAACGAAATCATAGAACTGCGTTTCCGCGAATCCGAGGAGATACAGCGAATCCTCTTCGCCTTTACGGAATTTCTGCGCCCTTATCTCCCTGAGCTTGAGGCCAATTCCGAACTTATCGGAGAGCTGGACTTCCTGCTTGCCAAGGCCAATGTCGCCCTGGACTTTGTCGCGGGAATGCCTGTCATATCTTCGGACGGCAGCCTCTCCCTTAGGAAAGCCCGCCACCCATTGCTGGAAAAGAGCCTGAAAAAAGAAGGGAAAAGTATCTCCGCCCTCAGTGTAAACCTGAATCCGGACAAAAGGATACTGCTTATCTCCGGACCTAATGCCGGAGGCAAATCCGTCTGCCTGAAGACAGTGGGCCTGCTGCAGTATATGTTCCAATGGGGTATGCTCATCCCTACTTCCGAGAGTTCTGAACTGCCCATTTTCGACAGACTTGAGGTCTGCATAGGAGACGACCAGTCCCTGGAAAACGACCTCAGCACCTACAGCTCTTTCCTTCTGGATATGAAACAGATGCTCAAGGACAGCGACGAGAGGACTCTGATTCTCATAGACGAGTTCGGCTCCGGAACGGAGCCCGCAGCGGGCGGAGCGATAGCCGAAGCCCTGCTCGCAGAATTCGACCGGAAGGGCTGCTACGGGGTTATCACCACTCACTACACGAATCTGAAGCTATACGCCTCCAGGCCGGACACTCATGTAATCAACGGGGCGATGCTCTACGACAGCTCGAAGATAGCCCCGCTGTTCCAACTCGAAATCGGAATGCCAGGGAATTCATTCGCATTTGAATTGGCCCGAAAAATGGGACTGCCGGAACAGCTGGTGAAAGACGCGGAAAGCAGGGCCGGAGAAGAATTCGTGGATATGGAAAGGACTCTGCGCAGGATAGTCAAGGGACGCAGGGTACTGGACGAAAAGATAAAGAAAGTCAAAAATGCCGACAAGACCCTGGAAGGCCTTACGGAGAAATATCAGCAGGAGCTCGAAGACATACAGCAGCAGAAAAAACAGATTCTCGAGGAGGCGAAAAGAGAAGCCGAAGACATAGTCAAGGGGGCTAACCGACAGGTAGAAAAGACCATAAGGGACATACGAAAAAGTCAGGCGGACAAGGAAAAGACCAAAGAGGCCAGAAGCGAGCTTCAGGGATTCATCCAGGCTTTGGGAGACAGCAAGCTTCAGCAGCAGAAAACTCACGACGAGTATATAAACAAGAAGATTGAGCAGCTGAACAAGCATAAGAAAAAGAGCAAGACTCCGGATAAGAGTCGAGAAGAAGAATTCCGCTCGGCGCCGCTTAAACTTGGGGAAAAAGTTCGGATAAAATCGAACGGAATGGTAGGAGAAGTGGTTATGGTCTCTACCAAGGAGGTCAAGGTGGTGATAGGAAGCGTGTCCAGCATAATGACTCCGGACAAGCTGGAAAGGATTTCCTCCAATGAATTCAAACAGGCCTCCAAGAAGACATCAGCTCCGGTATATGAAAAAGTAGATCCGGCTATCAGGGCCAGAAAGCTGAATTTCTCCCCAGAGATAGACATCAGAGGCGAAAGGCTTCAATCTGCCCTGGACATCATCTGCCACTATGTGGACGATGCCATAATGCTGGGAGTAAGTCCGGTGAGAATCATACACGGGAAAGGTTCCGGAATTCTGCACGAGGAATTGCAGAAATACCTCCGGACGGTGCCTGGAGTAAAAGAAGTCCGAGACGAAGACATCAGACAGGGAGGAAGTGGAGTGACAATTGTAACATTGGAATAATTTATGAAGGATCAAAGGCAGATTGTGGGAAAGGAAGGTGAGAAGCAGGCCTGCCTTTACCTGGAGAGACTGGGGCATCGCATAGTGGCGAAGAACTGGAGAAGCGAACATAAAGAATTGGATATTATAAGTTTGACGGAAGGAGTGCTGCACGTGGTGGAAGTCAAGAGCCTGACGGCTCCCGTCCTGACGGAACCCCTTTCGAAGATAAATGCTAAGAAGATGAGGAATTTGGTGGCGGCTACCAATGCCTTTCTGAATTCTGAAGAAAGAAAAAGATTACCACAAGACCTGGAGGTCGTGTTCGATATCGTAAGCATAGTCTTTTTCGAAGACGAAACTAAGATAGAGTACTACCCTCAGGCATATATACCTACATATGTATAACACACAAAACAATTACTATTGCGTCATTATGGCAGGTGGACTGGGAACCCGATTCTGGCCCATCAGCAAGAAGGCTATGCCTAAACAATTCCTGGACCCGAACGGCTCCGGAAGCAGCCTGCTCCGTCAGACATACGACAGAATGGCGCGACTCATAAAAGCTGAGAACATTATCGTGAGCACCCTAAGGGAATATCACGATATTGTGAAAGAACAGATTCCTGAAATCCCTGAAGAGAATATTCTCCTGGAGATTTATAACAGGAACACTGCGCCTTGCATCACTTTCGCCGCAAATGCTATCCTGCAACGCGAACCCAAGGCTGTGATGGTAGCCTGTCCTGCCGATCACTTGATAGAAAACAATGACGATTTCGAGAATGCCATTAAAAAGGCCCTCGAATACGCGGAACAAAACGATGAATTGATTACCTTAGGCATAATGCCTACCCGAGCCGATGTCAACTTTGGATACATCCAGGTGGCAGGAGGCAGCAAGGCCATAGCCAGAGGTGAAGTTACCAAAGTTAAAACCTTTACCGAAAAACCGAGCAAGGAGATAGCTGAATTGTTCATAAACAGTGGAGAATTCCTCTGGAACTCAGGTATTTTCGTCTGGAAAGCCTCTCTGATACTCGAAGAGATCAAGACCTATGCCCCACAGATCTCAGACCTGTGGCAAGGCAGTTCAGAACTGGAAAAATTCTACGGAGACTGTCCGAGAGTATCCATAGACTACGCCGTAATGGAAAACACCGAAAGGGCTTCCGTTATACCTGCCCGCTTCAAATGGGCGGATATGGGAAACTGGAACTCTCTCTTCGAACTCCTGCCGAAAGACCAGGACGGAAATGCGGCAAAGAATTGCTCCCACCGCCTGTTCAAGGACGACTCGGGACTGCTATGCATCCAGCAGGATAAAGGCAAATTGGTAGCTGTCAAGGGATTGAAAGATTATATGATAATCGACACCCCTGACGCCCTTCTGATATGTCCTCGAGAAGATTCCCAGATTCAGGATCT
Organism: uncultured Bacteroidales bacterium; assembly: GCA_945983015.1. GTDB lineage: Bacteria > Bacteroidota > Bacteroidia > Bacteroidales > UBA932 > Cryptobacteroides. The sequence continues at coordinate 12,844 of CAMFSN010000022.1, forward strand.
GCTCTCGGAGCTGGCTATGCCGCAATACGAAGAATACAGATAAACTATGCAAGTATTAAAATTCGGCGGAAGTTCAGTAGCTGACGCCACAGCGATGTCCAGAGTTCTGGACATCGTGTCCAAGGCGGCTGAAAAAGACAAGGTCGTACTGGTTTCTTCCGCCATCAGCGGAGCGACAGACCTGCTCATCAAGGCGAGCGGAAGTAGTGAGGAAGAAAGGAATGCCCTGCTGGAAGAACTGAAGAAAAAACATTTTAAAATTATCGAAAGACTCTTCACGGGAAGGGAGCAGTTCGACACCAAAGAGAGCATAGAGCAGATACACAAGCGTCTGCTGGAGGCAAGGCGCGATGATTATCAGGCCTTCGGGGAGTTGTTCTCCACTACCATACTCGCTAAAAAACTAGCCTACGAAGGGCTCGACACCCTCTGGATAGATTCCGTGGACCTGATTCGCTGCAAGATGGGCAGTGTGGACAAGGAATACAGCTACAAACGCATCCGTGAAGTGGTAGAAAGCCATCCTGAAATCAGGGTCTTCGTGGCGCCAGGCTTTATAGCAGGTGACGAAAATGCTCAGATCTGCACCCTGGGTCGTGGAGGAAGCGATTATAGCGCAGCCCTTTACGCCGCGGCCCTAGGCGCGAATACCCTCCAGATATGGACTGACGTGCCAGGGATTATGACCACTAACCCTAAGGAGGTAAAAAAGGCGCAGACCATCTCCAGACTGAGCTACCAGGCAGCCTTCTGCCTGGCTTCACACGGAGCAAAGGTACTCTACGCCCCGACGGTGGCTCCGGCCCAGGAGGCAGGCATTGACATTCAAATCCTCAACTCCCTGGACCCGAAGCAGAAGGGCAGCGTAATCTGCGACTACCCTGCCAGGGAGGAAGGCGAATGGATAGGAATAGCGAAAAGGGTCTGCGGGGATACGGCGGAATTGGCCTTGGTGGCAGATGGAAAAATAGCGCAGCAAAGCATAGAAGACGTCCGTATGAGGCTGAACAAAAGAGACATCAGCCAACTTGAATTCCGCGACGAAGGGAATTACCTGCTTTTGAAAGTGCCTGTATCCCAGGCTCTTGACGCGCTCGCCACCCTACACTATTTCTGTTTCGAAAAAGACGACTACAGGAAAGTGTATCTGGCAGGAAAGGGAGCGGTGGGCAGCGCCCTGCTGAAGATAATCGCTGAGAGCGATGCCAATATCGACATCTGCGCGATTTCCGCTCACGAGTGCGAAGACGAGGCTTTCTTCCGGAAGATGATGGAAGAAGCCAGTCCAAACAGCATATTTGTAGATTGTACTGACAGCGAAAGCATTTGGAAATGGTACGTCCCTGTACTGGAAGCCGGCATTAACATAGTATCCTCTAACAGAAGGGCCCTCAGTGTGCCTTATGCCGAGTATGCGGCGATGAAAAGAAGTGCCAGGCTTTCCCGCCGCTTCCTACGCTACGAAACCACTGTAGGCACAGCCCTGCCGGTCCTCTTTTCCATAGCCACAAGTGCCGCCAGCTCTGATGAGATCCTCTCAATAGAGGCGGTTGTGAGTTGTACCCTTAATTTTATTCTTACAAGCGAACTACCTTTCGCTCAAGCACTTAAAAAGGCTCAGGAGATAGGGCTCACAGAAAAAGATCCATCTCAGGACCTTTTAGGGCGCGATGCTACGAGAAAATTGCTTATCTTAGCGAGAGAAGCGGGAGTCAAACTCGAAGAGAAGGATATAGAGATAGAACCTGTGGAAGAAGACAAAGTCAGATCTAACCAGCGTTTTGTCGCCTCGCTCGTAAAGGACGACAGCTCTGCTCTGGGCTACAAGGCCTCCATCCGGATGAAGGAGATAGATGAAACTCATCCGGCCAGAAGTCTCAAGGGCACAGAAAATATGATAATCATAAGAAGCACCTACCAGCCTTCTCCTCTGATCATCCAAGGTGCCGGAGAAGGAGCTATGATGGCTGCTTCCAGGGTATTGAACGATATACTGCGATAATGGACCAGAGGCTCACAGAACTCTTTCGAAAGATTTTGGAGATAGACTCGACTTCCGGACAGGAGGTCGGTCTCGCCCGTTTTCTATACGAGCAACTGGAAGCCCCCTACAAGGAATTGCTCGAAGTGGGAGATGGAAGCCTGAACCTGCTCCTCAAGTGGAGCGAGAATCCTAAAGTGGTGTACTGCACTCATTTGGATACCGTTCCTCCCTACATCCCTCCTCGCTTCGAAGCGGACGGAAGCGTCTGGGGCCGAGGCTCTTGCGATGCGAAAGGCCAATTGATCTCTCTGCTCGGCGCCTGTCTGGCACTGGAGGAAAAGGGTCACAGGGACTTCGCCCTGCTGCTTTTAAGCGGAGAAGAGACGGGCTCCTTCGGGGCCAAAGCCTTCAGCGGCAGACTCAGCGCTCCCCTGCTTGTCATAGGAGAGCCTACGGAGAACATCCCAGTGAGCGCCACCAAAGGCACCCTCTCCTATAGCCTGCACTTCAGCGGAAAGGCCAGCCACAGCGGTTATCCCGAATACGGGGACAGTGCCATAGAAAGATGGATGGACTTTATGATGGAACTCGAAATGGAGAACGACTGGAGCAGGGACAAAGTCCTCGGAGAGACCACCTGGAACGTGGGTATGCTCAGCAGCCTGAATCCCCAGAACGTCCTGAGCCCCTCCCTTAGCTGCCAACTGTATTTCAGAACCACCTTCGCCAGTCACGAGAAAGTTAAGGCCTGGATGCAGAAAAAGGGCAATTCCCGCCTTGAAGTAAGCCTGAGAGGAGGCGACGAGCCTAGAAACTACTATGTTCCGGAAGGCTTCAAGGGAAAGGTCGCAGCCTTTGGCAGCGATGCCCCGCACCTGCAGGGATTCGAAAAGAAAATCATCTGCGGACCCGGCTCCATTCTGGATGCCCATACTGAAAAGGAAAAAGTATTGTTAAAGGATATAGATATAGCGATTAATAATAACATTAGATTTTATGAAGGTTGTAATTAGCGGATATGGCAAGATGGGCCATATGATTGAAGGCGTCCTTCTCAAACGCGGAATTGAGATAGCAGCTATTACCGAAGACGTGCGTAGCGTGGATCCTGCCATCGCAAAGGAGAGCGTATGCATCGACTTCACCACTCCGGATGCATTCAAGGCGAACTACGAATTTCTCGCAGAGAACTTCAAGGCCGTAGTTGTGGGAACCACAGGCTGGGATGACATCAAGACCAAAGTTATCGGAAGTTTCTATATAGCAGATACACCGATGATTTACTCGGCCAATTTCTCCATCGGAGTGAATGCCGTGTTTGCAGCTGTGGACAAGGTCTGCGAAGCCCTTCGCGGATACAACTATGTGCCACACATCGAAGAAACTCACCACACAGGCAAGCTTGACTCACCTTCAGGCACCGCCAAGGTGCTTGCCCAGATCGTAAGACACGAGTTGGGCGTGAAACCTGACATTACCTCCATCAGAGAAGGAGACGTAGTGGGCACCCACGTGGTAAAATTCAAATCCGACGTGGATAAAATCAAGATTTCCCACGAGGCCTTCAGCCGCGAAGCCTTCGCAGAAGGCGCCGTAGTAGCAGCCCAGATGACGGAGAATCTGAAAGGGGTTCACGAATTCAAGGAGATGTTAGCTATCAAATAATTATGGCTTCTGTCGTGTTCAAAGGCTGCGGAACGGCCCTTCTGACTCCTTTCAAGGAGGATCTGAGCATAGATTATCAGGCTTATGAAAAGCTGCTGATTCGCCAGGTAGAGCAAGGCATTGATTTCCTGGTGCCTCTCGGAACCTCCGGAGAGACTCCTACCCTAAGCAGGGAAGAAAAACTGGAACTTCTGAGAATCACCAAAGAACATTCCGCCGGAAAGCCCCTGTTGGTCGGCTGTGGCAGCAATTCCCTTAACGCCACACTTGAGAATATAGCCCTGGTTCACGATTATGCGGATGCCCTTCTGGTGGTGGTTCCTTTCTACAACAAGCCTACCCAGGAAGGTCTCTATCTCTACTACAAAGCCTTGGCAGAACACACTGACAAGCCTATCGTAATGTACAATGTCCCGGGAAGGACAGGGGTGAATATGAAGGCGGAGACCAGCCTGAGAATAGCCCGGGAAGTGAAGGGAGTCATTGGCATAAAGGAAGCCTCCGGGGATTTTCAACAGGTCAAGCAGATCATAGAAGGATCAGAGGAAGACTTTCTGGTGCTTAGCGGAGACGACGATATGACCTTCGAGCTGATAAGGGCAGGGGCGGATGGAGTAATCTCCGTAGCCTCGAATGTGCTTCCTCGGGAAGTGGGGAGGATGTGCGGATTGGCCTTGAATGGAGAGTTTGAAGAGGCAGGGCTGCTGAATGAGAAGCTGATGCCGCTATTCAAGGCTTGCTTCGTGGAGTCTAACCCTATTCCAGGGAAAGAGGCGCTGCATCAGCTGGGGCTGTGCACAAATGCCGTAAGACTGCCGCTGAGCAGGGCGAATGAGAACACTTGTAAGAGGATTAAAGAGACACTCGCAGAATGGAAGTAAATATGGAGCTCTTCCAGCGCACGCTTAAGGAACTGGAAGAAGGCAAGATAAGAGTTGCCGAGAAGATAGATGGCAGCTGGAAAGTAAACGTGGAGATCAAGGAGATTATCCTGGCGGGCTTCCGTCTGGGGCTGGTTAAGGATATGTCCCAGGGCCAATTCTCTTTCTTCGACAAGGATACTTTCCCTACCCGTAAGTTCGAGGCTTGCGACGGAGTGCGGATAGTCCCTGGGGGAAGCAGCATCCGAAGAGGGGCTCACCTGGCTAAGGGCGTTATCGTAATGCCTCCTTCCTATGTGAATGTAGGAGCCTTTGTGGATGAGGGAACTATGATAGATTCCCACGTGACCATAGGATCCTGTGCTCAGGTAGGCAAGCATATCCACGTCTCTGCCGCCACC